>NZ_JBJGXU010000031.1:0-70832 GCF_045447305.1 Pseudomonas sp. D47 | reverse complement strand
GCCAGCCCTTTCAAGGTCTTTGCCTAAATCGCGTCCTACGCCAATTCCAGGCTGAAATTAAGAAAAAAACGAGTTGAATTTGGTTCAGTCAGCATCTCTCTTGGTCAAAAAATGATCATTTTTTGAGGCTTTTTCCAAAGACCTTGAAAGGGCTGGCCGTAAGGGCGGAACCCATATCAGCCGTTACCGCAGAAACGGATATGTACCCCGCGCCCCCGCGAAAACCAAAGAATTCAACCCATAAAAAGATGTGTAGATACCTATGCCGCGATGACGTCGGCCCAGCAAACATGGATGTTGACTGACCCACCGCTTTCGCGGGCAAGCCCGCTCGCCTAAAGAAGCTCGCCAGCCAAAATCGGCCTGCTCATCACAAACGCGCGCGCAATCAGGGATTTTCCAAATCATGCCCCAACGACTGGATAAACAACGAAAACAGCTCCGGCTGTGACGAAATATCCAGCTTCGCGTACAGATGCCGCCGGTGCACCTTCACCGTGTCCGGCGAGATCTTCAGGCGTTCAGCCATGGCCTTGGACGAGAACCCGCGCAGCACCAGCCGTGCGACTTCCAGTTCGCGGTCCGAGAGCACGCCGCTGCCGAAATGGCTCAGCGCATCGCGGATCTGGCTGTCCATGGCCGGTGCGCGTTGGGTGCTTTGCTGCCAATGCTGCTGCATCAACGGCAGCACCCACGCCGCCAGCGTGGTCATCAGCCCGGTGTGTTCACAGCTGAAGCGGCGCTGCATGCCCAGCGACAATGACAAGGTCCCCGTACCCGGCAATTGCAGAATGAACTGCACCTCGTCTTCCAGAACGTTGTCGTGGAAGTAGTTGAGGAAGTACTCACTTTGGCGAAAGTGGTCCGGCGCCACTTCCTCCAGGCGGTACACGCCACTGGCATAGCCCTCGCGGCAAGCCTGGTAAAACGGGTCGAGCAAATACAAGCCATTGAGGTACACCAGCATCGACGCTGGTTTGCTGCTGGGCTGGGCGTCGTATTCTTCCAAGGCCTGGGGCGGGCCATCCAGCGGGTAGAAAATCGCCAGGGCGTTATCGAACGGCAGGCATTGGTGCAGTAACAGCACCAACTGCTTCCAGAACCGTTCGGTGCCGATGTGCGCGACGGTGCGGCCCAGGCCTGCGTGCATGCTGACCTCTCTGAACAGGCTCATGTAACAGGCTCCCGCCAGCAAAAGATCGGCCAAGGGTTCGGCTTTTAACGCGTACCGTCAAGGGGAGTACGCCAATAGGGGAATTGGCCTGCGTAAACGCAGCGTTTACTTTTGCCGTCATCCAGTGGGAAACATATCCCGCAAAAGCCCGACCTTTCGTTTCTGCCTCCTACCAAAAACAACGACAGAGGATAACGATATGAGTGCTTCCCACGCGCCAAATGGCGTGCTCAAACCCACCCTAAGCGTTTTCGATGTAGTGGCCATCACCGTTTCCGCGGTCACGCCGGCCAGTTCCGTGTTCGTGATTGCGCCGTTTGCCATCCAGCAAGCGGGCAGCGGTGTATTCCTCGCGTTTGTGATGGCCGCCTTGCTCGCGCTGATGTTCGCTTTCTGTTACGCCGAACTGGGCCGCGCGCATAACAGCGCCGGCGGTGAGTATGTGTACGCCAAGCGGGTGTTTGGCGGCATGGCCGGTTATGCGACCTTTTTGACCGTGCTGGTGATGTTGCTGTTTATCCCACCGGTCTTGGCCACGGGCGCCGCGACCTACCTGAACACTGCCCTGGGGACCCAATTCGACTCACAAACCGTCGCTTTGGTGATCGTGGTGTGCAGCTACGCCTTGGGCATCCTCAATATCAAGCTCAATGCCTGGATCACCGGCACGTGCTTGCTGCTGGAAGTCGCGGCGTTGCTGGTAATCGTGTTTATCGGCTTCGGTAATCCGGTACAGCCGGCCAGCGTGCTGTTTGAGCCGCAAATCGTCGAAAACGGCGTGTTGCACCTGGCGCCGTGGGCGTTGGTGGTCGGTGCCGTCGGCATCGGCCTGTTCTCGTACAACGGTTACGGCCCGGCCGTATTGCTGGCCGAAGACATGAAGTGCGGCGGCAAAGGCGTGCACAAGGCCGTGCTGTGGTCACTGGGGTTGGTGGTGGTGATCGAGCTGGTACCGATCGCCGCACTGTTGATCGGCGCGCCCTCGCTGAGCGCGATGATCAGCAGCCCGGACCCTATCGGTTACCTGCTGACCAGCCATGGCAATGAAACCTTGTCGCGCTTGGTCAGCGCGGGGATCTTCCTCTCCGTGTTCAACGCGATTGTGGCTATCGTTATCCAGATTGGCCGCGTGGTGTTCAGCAGTGGCCGCGACGCGCTGTGGACGCCGCGCATCAACACACTGTTTACGCGGATCCACCCGCGCTGGGACTCGCCGTGGCTGGCGACACTGTTCCTGGCGGTTCCCTCGGCGCTGCTGAGTTTCAGCTCCAACCTGGCGGACCTGACCTCGTTCAGTGTGTTGCTGATCATGCTGGTGTACCTGGTGGTGGCGCTGAGCGCGCTGATGAGCCGGGTGTTGCTGCGTGATCGCGAGCATCCCTATCGCATGCCGTTGTGGCCGTTGCCGGCTTTGCTGGCCGTGCTGGGCGCGGGCTACCTGTTGGTGACCCTGATCGCTGCGGCGTCCATGCGCGACATCATGATCATCATCGGCTTGCTGGCGTTGTCGGTGATTTTGTATTGCATCAGTGGCCGGTCGAGTCCGGCGTATCAGAAATTGTAAGGAGTGGGTATGCGCGCACGTCAAATGGGCATCACGTTGGGGCTGGGCACGCCCGGCGAATTGAATGCCATCACCGATGTTCCCGGTGTCCGGGTCGGCCACAGTACGCTCAAGACGCGTATCGACGGCAAACAGGTGCGCACCGGCGTCACGCTGGTGCAGCCGCGCGCGGGTGAGGCGCGCCAGCAGCCGTGTTTTGCCGGCTACCACGTACTCAATGGCAACGGCGATGCCACCGGCCTTGAGTGGATCAGCGAGGCGGGGCTGCTGACCACGCCGGTGGCGATCACCAACACCCACAGCATCGGTATTGTGCGTGACACCTTGATCGCCCTGGAGCGCGAGCGCCTGGCGGACCCGGCGGTGTATTGGTGCATGCCGGTGGTGATGGAAACCTATGACGGCCTGCTCAACGATATCTGGGGTCAGCACGTCAAGCCTGAGCATGTGCGCCAGGCACTGGACAATGCCGAAAGCGGGCCGGTGCAGGAGGGCGCGGTGGGCGGTGGCACCGGGATGATCTGCCATGAGTTCAAGGGCGGCATCGGCACCGCGTCGCGGCGCTTGCCAGCCGCGCAGGGCGGCTGGACCGTCGGCGTGCTGGTGCAGGCCAACCATGGCAAGCGCCAGGAGCTGCGGGTCGATGGCTACCCAGTGGGCCGCCATTTGATGGAGATTCCTTCACCGTTTGCCGAGCGCGGTACGCCGGGCATGGGCTCGATTGTGGTGATCATCGCCACCGACGCACCGTTATTGCCGCACCAGTGCCAGCGCCTGGCGCAGCGCGCCGCCATTGGCATTGCGCGCACGGGTGGCGGCACCGAGGATTCCAGCGGCGATCTGTTCCTGGCGTTCGCCACCGGCAACCAGAACCTGCCACCGGCGGATTACGGGCGCAAAGGCTTGCCGTTGAGCACCGCGTTGCAGATGGTCAATAACGACCATATTTCGCCGCTGTTCAGCGCGGCGGCGGAGGCGGTGGAGGAGGCGATCATCAACGCTATACTGGCCGGCGAGGCCATGAGCACCGACGAAGGCGTCAAGGTGCCGGGGCTTGCGAGCGAGACATTATTAGCGGCATTACACAAGAGCGGCTGGAGTGTGGCCCGGTAATAGGGGACAACATTAATTAATAGTCTAAGTAGTGGCTCTTTAATGTTGCCAATGACACCGTGACAATATAGTGGATCCACTATTTAAGTGGGCCGCTCAATTAGAGCGGCTTTACCTGTATTTAATATTTAAATAACACCCAGTGCGCCGCCGATGGGCAAAAGCAATTGCCCCCAATAAACACTGCCCGGGTCTTCCTTAAGTTGAATCTGTGTAACATTTTCGCTGCGGAAATATGTGTAGACGAAAGATTTCAAGTTGTGTCAGTTTCGATACGCCTTCAAAAGAGGTGAGTGATGGGACGATCTCGTCCGCGAGGTTCCTATCGACCAAAGACTGATGCACTTGCAAACAAGGAAGTACGTTTATGTCAAAAGTAAAAGACAAAGCTATCGTGTCTGCCGCGCAAGCCAGCACTGCTTACTCGCAAATCGATAGTTTTAGCCATCAGTATGACCGTGGCGGCAACCTCACGGTGAATGGCAAACCCTCCTTTACCGTGGACCAGGCAGCGGACCACCTGCTGCGCGATGGCGCCGCTTACAAGGACGTGAACCACAACGGCAAGATTGATCTGACCTACACCTTCCTCACCTCGGCCAGCTCGGCGACCATGAACAAGCATGGCATCTCCGGGTTCAGCCAGTTCAACACCCAGCAGAAAGCACAGGCCGTATTGGCCATGCAATCTTGGGCGGATGTCGCCAACGTGAGCTTTACCGAAAGCGCCTCGGGCGGTGACACACACATGACCTTCGGCAACTACAGCGGCGGCCAGGCCGGCGCTGCAGCCTTCGCTTACCTGCCCGGCACCGGCGCAGGCTACGACGGCACGTCGTGGTACCTGACCAACAGCAGCTACACGCCGAACAAGGCCCCGGACCTGAACAACTATGGCCGGCAGACCCTGACCCACGAAATCGGCCACACCCTGGGCCTGGCGCACCCTGGCGACTACAACGCCGGGACCGGCAACCCGACCTACAAAAACGCGGACTATGGACAGGACACGCGCGGCTACAGCGTCATGAGTTACTGGAGCGAGAGCAATACCAACCAGAACTTCACCAAAGGCGGCGTCGAAGCTTACGCCTCAGGCCCGCTGATCGACGACATCGCCGCGATCCAGAAGCTCTACGGTGCCAACTACAACACCCGCGCCGGTGACACCACTTACGGGTTCAACTCCAACACCGGGCGTGATTTCTACAGCGCCACATCCAGTGCCGACAAGCTGGTGTTCTCGGTATGGGACGGTGGCGGCAACGACACCCTGGACTTCTCCGGTTTTACCCAGAACCAGAAGATCAACCTCAATGAGGCCTCGTTCTCCGACGTTGGCGGCCTGGTGGGCAACGTGTCCATCGCCAAGGGCGTCACCGTCGAGAACGCGTTCGGTGGTTCGGGCAACGACCTGATCATTGGTAACAACGCAGCCAACCTCATCAAAGGCGGTGCCGGCAACGACATCATCTACGGCGGTGGCGGTGCGGACCAGCTGTGGGGCGGCGCCGGCAATGACACCTTCGTGTTCGGTGCCAGCTCCGACTCCAAGCCTGGTGCTGCCGACAAGATCTTTGACTTCACCTCGGGTTCGGACAAGATCGACCTGTCCGGCATCACCAAAGGTGCAGGCTTGACCTTCGTCAACGCGTTCACCGGCCACGCCGGCGACGCTGTGCTGAGCTATGCCTCGGGTACTAACCTGGGCACCTTGGCCGTGGACTTCTCCGGGCACGGCGTGGCGGATTTCCTCGTCACCACCGTTGGCCAGGCAGTTGCCAGCGACATCGTAGCGTGATGTAAAAAGCGCGCGGCGCTCCGGCGCCGCGCTCTAGGATGGAGCAGAAAATGCCGCGTTTTTCTCATTTGATCGCCTGTGCTTCGCAGGTGTTGTTCGTGTCGGCAGGAGCCCATGCAATGGCTAGCAGTCTTGTTTTACCCACCACCGCCCAGTTGGCCGGCCACTGGCAGTTGCACCAGCAGGATCAGGTGTGCGCGCTGGACCTGTTGGACCAGCCGAACGCGCTGGCCGGTGATGTCGTCTGCGCTGAACAATGGCTGGGGGATAAACCCCTGACTTGGTTGCCGACCCCGGACGGCATCTGGCTGATGAATGCCCAAGGCACCGGCATTATCCATTTAAATCGTGAAAAAGACGGTGAATATAAAGGCCACACGGCGTCGATACCGGAAGTTGTGCTGCAACGAACACCTTAATTAAAAGTTATAAGCATATAACTCGATTTTAATAGTTGGCCGCCCTTGTCCAGGGTTCGGGCAACTGTTGTGCGTAATTTGCTTCAGGGAAGATCAGAAGATATGGCGAAGTCCCATGCGGTTGCGCCCTTATTCAGGGCGTTGGGTGAATACAAGAGTATTTTGATCAGTATCGGCTTTTTCACCGCATTGATTAACCTGTTGATGCTGGTGCCGTCGATTTACATGCTGCAAGTGTATGACCGTGTGTTGTCCTCCCAGAATGAAACCACCCTGGTGATGTTGACGCTGATGGTCGTGGGCTTCTTCGCGTTTATCGGCACGCTGGAAGTCATTCGCAGTTTTATCGTGATCCGCATCGGCAGCCAGCTGGAGCGGCGTTTCAACTTGCGCGTCTACAAAGCCGCGTTTGAACGCAACCTGCAACGTGGCCAGGGGCACGCCGGGCAATCGCTGGGCGACCTCACCGCGATCCGCCAATTCATCACGGGACCTGCGCTGTTCGCGTTTTTTGATGCGCCGTGGTTTCCCATCTACCTGTTTGTGATTTTTCTCTTCAACGTGTGGCTCGGCGTGCTGGCCACGGCGGGTGCGGTGCTGCTGATCGCGCTGGCCTGCCTGAATGAATACCTGACCAAAAAGCCGTTGGGCGAGGCGAGCGGTTTTTCCCAGCAGTCGACCCAGTTGGCCACCAGCCATCTGCACAACGCCGAGACGATCCAGGCCATGGGCATGCTCGGCGCGTTGCGCAAGCGCTGGTTCGTGGTGCACTCGCAATTTCTCGGCTATCAGAACAAGGCCAGCGACACCGGCTCGGTGATCACCTCGCTGAGCAAATCCTTGCGCCTGTGCCTGCAATCGTTGGTGCTGGGCCTGGGTGCCTTCCTGGTGATCAAGGGCGAAATGACCGCCGGGATGATGATCGCCGGCTCCATCCTCATGGGCCGCGTGCTCAGCCCCATCGACCAGTTGATTGCGGTGTGGAAGCAGTGGAGTTCGGCCAAGTTGGCGTACCAGCGGCTCGACGAATTGCTGCGTGAATTCCCGCCGGAAGTCGAACACATGGCGCTGCCTGCACCCAAGGGCCAGGTCAGTTTCGAACAGGTCAGCGCGGGCCCACCCGGGCGGCGCATGGCGACCTTGCATCAGGTCAGCTTCAGCCTCGGCGCGGGCGAAGTGCTTGGCGTGCTCGGCGCGTCGGGCTCGGGTAAATCCACCCTGGCCCGCGTGCTGGTAGGCGTGTGGCCAACCCTGGCCGGCACCGTGCGCCTGGACGGTGCGGACATTCACCGCTGGGACCGTGATGACCTCGGCCCGCATATCGGCTACTTGCCCCAGGACATCGAACTGTTCAGCGGCAGCATCGCCGACAACATTGCGCGGTTTCGCGACGCCGACCCGCAGCTTGTGGTGCAAGCGGCGCAACAGGCCGGTGTGCATGAACTGATCCTGCGCCTGCCGCAAGGCTACGACACTGTGCTGGGCGACAACGGCGGCGGCCTGTCCGGCGGCCAGAAGCAACGCGTGGCCCTGGCTCGCGCGCTGTACGGCGGCCCGCGCTTGATTGTGCTGGATGAGCCCAACTCCAACCTCGACACCGTCGGCGAAGCCGCATTGGCCAGCGCCATCGTGCAGATGAAAGCCCAGGGCAGCAGCGTGGTGCTGGTCACGCACCGTTCCTCGGCACTGGCCCAGGCCGACAAGTTGCTGGTGCTCAGCGAAGGCCACTTGCAGGCCTTCGGCCCGAGCCAAGAAGTGCTGCGCGCGTTGTCGGGCCAGCAGCAGGAAGCACCACGAGAAAAGGCCGGTGTGAGCCTTAGCCGTCAGTACCAAGCCGGAAGGAATCCAGGCGCATGAGCAGCCTTACTGTTGAGCCTCGTTTTGAACAACGCGACGCCGGTTTTTTCGTAAAAATGGGCTGGCTGCTGACCATTGTCGGCGCCGGCGGCTTCTTTCTCTGGGCCAGCCTGGCCCCGTTGGACCAAGGCATCCCGGTGCAGGGCACGGTGGTGGTGTCGGGCAAGCGCAAGGCCGTGCAAACCTTCAGCCCCGGCGTGGTCAGCCGGATCCTGGTGAAGGAGGGCGAGTGGGTCAAACAGGGCCAGCCGCTGTTTCGCCTCGACCAGACCCAGAACCAGGCCGATGTGCAATCGCTGCAAGCCCAGTACCGCATGGCCTGGGCCAGCGTGGCGCGCTGGCAGAGCGAGCGCGACAACCATTCCAGCATCACCTTTCCGGCCGAACTGAGCGCCAACCCCGAGCCGGCCCTGGCCCTGGTACTTGAAGGCCAGCGCCAACTGTTCAGCAGCCGCCGCGAGGCGTTTTCCCGTGAACAAGCCGGGATTCGCGCGAATATCGACGGCGCCACGTCGCAACTCAATGGCATGCGCCGCGCCCGCAGTGACTTGGCCGCCCAGGCCCAATCCCTGCGCGATCAACTGGCCAACCTGCAGCCCTTGGCCGACAACGGCTATATCCCGCGCAATCGCTTGCTTGATTACCAGCGCCAACTGTCCCAGGTGCAACAGGACCTGGCGCAGAACGCCGGTGAAAGCGGCCGCGTGGAGCAGGGCATCCTTGAATCACGCCTCAAGCTGCAGCAGCACAGCGAGGAGTATCAGAAGGAAGTGCGCAGCCAACTGGCCGACGCGCAACTGCGTAGCTTGACCCTGGAGCAGCAACTGACTTCGGCCGGTTTCGACCTGCAGCACAGTGAAATCAACGCGCCGGCCGATGGCATTGCGGTCAACCTCAGCGTGCACACCGAAGGCGCCGTGGTGCGTGCGGGTGAAACCCTGCTGGAAATCGTGCCCCAGGGCACGCGCCTGGAAGTCGAAGGGCATTTGCCCGTGCACCTGGTGGACAAGGTCGGCACGCACCTGCCGGTGGATATCCTCTTCACCGCCTTCAACCAGAGCCGCACGCCGCGTGTACCAGGCGAGGTCAGCCTGATTTCCGCTGACCAGATGCTCGATGAAAAAACCGGCCAGCCGTACTACGTGCTGCGCACCACGGTCAGCGAGGCCGCACTGGAAAAACTCCACGGCCTGGTGATCAAGCCGGGCATGCCCGCCGAGATGTTCGTGCGCACCGGCGAGCGCTCGTTGCTCAATTACCTGTTCAAGCCGCTGCTCGATCGCGCCGGCTCCGCGTTGACTGAGGAATGAGCATGAAACCTGTGTTCATTTCACTGATGTTGATTTGCGGCTCTGCCCAAGCCGCCATGGGCCCGTTTGATGTGTATGAGCAAGCCTTGCGCAACGATCCGGTGTTTCTCGGCGCGATCAAAGAGCGCGACGCCGGCCTCGAAAACCGCACCATCGGCCGCGCTGGGCTCTTGCCCAGGCTGTCGTACAACTACAACAAAGGCCGCAACAACTCCGAGGCGCATTTGCCGGACGGGCGCGGCGGTACGTACCGCGATGACCGCAACTACAACAGCTACGGCTCGACTTTCAGCCTGCAACAGCCGTTGTTCGACTACGAAGCCTATGCCAACTACCGCAAGGGCGTGGCCCAGTCGCTGTTTGCCGATGAAAGCTTTCGCGACAAGAGCCAGGCGTTGCTGGTGCGAGTGCTGAGCTATTACACCCAGGCGTTGTTCGCCCAGGACCAGATCGACATCGCCCGCGCGAAAAAGAAGGCCTTCGAGCAACAGTTCCAGCAAAACCAGCACCTGTTCCAGCAGGGCGAGGGCACGCGCACCGATATTCTCGAAGCCGAATCGCGGTATGAACTGGCCACCGCCGAAGAGATCCAGGCGCTGGATGAGCAGGATGCGTCCTTGCGCGAACTGGGCGCGTTGATCGGTGTGCAGAGCGTCAACATCCAAGACCTGGCGCCGCTGAACCAAAGCTTCTCCGCCTTCACCCTGACCCCGGCCAACTACGACACCTGGCATGAACTGGCGATCAGCAATAACCCCACGCTCGCCTCCCAGCGTCAGGCCGTGGAAGTGGCGCGTTATGAAGTGGAACGCAACCGCGCGGGGCACCTGCCAAAGATCACCGCGTATGCCAGCGCGCGTCAGCAGGAGTCCGACAGCGGCAACACCTACAACCAGCGCTATGACACCAACACCATTGGCATTGAAGTCAGCATGCCGTTGTATGCCGGTGGCGGCATCTCGGCGTCCACCCGCCAAGCCAGCCGCGGCATGGAACAAGCCGAGTACGAGCTGGAAGGCAAGACCCGCGAAACCCTGATCGAGCTGCGCCGCCAATTCAGTGCGTGCCTGTCGGGGGTGAGCAAGTTGCGTGCGTATCAAAAAGCCCTGACCTCGGCCGAGGCGCTGGTGGTGTCGACCAAGCAAAGCATCCTCGGTGGCGAACGGGTCAACCTCGATGCGCTGAACGCCGAGCAGCAGCTTTACAGCACCCGCCGCGACCTGGCCCAGGCGCGGTACGACTATTTGATGGCCTGGACCAAATTGCACTACTACGCGGGCAACTTGCGCGACACCGACCTGGCGAAAGTCGATGAGGCCTTCGGCCCGGTGAAATGAGCACGTATAAAAACAATAAGGAGGGTTTAGATGATCACCGACTCATCCCGCTTCAAACCGTTTACCGCAGGCTCCTTGCTGCTGTTGTCCGTTGCGGCACAGGCGCAATACACCGAGACCGGTTTACCGGGTAACCCCGCCAGCTGGCGGTCCGCTGAGTTTCAGAGCGACTGGGGCCTGGGTCGCATGAAGGCCGATGAGGCCTACGCCGCCGGGATCAGCGGCAGCGGGGTGAAAATCGGCGCGCTGGATTCCGGGTTCGATGCTGATCACCCGGAAGCCGCCAAAGACCGCTTCCACCCAGTCACGGCCACTGGCACTTACGTCAATGGCAGCCCGTTCAGCACCACGGGTGCGCTTAACCCCAACAACGATTCCCACGGCACCCACGTCACCGGCACCATGGGCGCGGCGCGCGACGGCGTGGGCATGCACGGCGTGGCCTACAACGCGCAACTCTACGTGGGCAACACCAACGCCAATGACAGCTTCTTGTTCGGCCCAACCCCGGACCCCAAATACTTCAAGGCGGTGTACACCGCGCTGGTGGATTCCGGCGTGCGCGCCATCAACAACAGCTGGGGCAGCCAGCCTTCGGATGTCAGCTACCAGACCCTCGGCGGCCTGCATGCCGCCTACGGCCAACATTACAACCAGGGCACCTGGCTGGACGCAGCGGCGGACGTGGCCAAGGCCGGCGTGATCAATGTGTTCAGCGCCGGCAACAGCGGCTACGCGAACGCCAGCGTGCGTTCGGCGCTGCCGTATTTCCAGCCGGAACTGGAAGGCCACTGGCTGGCCGTGTCGGGCCTGGACAAGGCGAATAACCAGAAATACAACAAGTGCGGCATCGCCAAGTACTGGTGTATTTCCACGCCCGGCGCGCTGATCAACAGCACGGTTCCTGGTGGCGGCTATGGCGTGAAGTCCGGCACTTCGATGTCGGCACCCCACGCCACGGGCGCCTTGGCGCTGGTGATGGAACGCTACCCGTACATGAACAACGAGCAGGCGTTGCAGGTGCTGTTGACCACCGCCACGCAACTCGACGGCTCGATCACCCAGGCCCCCAACACCACTGTGGGCTGGGGCGTGCCGGACCTCGGCCGGGCGATGCACGGGCCGGGGCAATTACTCGGCCCGATGAACGTCAGCCTGGCGGCCGGGCAGGGCGATGTGTGGAGCAATGGCATCTCCGACCAGGCGTTGCTCCAGCGCCAGGCCGAAGACCGCGCCGAGCACACGGCCTGGCAGCAAACCCTGATCGACAAGGGCTGGCAAAACGGCGTGGGCGCGACTGCCAGCCAACAGGACCAGACCGACTACGCGGTCGGCAGCGCCCGTGACCAAGCCGCCGCGAACCGCGTGTATGAAGGCAGCCTGATCAAATCCGGCGCCGGCAGTTTGCTGCTCAGCGGCGACAGCACCTACCGCGGCGCGACCAGCGTAAATGGCGGCCTGCTGGCGGTGAACGGCTCGCTGACCTCGGCGGTGACCGTGAACGACAGCGGCACCCTCGGCGGTTCAGGGCGTATCGGCGCCTTGTCGGTGAACAGCGGCGGCACCGTGGCACCGGGCAATTCCGTGGGTACCTTGAACGTGGCAGGCGATGTGAACCTGGGCGCGGGTTCCACCTATGCCGTGGAACTGACGCCCACCAGCAGCGACCGTATTGTCGCCGGTGGCAAAGCCGTACTGGGCGGCGGCACCGTCACCCTGGCGTTGGAAAACAGCCCTACGTTGCTGAGCCAGAGCCAGGCGCAAAGCCTGATCGGCCGCCAGTACACCATCCTCCAAGCGGCGGGTGGTATCCAGGGCCAGTTTGGTCAGGTGTTGCCCAACTACCTGTTCCTCGGCGGCACCCTCGACTATGCGGCCAACGGCGTGCAACTGGACGTGGGGCGCAACGATGCGACCTTTGCCAGCGTCGCCGCCAACCGTAACCAGCGCGCTGTCGGCGCCGCTGCCGAGCAGCTGGGCGAGGGCAACCCGGTGTATGAAAGCCTGTTGCAGTCCGATTCCGTTGCCACCGCTCGGCAAGGCTTGCAGCAGTTGTCCGGCGAAATTTACCCGGCGATTGGCGCGATGCTGATCAACGACAGCCTGCAACTGCGCGATGCAGTCGGCGAGCGCTTGCGCCATGTGCCCGCGAACGGCGAAAGCAACCTGTGGCTCAAGGCGCTTGGGGCCTGGGGCAAGAGCGACAGCCGTAGCGAAACGGCAGGCTCGACCACGTCTATCGGCGGCCTGTTGGCTGGCGTTGATGGCGCGCTGGACGAGCAGACCCGCGTGGGTGTGGTCGCCGGTTACAGCGACAGCTCGTTGAACCTGGGCAGCGGCACACATTCCTCGGCGTCCATCGACAGCTATCACTTCGGCGCCTATGCCGGGCGCGAGCTGGGCGACTGGCGCGTGAGCGTCGGTGGTGCTTACAGCTGGCATCGCGGCGATGTGAAACGTGACCTGCAATACGGTGAAGTCAGCGGTAAGCAAAAGACCAAGCTGGACGCACGCACGGCCCAGCTGTTCACCGAGGCGGCGTACCGCATTCGCCTGCAGCCGCTGGCGCTGGAGCCGTTCGCCAACCTGGCGTATGTGCACCTGGACAGTGATTCATTCCACGAAAAAGGCGACGCCGCTGCGCTGGAGCGTGGCCGTGATCGGCGCGATGCGGTGCTCAGCACCCTCGGTGTGCGCGCATTGAAAACCCTGCCGTTGAATGACCATCAGCAGCTGGAACTGTCCGGCTCGCTGGGCTGGCAGCACAGCCTTACCGCGGTTGAATCGGAAGAACATTTGGCGTTTGTCGCTGGCGGGCCTTCATTTGCCGTGCGCAGTTCGCCGTTACTGCGCGATGCGGCGTTGGTTGGGGTGCAGGCCAGCTTGGCGCTGAGCAAGGCCACGCGGGTCAACCTCGATTACCACGGGCAGTTGGGTGGGCGCGAGACAACCCAAGGCGTGGGGTTGAGCCTGAACTGGCAGTTCTGAGTTCAAGACGATGATCGCTCCCACGCTCCGCGTGGGAATGCCTTATGTGACGCTCTGCGTCACGCTTTGGACGCAGAGCGCCCTGGGCTGCATTCCCACGCGGAGCATGGGAACGATCGGGTTGGATTTCCAAAAAAGTGCAATAAGAAAACTAAGGAAGGTCACCGTGAAAAAACGTACGTCAGGGTTAATCACCGCCACTCACACCGGCCCGGGCTACCCGCTCAAGGCTTTGAGCTGCGTGCCATACGGTGCGTTGCTGTGCTGCCTGGCAAGCTTGGATACCGCCCAGGCCGCACCCTATGTGGAAACCGGCAAGTTGGGCGACGCTGCCAGTTGGCGCAGCAATGAGTTCAAGGCCGACTGGGGCCTGGGCGCGGTGCATGCAGACGCGGCCTATGCCGCCGGCTACACCGGCAAGGGCGTCAAACTGGGGATCTTCGACCAACCGGTGTACGCCCAGCACCCGGAATTCAACAGCCCCGGCAAGGTGGTGACGGTTGTCACCGAGGGCATTCGCCAATACACCGACCCGTATATTCCGGTAAAGGCCGGCGATGCGTTCCGCTACGACGGCACGCCGTCCAAGGACTCCAACGGCAAGCTGGGTAACCACGGCACCCACGTCGGCGGGATTGCCGCCGGTAACCGCGATGGCGGGCCGATGCATGGCGTAGCGTTCAATGCGCAAATCATCACGGCGGAAAACGGCGACCCGGGCCCGGAAGACGGGATCATTCTGGGCAACGACGGCGCTGTGTACAAAGCCGGTTGGGACGGGCTGGTGGCCAGCGGCGCACGGATTATCAACAACAGTTGGGGCATCGGCATCGGTGACCAGTATGCCAAGGGCGGCCGCGATCCGGCGTTTCCCAACTTCACGGTCAATGAAGCGCAGGCGCAGTTCAATAATATCCGGCCGATCCTCGGCACGATTGCCGGTGGCGCTTACCAGGGCGCAATCGACGCGGCTCGCAGCGGCGTGCTGACCATCTTTGCCGCCGGTAACGACTACAACCGCAACAACCCGGATGCGATATCGGGCCTCGCGTACTTTGTGCCGGAGATCGCGCCGAACTGGCTGTCGGTCGCGGCCTTGCAGCAAAACCCGGACACCGCTAGCGCCGATCCGTATGTGATCAGCACCTTCTCGACGCGTTGCGGTTATGCGGCCAGTTTCTGCGTGTCGGCGCCCGGCACCAAGATCTACAGCTCGATCATCAACGGCACCGAGCTTTCAAACCTCACCACCGACTGGGCCAACAAAAATGGCACCTCCATGGCCGCGCCGCATGTGGCGGGCGCTGCGGCGGTGCTGATGGAACGCTTCCCGTACATGAGCGGCGAGCAGGTCTCCACCGTGCTGAAAACCACCGCCACCGACCTCGGCGCGCCGGGCATCGACTCGCTGTACGGTTGGGGCATGATCAACCTGGGCAAGGCGGTCAACGGCCCTGGCATGTTCATCACCGCCGAGGATATTCCGGCCGAGTTCCGCATCGACGGCGCGTATGGCAGTGGGCAATTCGTTGCGGATTTGCCAGGGATTGGCGCTGTGGTGGATGCCGGCAAACCGACCCAGCGCCTGTGCACCGACGTGCACTGCGGGCTGGACGTGTGGAGCAATAACATCGCCGGCCATGGCGGCCTGACCAAGCAGGGCATCGGCGCGCTGGTGCTCACCGGCAACAACACCTACAGCGGCCCGACCCTGGTCAATCAAGGCTTGCTGGCGATCAATGGCTCGGTCACCTCCGACGTGACGGTCAGCCAGCGCGGCGTACTCGGTGGCTCGGGGCGTATCGGCTCGCTGACTGCCAAAAGCGGCGGCACCGTGGCGCCGGGTAATTCCATCGGCACGCTGAACGTGGCGGGCAATGTGACCTTCGACGCCGGCTCGACCTACGCGGTGCAGTTGTCGCCGACCAGCAGCGACCGCATCGTTGCCGGTGGCACGGCCACGCTCAACGGCGGCACCGTGACCCTGGCCCTGGAAAACAGTCCGACGCTGCTGACCAACGCGCAGGCCCAGAGCCTGGTGGGTCGCCAGTACAACATCCTGCAAGCCGCTGGCGGCATTACCGGTAGTTTTGGTGCGGTACTGCCCAATTACCTGTTCATTGGTGGCACGTTGAACTATGCGGCCAACGGTGTGCAGTTGGACGTGGCGCGTACCAACAGCTTCGCCAGTGTGGCGGCTACGCCGAACCAGCGCGCGGTCGCGGCGGCTGCCGAGCAGTTGGGCGCGGGCAATGCGGTGTACGAAAGCCTGCTGCTGGCGCCGAATGCGGCCTCGGCACAAGGCGCGTTCAAGCAACTGTCGGGTGAAATTTACCCGGCGTTGCAGAGCGCACTGGTCAACGACAGCCGTTACGTGCGTGAAGCAGTGGGCGAGCGCCTGCGCAATGGTGAGATGGGCGCAAGCAGCCAGACTGTCGACAGCCGTGGCAACGTATGGGTCAAGGCGCTGGGCGCGTGGGGCAAGACCGACAGCCGCAGCGACACAACGGGCTACACCACATCACTGGGCGGCATGCTCGCCGGGGTTGATGGTGCGTTGGACGAAGCGACCCGTATCGGTTTAGTCGCCGGCTACAGCGACACCTCGTTGAACATGGGCGACGGCAGCCATAGCCGTGCTTCGGTGGACAGCTACCACTTCGGCGCGTACGCCGGGCATGAGATCGGCGCCTGGCGCTTGACCGGCGGCGCGACCTACAGCTGGCACCGTGCAGATGTGAAGCGCGACCTGCAATACGGTGAAGTGGCCGGCAAGCAAAAAGTCAAAGTGGATGCGAGCAGCACCCAGGTGTTCGGTGAGGCGGCGTACCGCGTCAACCTGCAACCGCTGGCCCTGGAGCCGTTTGCCAACTTGGCGTACGTGCATCTCAATACCGATGGTTTTACCGAGAAGGGTGATGCTGCAGCGTTGAAAGGTCATGACGACACGCGCGATGTGGTGTTGAGCACCCTGGGTGTGCGCGCGTTGAAGACCTTCAATGTGAATGATCACCAGCAGTTGGAAGTGTCTGGCACCTTGGGTTGGCAGCACAATTTGAGCAGCACCGATTCGCAGCAGCACCTGGCGTTTGCCTCGGGTGGGCCTTCGTTTGCGGTGGAAAGTGCACCGATGGTGCGTGATGCGGCGCTGGTAGGCGCGCGCGTGAGCCTGGCGTTGAGCAAGGATGCGCGGTTGAACTTTGATTACAACGGGCTGCTGGCCAGTAAGGAGAAAGTGCACGGGGTGGGGTTGAGCCTGGACTGGGCGTTCTAAACAAGCACGACCTGCTGAATGTGGGGCCGGGTTTTATGTGGGGCGGGCTTGCTCGCGAAAGCGGTGTGTTAGTTGATGGATTCATTGGCTGGTTCACCGCATTCGCGAGCAAGCCCGCTTCCACAATTGGATTGAGAGGTAACAGGGAGATTTTCGTTGGCCTGGAGGCCGTCATTGCAGGCAAGCCCGCAGTTAAAAGGTGTTTTCGCTTTCTCTACAAATCCAACAACAGAGAGGCAGTACCATGGGAATTTTTGACTATAAAAACCTCGGAACCGAGGGCTCCAAAGCGTTGTTCGCCGATGCCATGGCGATCACGTTGTATGCCTATCACAACCTCGATAACGGCTTTGCCGTGGGTTATCAGCACTACGGCCTGGGGCTCGGGCTGCCGGCCACGTTGGTCGGTGCGTTGCTCGGCAGCACGGACTCACAAGGTTTGATTCCGGGCATTGCGTGGAACCCCGACTCGGAAAAAGCTGCGCTTGGGGCCGTGCAGAAAGCCGGGTGGACGCCGATCAGCGCCAGCGCCCTCGGGTACGGTGGCAAGGTTGATGCGCGGGGCACGTTCTTTGGTGAAAAGGCCGGCTACACCAGCGCGCAGGTCGAAGTGCTCGGCAAGTACGATGACGCCGGCAAATTGTTGGAAATCGGTATCGGTTTTCGTGGCACTTCGGGGCCGCGGGAAACCTTGATCAGCGACTCCATCGGCGACTTGATCAGCGACTTGCTTGCAGCGCTGGGCCCCAAGGATTACGCGAAAAACTACGCCGGTGAAGCCTTTAGTGGTTTGCTCAAGAACGTCGCCGACTTTGCCGGCGCCCATGGCCTGACCGGCAAGGACGTGGTGGTCAGCGGCCACAGCCTGGGCGGCCTGGCGGTCAACAGCATGGCGGATTTGAGCAGCAATAAATGGTCGGGGTTCTACAAGGACTCCAACTACGTGGCCTACGCCTCGCCAACCCAGAGCGCCAGCGACAAGGTGCTTAATATCGGCTATGAAAACGACCCGGTGTTCCGCGCGTTGAACGGCTCGTCGTTCAACCTGTCGTCCCTGGGCGTGCACGACAAACCCCACGAGTCGACGACCGACAACATCGTCAACTTCAACGACCACTACGCCTCGACCTTGTGGAATGTGCTCCCGTTTTCCATCGTCAACCTGCCGACCTGGGTCTCGCACTTACCCACGGCGTATGGCGACGGGATGACCCGCATCCTCGAGTCCGGCTTTTACGACCAGATGACCCGCGACTCCACGGTGATCGTCGCCAACCTGTCCGACCCGGCGCGGGCCAACACCTGGGTGCAGGACCTGAACCGCAATGCCGAACCACACAAGGGCAATACGTTCATCATCGGCAGTAACGGCAACGACCTGATCCAGGGCGGCAAGGGCGCCGATTTTATCGAGGGCGGTAAAGGCAATGACACGATCCGCGACAGCAGTGGGCATAACACCTTTCTGTTCAGTGGCCACTTTGGCAACGACCGCGTGATTGGTTACCAGCCCACCGACAAGCTGGTGTTCAAGGACGTGGAAGGGAGCACCGACCTGCGCGACCACGCCAAGGTGGTCGGCGCGGACACGGTGCTCACGTTTGGCGCCGACTCGGTGACATTGGTCGGCGTCGGGCATGGCGGCCTGTGGACGGATGGCGTAGTGATCGGCTGATCAACCGTTACTGAAGCCTGCAACAAAAAGCCCCGCATCTGCGGGGCTGTTTGTTATCACTTTCCGTTGCGTACCGTCGCCACGTCATCGGCCTTGACGCGCACGTGCTTGCCGGCGATATCGGTGAATTCGTAGAAGCCATCGGCTGTTTTGGTGTTTGGGGTGTCCTTGGTCAAATACTGCGTACCATTTTGCAATGTCACCACGGTTTGCGTTGAGCAACCGGTCAATAGCAGAAAAGTGAGTGCAACCAGTGGCAGACCCAAATTCTTCATGTTCATAACCCTTACCTTTAACCTTGGAAAGCTTTTACTCTAGAAAGTCCCGCTGCGTATGGGGCGGGCCGCAAATGTTACGCCATCAACAGAGCTATCTGATCACTTTTATAAGAAAAGTTGCGTGCGCCATTTATCTATTACCGATTGCAACAAGTGGTTTACGACGGCAATCTGTATGCATAACCAGTATTTGAACGGCGCGCGACATGGCCAACCCCCTCGACGACCCCTTGTATTACCTGCATAACTTCCGCCAAGTGCTGCACTGGCTGGGGCAGCGCTATGCCGATTTGCTCGACGCGGACGAAGCGCATTTCATTCAGCAATTTGACAGGTTGCCGCAAGCGTCCCAGGCGTTATTGGTGCGCATGGTGATGCGCAAGGGCGTGCATTTTCGTGCGAGCAAACTCAATTACCTCGAGATCGGCTGCACCCGCGCCGCCGTGTTGGCGCTGGTGGAGCAGGGTTGGGTCAGTGACCAGGGCACGCTGTGCTTTGAGGCGCTGTTTGCGCTGCTGCAAAAAGGCGAAGTCCTCGCGGCCTTCAAGCCATGGAT
The DNA here is from genome assembly GCF_045447305.1 of Pseudomonas sp. D47. NCBI lineage: Bacteria > Pseudomonadati > Pseudomonadota > Gammaproteobacteria > Pseudomonadales > Pseudomonadaceae > Pseudomonas > Pseudomonas sp. D47. Next base: position 51,486 of record NZ_JBJGXU010000031.1, on the reverse strand, counting down.
TGACCAGCCCAAGGCCAAGAAGGCCGACTGGCTGGAGCCGCTGGCTGCGCAGTTCCCGCAGCAACGCAGCTTTGCCCAGTGGTGCCCGGACCTCGGCGATGCGCTCTATAGCCTCACCGTGATGGACCTGTGCGACCGCCTGCGCCTGATGTTCTTCGGCAACCTGCATCAGGACTGGTCGGAATTCGTGCTGGCGGACCTGGGCATCTACACCTATGAAAAAGTCGAGTTTTGCGCCGAGTCCCGTGGCCTGCGCACGCGTGACGACGTTGTGGGTTTTCTGTTTCTGCATCAATGCCAGCAGGCGTTTGAAACCGGTGAGGCGCTGGACGCTGTGCTGGCGCAAATCGCCACGCTGTCTACCGACAACCCGTGGCTGGAAAAACGCCGCGCCAAGTTGTTGTTTCAAATCGGCCAGTATTGCGAACGCAGCGCCGAACTGGACATGGCGCAGCAGATCTACCGCCATTGCGCTTATCCCGGCGCGCGCTCGCGTCTGATTCGTGTGCTCGAGCGCCAGGAGGATTACGCCCAGGCCATGGCCCTGGCGTGCGCCGCGCAACAGGCGCCGGAAAGCGCCGCCGAGCAGCAACATCTGTTGCGAGTGCTGCCACGCCTGCGCCGTAAACTGGGCGAGCCGGCACTGCCCAAGGTCAAGCCGCGGACCGTCACGCGCCTGGATTTGGCACTGCAAATTCCACAGCCGCTGATGTCGGTGGAGTACTGCGTGCAGGCGCATCTGAGCGAGCCCGATGCACCGGTACATTACGTCGAGAATGGGCTGATTAACTCGCTGTTCGGGTTGTTGTGCTGGGAGGCGATATTTGCGCCATTGCCAGGCTCGTTTTTTCACCCGTTCCAGCGTGGGCCGGTGGACCTGCACAGCGAGGACTTTCATCAGCGCCGCGCTGTGTTGTTCGCCGCCTGCTTCGAGCAGTTGGGGGACGAGCGCTACAAGACCACCATCCTCCAGCGCTACGTGGACAAATGGGGCATTCAGTCGCCCTTCGTATTCTGGAACCTGCTCAGTGAAGAACTGTTGGAACAGGCCTTGGACTGTTTGCCCGCCGAACACCTGCGCTACTGGTTTGAGCGGCTGCTATTGGACATTCGCGCCAACCGTGCCGGCATGCCCGACCTGATCCAGTTCTGGCCCGCGCAAAAGACCTACCGCATGATCGAGGTCAAAGGCCCCGGCGATCGCCTGCAAGACAACCAACTGCGCTGGCTGGAGTTCTGTGGCGAATACCAGATGCCGGTCACTGTCTGTTATGTACGCTGGGCGCAGCCCGCTTGAGCTACAGCGTTGCGGTGCGAGCGCTGTGTGAGTTCACCGCCAAGGTCGGCGACCTCGACCTGCGCTTCACGCCGTCGCCCAGCGCCCAGGAAGGCATTGTCGGCCACCGCACCGTGGCCTCGCGGCGCAGCGCGCACTATCAGAACGAAGTGGCCCTGGAGGGTGAATACCAGCAGCTCAAGGTGCGGGGCAGGGCGGACGGCTACGACCCCGACAGCAATCGCCTGGAAGAAGTGAAAACCTATCGCGGCGACCTCGACGCCCAGCCGGCCAACCACCGGCAACTGCATTGGGCCCAAGTCAAGGTGTACGGCTGGCTGATGTGCCAAAAGCTCGGCCTTGGCGAAATCGACCTGGCGCTGGTGTACTTCGACATCGTCGGCGAAGGCGAAACCCTGCTCAACCAGCGCTTTCAGGCGGCCGACCTCGAACGGTTTTTCAACCAGCAATGCGCGCTGTTCCTGGGGTGGGCGCACCAGGAAATGCAGCACCGCGACGCACGCAACAGCGCCGCGCAAACCCTGGCATTTCCCCATGCCGACTTTCGCCCGGGCCAGCGCGCGCTGGCCGAGTCGGTTTACAAGGCTGTCAGCACCGGCCGCTGCCTGATGGCCCAGGCGCCCACTGGCATCGGCAAGACCGTGGGCACGATCTTCCCGCTGCTCAAGGCCCTGGCGCCGCAGCAACTGGACAAAGTGTTGTTCCTCACCGCCAAGACCCCGGGGCGCAAATTGGCACTGGATGCCGCCCAAGTGCTGTACGACAGCAGCCCCGACTTGCCGCTGCGCGTGCTCGAATTGGTGGCGCGGGACAAAGCCTGTGAACACTTGGACAAAGCCTGCCACGGCGACTCCTGCCCGTTGGCCAAGGGCTTTTACGATCGCCTGCCGGCCGCGCGTACGGCAGCTTCCCAGGTGCGCCTGCTCGACCAGCGCAATCTGCGCGAGGTGGCCCTGGCCCATGACGTTTGCCCGTATTACCTGAGCCAGGAAATGGCGCGCTGGGTCGACCTGGTGGTCGCTGACTACAACTACTATTTCGACTTTGGCGCCATGCTGTTCGGCCTGGCCCAGCTGAACCAATGGCGCGCCGCCGTGCTGGTGGACGAAGCCCACAACCTGGTGGAGCGTGCGCGTTCGATGTACAGCGCCAGCCTCGACCAATACAGCCTCAAGACCCTGCGCGATATCGCACCTGAGCCATTGAAGAAACCCTTGCAACGCCTCAACCGCGAATGGAACGCCCTGCATAAGGACCAGCTCGCGCCGTACCAGGCTTATGCCAACAAGCCCGACAAACTCCTCCAGGCCCTGAGCCTGTGTGCCAGCGCCATGGGCGACTACTTTAACGACCACCCCGAAGCCCTCAGTGGCGACCTGCAAGCGTTCTATTTCGAGGCGCTGCAATTTGCCAAGGTCGCCGAGCTGTTCAACGAACACTTCATCTTTGATATCAGCAAGCGCCAGTTCAGTGGCAAGCGCAGTGCTTCGACCCTGTGTCTGCGCAACGTAGTGCCCGCCGAATTTATCCGCCCCAGGCTGACCGCCGCGCGCAGCAGCGTGCTGTTCTCCGCGACCTTGAGCCCTCGGCACTATTACGCCGACTTGCTCGGCCTGCCGGCGGACACCGCGTGGGTCGATGTGGAATCGCCGTTCAAGGCCGAGCAATTGCAGGTGCGCATCATCGATGCGATTTCGACGCGGTTTGTGCATCGCCAAGCCTCGCTGGCGCCAATCGTCGAACTGATCGCCGCGCAATTCGCGCAACGGCCCGGCAATTACCTGGCGTTTTTTTCAAGCTTTGATTACCTGCAACAGGTGGCGCAGTTGATGGCCGAGCGGCACCCGCAGGTGGCGCTGTGGTTGCAGTCACGCGGGATGGCCGAGGCCGAACGGCAAGCATTCCTGGATCAGTTCACCCAGCACAGTCAGGGCATCGGCTTTGCCGTACTGGGCGGCGCGTTCGGCGAAGGCATTGATCTGCCGGGCGCGCGCTTGATCGGGGCGTTTATCGCCACACTCGGGTTGCCGCAACTGAACCCGATCAACGAACAGATGAAAGCGCGCATGGCCTCGATCTTCGGCTCCGGTTACGACTACACCTACCTGTATCCCGGCATTCAGAAAGTGGTGCAGGCGGCGGGCAGGGTGATCCGTAGCCAGCAGGACGAGGGTGTGGTGATGTTGATTGATGACCGCTTTGGCGAGGCGCGGGTGCGGCAGCTGTTGCCTCGCTGGTGGGCGCCCGTCACTCAAGCGTGACGCCGCTCAGTTGTTCGCTCAGCGCCCAGAGCTGTTCGCCTTGCTCCGGGTCGATGGCCCAGGCGTGAATGCCGCTGCGCTGGGTGTGATCTTCAGTAGGCGCGGCAACCTCACAATCCTCGCAATACAGGCCACCCATGCCCTCAAGTTGCGGGCTGACGCCACACCACACCATCGTCGCTGCGCCTTTTGCGCGTCACGCGCAGGAACGATCACCTGCGCTCCGGCACTTGCAAGTACACGAGTGGCTTCCAGGCCAATTCCGGAGTAACCGCCGGTGACGATGGCTGTCATACCGCGCAGTCTTTAGCGGCCAACGCTTGCAGCGCGGTGCTGCTGGCACTGAAACCACTGCTGATGGGGGCTTGTTTACGCGTCATAACGCTTCACCGTTTGGGGGAGGGTTACGTTCTTCTTTGGAGGCCGGACGCGGAATGCCCTAAAGTCTGTGTTTCTATCGCGATCGTCCGGAGGTTTTTATTGTGGATACCCTGTCCGAAGTGTTGGCCCTCTTGAAAAGCCACCGCACGTTATTTGCGGGCTTGAAGGCTGGCGGCACGTGGGCGGTGAATTTCCCGGCGCCGGAGGGCATCAAGTTCAATGCGGTGGTGGAAGGCAAGTGTTGGCTGGAAGTGGAGGGCGAGCCGGTGCCAATTGCCTTGAGTGAGGGCGATTGTTTTTTACTGACACACAATCGCCCGTGGAGATTGTCGAGCAACCTTGCACGGCAGGGCATTGACGCGCGCGACGTATACAGAGAGGCGGTGGGCGGCATCGCCAGCTTGGGCGACACCGTGGATTTGTTTCTGATTGGCGGGCTGTTCACCTACGGTGATGACGCGCGTTTGTTGCTCGATGGGTTGCCGCCGGTGGTGCGTATCAGCGCCAGGTCCGAACAGGCCGGCGTATTGCGCTGGTGCCTGGAGCGGCTTGCCCTGGAATATGCCAGCCCAAGACTCGGCGCGGCATTGATGACCGAGCATTTGGCGCAAATGATGCTGGTGCAAATCCTGCGGCTCTATCAATCTTCCTTGGGTGCCAGCACTCAAGGCTGGTTGGCGGCGTTGACCGACCCACGGCTGGCACCGGTACTTGCGCAAGTGCACGCCGAACCGGCGCGGCGTTGGACGTTGAGCGAAATGGCCAGTATCGCCAATCAGTCCCGTTCGACGTTTGCCTTGCACTTCAAGCAGCACGTCGGGATGCCGCCTCAGGAGTACCTGACCCACTGGCGCATGCACTTGGCGATAAAGGCTTTGAACACCTCGAGCAGCAGTGTGTCCAGTATCGGCCAGGCGTTGGGGTATCAGTCGGACAGCGCTTTCAGCAGCGCATTTAAGCGCCAGATGAATTGCTCGCCACGTGAATACCGTGAGCGCGCCCTACATAACACCCACAACACTCACAGCATCAGTCACAAGGAAGCCAGTGATGAGCGATATCCAGCACGAGAGGATCCAGGTCAACGGTATTGAGTTAAGCGTTCACATCGCCGGCCCCGAGCATGGCCAGCCTATCTGGCTGCTGCACGGGTTTCCTGAGTGTTGGCATTCATGGCGCGAGCAGATTCCCGCGCTGGTCGCTGCCGGGTATCGGGTGTTCGTGCCTGAAATGCGTGGCTACGGCGAATCGAGTGCGCCTGCCGGGATCGCCGATTACGACTTACTGACGCTGTGCGCCGATATCCAACAGGCCATGAACCATTTCGGCCATCAACCGGTGGTGATGGTCGGCCATGACTGGGGCGCCGTGGTGGCGTGGCACCTCGCACTGCTCGAACCTGCGCGGGTCAGCCGCTTGATTACGATGTCGGTGCCGTTTGCCGGACGTGCCCGGCGCCCGGTAATCGAAATCATGCGTGAGCTGTATGCCGACCGCTTCAACTACATCCTGTATTTCCAGGAACCGGGCGTAGCCGAGCGGGAACTGGATGCCGACATCGAACGCACGCTGCGGCTGTTCATGCAGGATCAGGATGTGTTCCTGCAGAAGAAGCCAGCTAACGCCACCTTGCTCGAAGGCGTCTCGGCCCCCGGCACACTGCCGCCGTGGTGTGCTCAAGCGGACTTGGACGTTTACGTGCAAACCTTCAGCAAGCACGGTTTTCGCGGCGCGCTGAACTGGTATCGCAACTTCGAGCGCAACTGGAAGCGCACCGAGTGCCTGGCGGGCCAGCAAGTGCTGCAACCCACGTTGTTCCTGATTGGCGACCGCGACCCGGTCGGTGTGTTCGAAGCCCACACCCTCAAGCGCATGCCCGACGCAGTGCCCAACCTGCAACAGCAGGTGTTGGCCAACTGCGGTCACTGGGTCCAGAACGAGCAGGCCCAGCGGGTCAACGCGCTGATGCTCGCGTTTCTAGCGAGAACCTGAAGGTCGCGCCATGCCCGGGGCGGTCCACCAGTTGGATGCTGCGCCCGTGTAATTGCAGGATACGGTGCACGATGCGCAGGCCCAGGCCGCCATCGCGGCGCGCACCGCCGATGGTGAACGCGCGCAGGAACAAGCCATCGCGCAGCTCGGCATCAATGCCTGGGCCACTGTCACTGACGGTGACCGCCACACTGTTGGCCTCGGGTGACAGGATCACTTCGACTTCACCGTTTAGCGGTGTGTGACGCAAAGCGTTATCAAGCAGGTTGGTCAGCACGCGTTCGATCAAGCCCAGGTCGGCCAGTACTGTCGGCACCTGGCGCGGCAGGGTGGCGATAAGCTTGATGGACCGGGCTTCGGCGGTGAGTTCGAATTTCTGGAAGATGTCCTGCACCAGGTCCGGCAGTGAAAAGCCTTCGATCACCGGCTGCACGAAACCATGTTCCAGGCGCACCAGCTCCAGCAATGACTGGGCCAGCCCGCCGACCTTACGGCTTTGGTCCAGGGCGATGCCCAGGTAACGCCGGCGCTCTTCGGGGCTGAGGCTGGCGTCCTTGAGGCTCAGGGTTTCCAGGTAACCGTGCAGTGACGCCAGCGGCGTGCGCAGGTCGTGGGAAATATTCGCGACCATTTCCCTGCGTTCCTGATCCTGTTGGGTGATGGCGCGCCATTGCTCGCCCAGGCGGTTTTCCATTTGTACGAAGGCGTGGTCGAGCACAGCGATTTCATCGCCGCTGTCGAGTTTGGGGCGGTTGATTTGCGCGGGTTCGGGCGCGCCGTTGATGTCGAACTGGCCGACCTTGTCGGTCAACTGGCGCAGCGGTCGGGTGATCCAGGCGAAGGCAATCAGGCCGGCCAACAGGCAGAGCAGGGCGACCAGGCCGATGGACCACAGGGCGATTTTCAACGCCATGCCCGTGGCATCTTTGGCGTCATACACGTCGTGGGCTTCGCCCAGCAGCACCACGTACAAGAATCCGGTTTGCTGGCCGTTGGCTTTGAGCGGCGCGGCGCTGAACACCTTGCGCCCATCGACGCTGCGCGGGTCGTCGCCGAGGATCGGCAGCATCGCGCCACTCAAGAAGCGCCGAATCGGCGCCAGATCGACCTTATCGCGCAGCAAATGCCCTGCGGGTGCGGCATTCCCGACCACGCGCCCGTCGATATCGAGCAAGTACACCTCGACACTGGGGTTGACCAGCATCAACTGGCTGAACAGGTTGCGTACTGCGTCGGGCTTGAGGCCGTCGGCGTCCATCAGTTGCGTGTCGCGGGCGATGTGCGCCGCCAGGTCGCGGGACAGGCCTTGCACCACTTCCAGTTCGTGCATGTGGTTGGAGCGCACCTGCAGCCATGCCGAGGTGCCGCTGCAGATCACCAGCAACACGGCGAACACCACCGACAGGCGCTGGGTCAGGGTCAGTTTCATGGCGAACTCTCAGCAAACTTGTAGCCCCGACCCCACACCGTGAGGATGAGCACCGGGTTGGCCGGGTCGGCCTCGACCTTGGCGCGCAGGCGGTTGATGTGGGTGTTCACGGTGTGTTCATAACCTTCGTGGCTGTAGCCCCACACGGCGTTGAGCAGGTCCATGCGCGAGAAGACTTTGCCCGGTTGGCGCGCGAAGAAATACAGCAGGTCGAATTCCCGTGGCGTGAGGTCCAGGCGCTGGCCTTGAAGGGTAGCGTCGCGGGTCAGCGGGTTGATGAACAGCTGGCCGAGGTCGAGGCTGCCGGCGTCCATCTTCAAGTTGCGCGCCATGGCATCAACCCGGCGCAGCAGCGCCTTGACCCGCGCCACCAGCTCCGGCATCGAAAACGGCTTGGCCAGGTAGTCATCGGCGCCCAGTTCCAGCCCAAGAATGCGGTGCAATTCACTGGAGCGTGCGCTGGTGATGATGATCGGTGTGTAGCGCGTCATGGCGCGGGCACGGCGGCAGATTTCCAGGCCGTCGACGCCGGGCAGCATCAGGTCGAGGATCAGCGCGTCCCAGCCGCCTTGCTCGAGCAGGCGCAGGCCTTCGTTGCCATCGGCGCTGTGCACCACCTCAAACTGCTCGTCGCGCAGGTGCAGGCAGATCAAGTCGGCAATATGGGCATCGTCCTCGACCACGAGGACACGTTTGGGCTGATCCATGCTGAAAACCTTTAAAAACCTTCGCTTGTAGTCCGCGCATTGTGCGGGTTTTGCAACAGTGTAGTTATCACGAATTGTTTAACTCTGCGTGAGGATTTCGCGACCACCCAAGGCCCAGGATGACCCCATTGCAAGAGCGAGCGAGCTTTTGTGGCGAGCGGGCTTGCCCTAATGCCGTTCAGTTAAGCGAACGCAATGCCCAAAGCAGCGAAGATTAAATGTGGGAGCGGCGGTGCGACGATTCGACTTGCCCGCGATAACGTCGGCCCAGCAAACATTGATGTTGACTGACCCACCGCTTTCGCGGGCAAGCCCGCTCTTCAAATGAAGCCCGCTCACCACAGGTTCCGCGCCAGCCATCAATGAGGAAACCCCCATGTACTCACGCCGACAAATACTGCTAGCCACTGGCGGCCTGGGTGTCGCCGTCCTGGCCGGCGGCCTGCTCAAACAACTCAACATGGTCACCGAAGCCGAAGCCGCCGAAACCTTCGAAGTCACCCACACCGAGGCCCAATGGCGCAGCCTGCTAAGCGCCGAGCAATTCGCCGTGCTGCGCGAGGAGGGCACCGAACGCCCTTACACCAGCCCACTCAACGATGAACACCGCACCGGCACCTTTGCCTGTGCCGGCTGCGCCTTACCGCTGTTTTCCTCAAGCACCAAGTTCAACAGCCACACCGGCTGGCCAAGCTTCTGGCAGCCGCTGGACAACGCCGTCGCCAGCCACGTCGACACTTCCTACGGCGTGGTGCGCAAGGAAATTCACTGCCGCCGGTGCGGCGGTCACCAAGGGCATGTATTTGACGACGGCCCGGCACCTACCGGCCTACGTTATTGCATGAATGGCGTGGCCATGACGTTCACGGCGGTTTAAGCCGATGTTTTCTTACACCTATAAGGGTCGATCCCATGTGGCTTCTGGTTCTCGCGTATCTGGGCGGCGTGCTGACAATTGTCAGCCCGTGCATCCTGCCTGTTCTGCCTTTTGTCTTCGCTCGCACCGGGCAGCCGTTTATGCGCAGTGGCTTGCCGCTGTTAGCGGGGATGGCGGTGACGTTCGCCCTGGTGGCCTCACTGGCGGCAGTGGGCGGCGGTTGGGTGGTGCAAGTCAATCAATACGGGCGCTGGCTCGCGTTGCTGTGCGTTGCCCTGTTCGGGCTCACGCTGCTGCTGCCGCAACTGTCGGAACGCCTGACGCGGCCATTGGTAGCCGCCGGCAGTCGCCTGTCCGAAGCCGCTGGGGCCGATGCCAAACCGCGTCCGGGCGCCTCGTTCCTGATCGGCGTGGCCACCGGTTTGCTCTGGGCACCGTGCGCCGGGCCTATCCTGGGGCTGGTGCTCACCGGCGCGGCGCTACAGGGCGCCAGCATCGGTACGACCTTACTGTTGCTGGCCTACGCCGCCGGAGCTGCCACGTCCCTGGCCTTGGCACTGTTGGTCGGCGGTAAAGTCTTTGGCTTTATGAAGCGCTCCCTCGGTGCCGGTGAATGGCTGCGCCGTGGCCTTGGCGCGCTGATGTTGGCCGGTGTGGCCGCCATCGCCCTGGGCCTGGACACCGGCGTGCTGGCGCGCGTGTCGACGGCCTCCACCGGTGGCCTGGAACAAAGCCTGGTGGACACACTCAGCGCCAAGCCTGAGCAGAAGGGCGGAGCGATGATGGCCGGCGGCGCAATGATGGCGGCCGCCAACCACAACGACGCGCTGCCGATCGAAGGCACGCTGCCGTCGCTGGATGGCGCTGTGCAATGGCTCAACAGCCCGCCACTGACCGCCCAAGCGCTGAAAGGCAAAGTGGTGCTGGTGGATTTCTGGACCTACTCCTGCATCAACTGCCTGCGCAGCTTGCCTTACGTCAAAGCTTGGGCCGAGAAATACCGCGACCAAGGCTTGGTGGTGATCGGCGTACACGCCCCGGAATTCGCCTTTGAGCGCGACGTGGGCAACGTCACCCAAGCCATGAAGGATTTGGGCATCACCTACCCGGTGGCGATCGACAACAACTACAAAGTCTGGCGCGCGTTCAACAACCAGTACTGGCCGGCGCATTACTTTGCCGATGCCAAGGGCCAGATCCGCTATCACCACTTTGGCGAAGGCGATTACGCCGAGTCGGAGCGGGTTATTCAGCAGCTGCTGCGTGAAGCCGGTGCAACAAACGTTGCCGGCGGCCTGATCGAGGCCGACGCCAAGGGCGTGCAGCAAGCGCCGGACATGAACGAAGTGCAGTCGCCGGAAACCTACCTGGGCTTCCAGCGTGCGGAAAACTTCGTCACCACCGCCACTTTGGGCACCGACAAGGTGGTGGATTACCCGGCCGCCAGCAACCTGGCCCTGAACAACTGGACCCTGCAAGGCCAATGGAACGTCGGCGGCCAACAAGCCGCCCTCGACCAGGCCGGCGGGCGCATCGTCTACCGCTTCCACGCCCGTGACCTGCACCTGGTGCTGGGCCCGGGTGCCGATGGCAAGCCGGTGCGTTTCAACGTGACGATTGACGGCCAGGCCCCAGGCGCCGCCCACGGCACCGATGTGGCGCCGGATGGCAGCGGTACGGTGACCGAACAACGCCTGTACCAGCTGGTACGCCAGCCCGCCGGGGTCAAGGACCGCACTTTCAGTATCGAATTTCTCGACCCACACGTGTCGGCGTATGCCTTCACCTTCGGCTAACCCATCAATCTTGACGTGAAAACCCAATAAATGTGGGAGCTGGCTTGCCTGCGATGGCGGCAAGTCAGCCAACGCATCTGACACAGTTACACCGCTATCGCAGGCAAGCCAGCGCCCACATTCAACCGTGTTCTGGAGTGAGTTTAATGAAACTGCTTAAGTTCTTACCGGCCCTTGCCTTCGCCGCCTTTGTCGGCCAAAACTCAGCCTTCTCCTTTGGCGCCTCTGACGACGCGGTCATGCTCGCGCCACCGGCCCTGGACGTGCCCGCCAACGCGGGCAACCTGCAAACCGCGGTCTTCGCCGGTGGCTGCTTTTGGGGTGTCCAAGGCGTGTTCCAACACGTGCAAGGCTTGAAAAACGCGGTCTCCGGCTACGACGGCGGCGCAGCTAACACCGCCCAATACGAATCGGTCAGCAACGGCGACACCGGCCACGCTGAGTCGGTCTCGGTGACCTACGACCCGAGCAAAGTCAGCTACGGCAAGTTGCTGCAGATCTACTTTTCAGTGGCCCACAACCCCACCGAACTGAACCGCCAGGGCCCGGACAGCGGCACCCAATACCGTTCGGAAATTTTCGCGCAGAATGCCGAGCAACAAAAAGTCGCCCAGGCCTACATCGCACAGCTGGACGCAGCCAAAGCGTTCGATAAACCCATCGTGACCAAAGTGGAGATGGGCAAGGCGTTTTACCCGGCCGAGTCCTATCACCAGGACTTCCTCACCGAAAACCCGTCGTACCCCTACATCGTGATCAACGACCTGCCAAAAGTGGCGCAACTCAAAAAGCTGTTCCCGGACCAATACCGCGCAGAACCGGTGCTGGTCAAAAACCAATAACCACCCCAAAACCCAATGAGCGCTCGTTCCCACGCTCCGCGTGGGAATGCCGCAATGGACGCTCTGCGTCCGCTTTTAAAGACCTGACGCGGAGCGTCACAGGATGCATTCCCACGCAGAGCGTGGGAACAATCATCAGCCCAACAAACACCGCAAAGCGGGCTTGCCCGCGATGGCGTCCGTTCAGCCACAACCCATGCAACTGAGCCACCGCTATCGCGGGCAAGCCCGCTCCCACATGTTTAACCTTTGGCTTTTGCCAGATAAGGCGCCAACCGCCGCCCCATCTCTTCCCCCAACGCCTGCAACCCACTCAACGGCCGCACCATCACTTCAAACTCAACGATCTGCCCCTGCTCATTAAAGCGAATCAGATCAATCCCCTTGAGCTGCTTGTCACCCACCCGCGCGCTGAACTCCAGCACCACACTGAGCCCATCGCCGGTGGCCAACTCACGGTGATAGGTAAAGTCCTCAAACACCTTGATCACCGTATTGAGGATCATCGACACCACCGGCGCGCCAGGGTAGGGCGTGTGCGCCATGGGCGAGCGGAACACCGCATCAGGCGCCAGCAGTTCAGGCAGGGAGGTTAGGTCGCGGGTTGCCAACAGGGCGTGCCAGCGTTGCAGGGTCTGGGCGGCGGCGGGGGTCAGTGTCAGTTCGGACATGTTCGGTACCTGTTCTTATGATGGGAAGGCATTTCACCTGCCCAACATAAGAGCGGTAACAAAGCAGGGTCAATCACCCGAATTGACAGTTAAGTGACTGCAATGCACTCACACCACTTCAAGGTATGAGCTGTGAATCGCCCGGGCCAGTTCGCGCACGGTGTCGATAAAGTCCGTGAGCCGGCTGTGCAAGCCGTCTTCCAGGATTTCGTCGATGCCCGTATAACGCAGCCGCGCCTCGAACTCGGCGGCCAAACGCTGCGCCGTTCGGCCATAACTGCCGGGCAGGTCGGCCAGGATATGGCTCAGCTCCTCGATACACGCGTGCAACGATCGCGGCACATCACTGCGCAACAGCAGCAACTCCGACACCGAGCGTGCATTCAACGCATTCGGGTACAGCTCGGTGTACGCCTCGAACGACGACAACGCGCGGAGCAGGGCGCTCCACTGGTAATAGCCGCGTGCCGACAAGTCGCTGACTTCTTCCGACTCTTCACCAAACATCTCATAGCGCGCATCCAGCAGGCGCAAGGTGTTGTCCGCGCGCTCGACAAAGGTGCCCAGGCGAATAAACCGATACGCGTCATTGCGCATGATGGTGCCCGAGGTCGCGCCCCGGAACAGGTGCGAGCGCTGCTTGACCCAGTCGCAGAAGTGGCTGATGCCATGGCGCGCCAGGCCGCCGGCGGCGATGCTGCGCATTTCCAGCCAGGTGGCGTTGAGGTTTTCCCACATGTCGGCGGTGATCCGCCCGCGTACCGCGTGGGCATTGCCACGGGCGGCGCGCAGGCAGTTGTAGATGCTGGCGGGGTTTTCTTCGTCGAGGGCGAAGAAGTGCAGCATGCGCATCGCGTCCAGTTGTTTGTGACGCTCCAGGTAACTCTCCAGGGTGCCGCTGCTGAGCAACGACATCGCCAGTTCGTCCAGCCCATCGCTGCGCCCGGCCTGGGGCATCAACGACAGCGAGTAACTGACTTCGAGCATGCGCGCCAGGTTCTCGGCACGCTCCAGGTAACGCGACATCCAGTACAGATCTGCGGCGGTTCTACTCAACATACTCAGCCCTCCACCACCCAGGTGTCCTTGGTTCCGCCGCCTTGCGACGAGTTGACGATCAACGAGCCTTCCTTCAACGCGACGCGCGTCAGGCCGCCAGGCACCAGGCGGGTTTCCTTGCCTGAGAGCACGAATGGGCGCAGGTCGATGTGCCGTGGCGCGATGCCGTTTTCGACAAAGGTGGGGCAGGTGGACAGGCTCAAGGTTGGTTGGGCGATGTAGGCGTGGGGGCGTGCCTTGATGCGTTGGCGGAAGTCCTCGATCTCGGCGGCGGTGGAGGCTGGGCCGACGAGCATGCCGTAGCCGCCCGAGCCTTGGGTTTCCTTGACCACCAGCTCCGGCAGATGCGCGAGCACATGGGACAGTTCATCCGGCTTGCGGCACTGGAAGGTCGGCACGTTTTGCAGGATCGGTTCTTCATCCAGGTAGAAGCGGATCATTTCCGGCACATACGGGTAGATCGACTTGTCATCGGCCACGCCAGTGCCAATCGCATTGGCCAGCACCACGTTGCCCGCGCAGTAAGCCGCCACCAGGCCGGGCACGCCGAGCATCGAATCGGGGTTGAAGGCTTTGGGGTCGAGGAAGGCGTCGTCGATGCGCCGGTAAATCACGTCCACCGGTTTGGGGCCGTCGGTGGTGCGCATGAACACCTTGAGGTTGTGCACGAACAGGTCGGCGCCTTCCACCAGCTCCACGCCCATTTCACGTGCAAGGAAGGCGTGTTCGAAGAAGGCGCTGTTGAAGCGGCCCGGGGTCAGCACCACCACGTTGGGGTTGTCCAGGCGGCTGGAACTTTTCAGGGTCTTGAGCAGCAGGTTGGGGTAGTGGTCCACCGGCGCGATGCGCTGCTTGGCGAACACCTCAGGGAACAGGCGCATCATCATCTTGCGGTCTTCGAGCATGTAGCTCACGCCGCTGGGCGTGCGCAGGTTGTCTTCGAGCACGTAGTAGGTGCCGTCGCCGTCGCGCACCAGGTCCACACCGGAGATATGCGAGTAGATGTCGCGGTGCAGGTCCAACCCGACCATGGCCTTCTGATAACCCTCGTTGCCCAGCACTTGGTCCGCTGGAATGATCCCGGCCTTGATGATGCGTTGGTCGTGGTAGATGTCGGCGAGGAACATGTTCAGCGCATTGACCCGCTGGATACAGCCGCGTTCGATGACGCTCCATTCACTGGCAGGGATGCTGCGGGGGATGATGTCGAAGGGGATCAGGCGCTCGGTGTCCTGCTCGTCGCCGTAGAGGGTGAAGGTGATACCGGCGCGGTGGAACAGCAAATCGGCTTCGCGGCGCCGTTGGGCCAGCAGTTCCGGCGGCGTGTTGGCCAGCCAGCGGGAGAAATCCTGATAATGCGCACGGCACACGCCATCTGCGTCATTCATTTCATCAAAGAAAGATCGAGCCATTCCAGTACCTTGTCAGTGCCTGCATTGCTTGGTTGGCAAGTTGCTTGGTTGGCACTGCCGCAAAAAAACGCATTTTTTTATGAGCCCGTGGCTGATGGTGCCAACAGGCCTGGTCCTTACTTTCTTATGGGGTCGGCTCTGGGTCGGGGGGTAACGAATGCTCCTGTATCCGGGCAGATGAATGGATAAAGCAATGCGTGTGCCGGAATGGGGGGCTGGGTTGATTTAATCCTGTGGCGAGCGGGCTTGCCCCGCGTTGGAGTGCGCAGCGCTCCCGCTTTTTCTTGGGGCCGCTACGCAGCCCAGCGCGGGGCAAGCTCGCTCGCCACAATGAGCCTGCTCGTCAAAACACCGGGTTCACTACAAGGGTGCAAGGGATGTTCCACAATGGTGCATGAACAAACTTGAACTTCGCCCAGGCCCGATTCTTCTAACGAGACTCGAAACCTTGCGGAGCACCGTCGTGCCCAGAATCATCTCTCCCAACACCCCCGAAGCGGCCCTGACCGATCACAGCGAACACAACGCCAAGATCTTTGGTTCACCCAAGGACCGTCTCGACTTCTACCGCCGCGAGATCCAGTACGAAACCACCATCCTGGCCAACCGCACCGACGCCTACCTCACCGCGCAGTCGTTCCTGGTCATCGCCTTTGTCTCCGGCATGGGTAACCTGAACCCGGAGTGGGGCAAGTTCTTCACCTTGATCGTGCCGGTATTCCTGGCCTCCCTTGGCGTGCTCAGCTCCCTGAATGCCTGGCCAGGTATCCGCGCCGCGTACGAAATCATTGATCACTGGCACTACAAGCAGAGTGAACTGCTACGCAGCGAGCCGGTAATGGGCCTGGCCTATGACGATTCGCCGCTGTTCTGCGAGACCGAGTCATCCCACAAGGGCTATCGCAAGTCGCTGCTGTTCTCCATGCGCGCGCCGTGGCTATTCATGGTGTTTTGGGTATTGCTCGGCGCCTATGCGTTTTATATCCAGGTCGATAACCCGGTGTCTTAAGCAATTTGAACTTCATGACTGTGCGCACGACCTTACCTATACGCAGCCTGTGTTTTCCAAAACTGCGAAGAGGTGACCCATGAATACCAGCAACGATCCCCAAGTCAGCAACCGCAATGACCCGGCCATCGACGGTGGCGAACCGGCACCCGGCACCGCCGTCGACGCGCCGAAAGACCCAAAGCCTGCCAGCGACCCCAAAGCCAAGGAAAACGACTACAGTCCAGACTTCAAGCCTACGCCTGAGGCCAAGCCTGAAACCGACGCTGATATCGACACCCAAGGCGGTTAGAGGAGACGCTCATGTCCCACGAACTCGACGACGAAGAACTCAACGACCCGGGCAACGAAGACCCGGGTTCATTGATGGACGATGCACAAGTGCCGCTGAACGATCTGGACGACGCCGCGGATGTAGGCCATACCGAGAATCAAGACTGAGTGTTCACCTTGGCACGTCGTTCATACCACGCCAGCATCGGCTGGGTACTCAGGCCATGAACGACGATGCTCAAGGCGATCACTGACACCGTAAGGTTCACCGCCACCGCGCTGCTGGTGCCGATCAGCCCGTGGTTGAGCGCGTAGAACAGGTAGTAAATACTGCCGATGCCGCGAATGCCGAACCAGCCGATCAAGCCGCGTTGCCGGTAATCGATCAGGTTGCCCCAGGGCATTGCCAGCACACTGACCGGGCGAATCACGCAGAACAGCAATGCCGCCACCGGCAGTGCGCGCCAATCCCAATGGCTGACCAGCACAATCCCCAGCACGGTCACCAGAAACACTTCCATCGAGCGCTCTACCAGGCTGCCGAATGACAGCATGTCGCCCATCATCACGCCGGCGGCGATCTGCGTATCGGCAAGTTCGCTGACATCACCTTTCAAGGCGCGCGCAGGTTCCACCTCCAAATGGCCCACCACCGGCAGCGCCAAATGCTCTGACGGCGTCTGTGAGTTGCCGGTGGATTTGAACTCGGCCTGGCGCAAGCCCAGCCCGGCGGCGAACACCGACAGAAAGCCGTAGCCACCCACCGCTTCAGCCGCCACGTAGGCCAGCGCAATCAGCGCCAGGGTCAGGTAATCGTTGGGCGACAACGTGCTGTCTGCATGGGCGATGCGCATCCACAGCGTCACACGTCCGATGCCACGGCCCATCCAGTAGCCCATCAACAGCCCGGCCGGCACCGCCCACAACAGGTTCTTCAACACCCAGCCACCGAACCAGTCACCGTCAAACCCGCCGTGCTGCATAAACAGCAGCGCGAAGATCACAAAGGGAAAGGCCGTGCCATCGTTGAGGCCGGCTTCACCGGACAAGCCAAAGCGCAGCGCGTCATAGTCCTGGGCATTATTGACCTGCACCAGCCCGGCCAGCACCGGGTCGGTCGGCGCAAGAATGGCGCCCACCAGCAACGACACGCCCCAAGGCAACGCGAACATGTAATGCAGCGCCAGGCACACGCCGAGAATCGTCAACAGCATCACCGGCCCGGCCATGCCGAATGCGACGCGCCACGTGCGGTGCCTGAGCGGCAGGCGCAGTTTCAGGCCGCTGACGAATAGGGAAAACAGCACCGCGACTTCGGTCAGGTGCTCCATCCAGCGTGCGGAGCCTTTGATATCGAGGTGCAACAGGTCGACACCGAGTGGGCCGATTGCCACGCCCAGCAGCAGGCACACCGCTGAGGTGGTCACCGGCATCCAGCGCAGGTAGGAGGAGGTGAGGGCGAGTGTGAGCAACACGGCGCCCAAGACGGCCAACCATAAAATAAACGTCATCGAGCGTGCACCAGGCCGGGGTCTATCCACGTTGGAGGACCACGGCCGGGTGCAGGTTCAATGTACTTCTATCAGGTATCGATCCACGAGTGGTCGGAGCCTATTTTGACGTTGAACCGATGGTGAAGCGGGAAGTAATGTTCCTTCACCTTCTTTATTTTGTTATCCAGAAGGATCGGAGGCTCAATGCCATTTCTTGCGTACGCGTCAAGAACCTCTTTTTTGATGTCGACCGTCGGGCCCTTCGTCACGAGCGTGGCATCGATAACCTCGGCTTGTTTCGTCAGCCCATCAATACCTAGATCGTACATATCCGGTCTTTTCGACTTGAGCACGTCGTTAAACATAGTCGGTCCTACGGTTTCGAATATTTTTTGCTCATAATTGCGGAATTCGGGGGTGAAGTTAACCCGGCCATCTGCCCCTCGGGCAGCACTCGGTCGATTGGCCGCGAAGTAGGCTTTATTTGCAGTGAACCGTTGGTTCATCTCCGTGATCATGTTTTCAATCACGGGATTACCCGGTCGAGTTGCAAAATTGCTGGTGTTGTAGAAGGTCTTGTAGTCGGTGAGCGAATGCACGTTCGGCGCACCGAGCAGAACATCGTTCGCACCTGCCACCAGCGGGTCGGCACTGATTTTGGCACTAATGACATCATCGGTGTCGAGATACACGCCGCCATGTTTATTCATGATCGGATAGCGGGCCACATCCGAAGCGGCGGCCAGGTTTTTGCCTTGGCCTTGCCGAAAATAGGTGTAGAGCTCGCTGTTGATGACCTGTTTGAACGCCTCATCCTCACGCAGATTCACGACGGTCAGGCCGGGAACCTTGCTCTGCAGGTTGGTCTTTATCTGCTGAAAAATAGCCGGGCTGTCGGCATCAACATGAAGAATGGATTTGAACCCCGGTGCTTGGGCAGCGTTTTGGGCCAGGGTGTCGATCCTGAGTTGAGGCATCTCCTGACCGGCCCAAAAATAGTGCAGTTGCTTGGGCAGCGGCTTTAAGTCTTTCGGGATGCTCACCACCACCGGTGCCGAAACATCAGCCAGTTTGTACGTTTTAGAATCCTGTTTCTTGGCCTTCGAAAGTTCATCAAGTGTTCCGCCTTTCCACTCGCCTTTTCCAGCTCTCCAGTAATAGATAGGCTGTACTTCATCCCGACCGCCGATGAGCCGTTTTTCCATCCATGTGCCGGTAACACTGTTGAAGGTTACGTTACGATCGACGCCCTGATAGTTAAGCGAGAACGGCGCAGCTGAATTTTTCGCGATTTTAATATCATCCATCGGTACCGCAAAAATGCCGTTGCCAACATTCCAACGCACAGGGTCGCTACCCGCGCCTCCCAGCAGCCGGGCAGACCTTGTGGCGGGCTCCCATCCGCTAGCACCCAGATCTCTAACGGGTATATCAGGCCCCGCGCCTGTCGGATGCCGGATGACGCGACGCCCAGCCTTCAATCGAGACTCATAAAGCAGCCCATCGACCTTCACGTATTCTTTTTTGCTACGACCTACAAACACATTGCCTTGTAAGCCCTTGGTCGCTAACTCGCCCGGCGCTACGTATTTGGATTCATAACCCAGAAGGTCGGCGTCCAGTGACCTGACCTCGCCGTTGGCCGCTATCCGGCGGGGGGTGAAATTTGTCACCGGGGGGGAAATGGGTTGTTTGTTCAAGGCGTCGTATCGATGCCAGTTGCCCTGCGACATGACCACAGTATCCTCGACAGTTTCTTGCCCAACCTTGACCGTACCGGTGGCCGCCAGTCCGTGCTGCTGGCTGGCGGCCTTTACGGCGTCATGGCTGCCGATTGCGTGCAAACTATTAACGTCGTTTGAAGTGGGCAGGTCGGGGATAAAATTCGGCAGCGGGTCGCTATACATCTCCTGTGTGCGTGGATTAAAGCGAAACCACTGCTGGCTTTCCTCGTCGAATTTGGCCAGGAATTTACCGCTGTGCACGCCATTGGCCGCCCTGAGTGTGCCTTCAGCGATATCGGCTTGTTTTGCCAACTCAAGCAGATTGACACCCGAAGAGGCGGCGCGCAGTTGTTTGACAGTCTTATGGGTATCACTGATCACAAAGCGCCCGGCCTTGTAAATACCCCGTGCCAGGTCATCAATACCGCCCACGGGGTTAAGTGCGCCAACGGCAGCCCGGCCGACAATCTTGAACACCTGACCGGCTTTGGAAAGCGCGGACGCACCGGCAAAGGCTACTTTCGCGCCCTTGGCGGCGGCGCCGAGGCCGACCGCGAAACCAAAGATATCGAAGGCCAGGTCGACAGCACCTTCGAGAACCTTGCCCTCTTTGAAATTTACAATGGCGGACCTGAACGGGATCAGGTTCAGCGCAATCTCTTGAACGATCTTGTAGGTCGGAACTTCCGTGTCAAAGGTTGTTGCACCCTTGGCGTATTGGCGTACCGCAGGCAGCTCCATGTCCCCGAGTATGGAATCAACGAGGTATTGGGTTCTGGCGCTGGTGAAGCTCATGGGCACACTGTGGTCACCTTGGCGTTCATCCGTTATCCCCGGCGGGTGCTGGCCTGTAGGCTTTATCGAGTCGAATCTTTTATGCTTTTCGCCCCAAACATAGGTTTCTTTCACACCAAACGTCTGGTCTGGCCGCCGGGTGACGGTACCCTTCAGCCGATCGATTGCATACATCGTGACGTTGGGAACGCCATTGATCATGCGTTGCGTGCGAACCAGCACAACGCCTTCTTCAGTCCTCAAAACGTGACTAGGGTTGTAGTATTCACGTTCTTTGCGCACGGTTATTTCGCCGAACTCCAGGTTTAGCCTGTCTTCCAGCGGCAGTTTTGAGATCAGATATTTGATTTGTGCCGACGTGGTCTTTTTGACAGCGTCGGCGTATTTCTGAAAGTCCTCATCAAACTGTTTCAGCGGGCTGGGCAGCTCTTTGAGCTTTGGCAGCAACTCGTTGATCTTGACCTCATTGGAGGATGAAACCCATGCCGCAGGTGTGCCGTCAGGTGGAGTACTAAGACCGCCAAACGTCAGGACGTCCAACACACCACGAGCTGGGCCCCAGTCACTGTTCGAGTCGGGTGGTGCGCCCACCAGCGCCCTGCCATTGATAACCAGATCCAATAGTGAATAAGGCCCCGGAAAGTGCCGGTTGGAGGGTTTGGAGGTGATACATTTTTTTTCGAAGAGCGCTGGGTCCATGCCCGGGCATTTTTCTTTCAACAGTTTGGTCGCTATGGCGACGGTAGTCGGCATGTCGATAGCGGGCGTGGTGGCGGCCTCGCTCAGCTCACGCAGCTGCGTATTGAACGCCTTGTGCACGTCGGCCAGTGCAGTATCGGTTGTCGGATAGTCCATGCCATTGGGCGCCGCCCATTCCTTGATCGCCTGGTTCTGAGCGGCATACTCAACCTGGCGCTCTTCATCGGTGATCGGTGCGATGCTGGCGGCGAGCATGACGTGCGCATAGCTCATACCGGCGGTCGCACCGGGCGCTTTCGCTTCTATGCGCGCGACCGCCGTGGTGAAGCTGACCCAGCTGTGGGTGCCTACCCCCAGGTCTTTGGGGATGTCCTTGACCAAAAACGCGGGGGCTCGGCTGGCGAGCATGAAGTGGGCTTGTGCCCGTGCGGTTTGCGGGGAGCTGGCTATGCCGCGAGCCTCCAGATGATTCGCCAGCGCCTCGACCACCGCCGACGCGGATTTGTTGTGGTTGGCCACTGACACCAGCCGATAGCCCTCGATTTCCGTTGCGCCACCGGTGTCACCCTTGCTCCCCACGCTTAATGCCGCGAGCAGCCAGTCGCTGGCGCTGCCTTTAACCGAGCGTGCCGCGAATGAACCCTCAAGGGCGTTGCCCAGTGCAATGCCTCTGGGCGAGTTGATCAAGTGTTCGATCAACAGTCGCGGATTGTTCTGCTCCTGCGTAGAGATTGGCCTGCCGTTGAGCAGGTAATCCAGCACGTTTTTGAAGGGGCTCAATGCGATACCGCCGAGCTTACCTGTGCGTATAGCCGCTCTCAGTTGGTCCTGGCTTGCCTGATCAAGCGGTATCGGCCAGCTCAATGCGCCACCCAGGTCGCCCTGGCGGGCAGGCTTGGGGGGCGCAGCGGTCAGGGCGTTGGCCAGGTTCACCACCTGTTCATGGGTGGTAGGGATGTCCCAGCCATGATCCAACAGCAGTTGCTGCAGGCTGACTTCGTTGGGTGCGCCGGTGCCCGTTGGCCGATAGGTACCGTCGGCGGATAAATGCACGGTTTGCTGCAGTTCAGCCTGGATGTGCCCCGCCTGTTTGCTGCCATTCTCCAGGGCCGTCGCCAGGCTCTGCAAGGCTTCGCCAGCCAGGTGCCGGTTGCGAATGTCGCCCAGAAGCGCTTTCTGGTTTTGGAGGGCATCCTCACTGCGCGACTTGATCACGTCCGCAAAGCGGGTTGGGTCGAGGGGTTTAAAGTTCTGATCCTGGTGAATTTCGTCCGCACGCCTGAGCATGCCGGATAACGTCAATCTTTGTGGCTCTTGATAAAACTGCCCGATTATCTGCCACGGAACCGGTTCGCTTGGGGTATTGACCGGTGGTGCGAACGAGAGCTGCGCGCTGATGATACGAGCAGCCTGAAGGATCGGACCGCTGACGGCGGCCCACTGGCTATCGTCTTGACCGACCGTGCGCAAGGTCTCCAACGGGTCGAGAGGGCGCTCGAGGGTGAAGGAGATTTGACCTGATTTGGGATCGAGTTTTATCGATGTTGTGTCGATACCCACACTGCGAATCCACTGTTGAACGTCGGGTGATTGGAAGGCGTCATGCAAATGCTGCCACCATTGGCCGAAGGTGGAATGGGGCGGGATGTGTTCGAGGTCGTTGACTTCTTTACGCGTGCCGGCCAGGGTCAGGGCAATCTGATATTGCACTGATAACTCAGCGTCTCCTCGGGTGCGAGTGGTGACCTCGGGCTCTTGTGGTGAAGGTGCGTCACGCTTTTGCCTGGACAGCGGCGGCGAGAGGACGGTGAGCGGAGCAAGTAAGTGGGGAGCGCGCTCGGTAATGCGATTGGACACACTGCTCATAAGGTCTGATACCTGGCGTTAGGGAATACGGTCTCGGCGTGGATAGCTACCGAAGCTTTTCCCTTACGTAGCGCCAGCGTCGGATTAATTCCCTTGCCCGACTGATTATATCGTTGCCCTGTGTTTCAGCCCTGCCAGGAGAGGCTCCGGCCTCAAGTTCAGTGTGTTTCGATTAACGGCGAACCGATGGTTTTTATCCGAATCATGTCCATCAATTGACGCGGCCCTGGCGGCGACTGGCGGCGGCTGGGGTAGTACATGCATAGAGGCTGGCCGATGCAGGCCCAGTCCGCGAGCACTTCCACCAATGGCTTTGGCTTACCACGAAAAGACCGCTGAGCAATAGGCTCAAAAGTCACCACAACGACCTATTTGGACGATAAACGACACCCACCCAAATCTATCCATTGAACGACTGTTCAGTTTGAACTATGTTGACCGCATCCACCCTTTTGCATGCAAACGGGTTCGCGCTTTTTCTTCTGGAACGAGAGGCTCTGGCATGCGGTTTTCCCCCTTCGTTGAACGAATTGCAGGGCAGGGCGTAGCCGCCTGGGACATCCACCACGCGGCGTACCAAGCAGCCAGCCAGGGCGAAGACATCATCATCCTCAGCGTCGGTGACCCGGATTTCGCCACGCCGTCGTTTATCACCGACGCCGCCGTCAGTGCGTTGCGCGGCGGCGACACCCACTACACCGAAATCCCCGGCCGCCCGACATTGCGCGATGCCGTCGCCACGCGCTACAGCAAGACCCTGTCGCGGCCAGTAGCCGCCGAAAACGTCATCATCGTGCCCGGTGCGCAGAACGCGTTGTTCATCAGTTCGCTGTGCCTGCTGCAAGCCGGTGATGAAGTGCTGGTGCTCGACCCGATGTACGTCACCTACGAAGCCACGCTCAAGGCCAGTGGTGCGACGCTTGTGCGCGTGCCGTGTTCGCCGGAGTCCGGGTTTCGCCTGGACGCCCAGTTGCTCGCTACCGCCATCACGCCGCGCACCCGGGCGATTTTTTTCTCCAACCCGAACAACCCCACTGGCGTAGTCCTCAACCCGCAAGAACTGCAAGCGATTGCCGACCTGGCCGTCGCCTATGACCTGTGGGTGGTGGTGGACGAAGTCTACGAAAGCCTGGTGTTCGACGGCCACTACCACAGCCTCGCCGCATTGCCGGGCATGGCTGAGCGCTGCATCGTGATCGGCAGTTTGTCCAAATCCCACGCCATGACCGGCTGGCGAATCGGCTGGATCATTGCCGCGCCGCAGATGGTCGTGCACGCAGAAACCCTGGTGCTGAGCATGCTGTACGGCTTGCCCGGCTTCGTGATGGAAGCCGCCACAGCGGCGGTATTGGCCCATGACGAGGTGACGCTGGGCATGCGCGAAATCTACCGGCGCCGCCGTGACCTGGTCGTCGCGGGCCTTAGTGCGTGCCCGGGGATCAAGGTGCAGGCACCGCAAGCGGGCATGTTTGTGCTGGTGGACGTGCGCGGCACTGGCCTGGGCTCATTGGATTTTGCCTGGCG
The DNA here is from genome assembly GCF_045447305.1 of Pseudomonas sp. D47. Classification (NCBI taxonomy): domain Bacteria; kingdom Pseudomonadati; phylum Pseudomonadota; class Gammaproteobacteria; order Pseudomonadales; family Pseudomonadaceae; genus Pseudomonas; species Pseudomonas sp. D47. The sequence continues at coordinate 27,379 of NZ_JBJGXU010000031.1, read as the reverse complement.
CTTGTTCCGCGAAGCGGGCGTGTCGGTGCTGGACGCGGCCGCCTTTGGTGAGCCGGCGCAAGGTTTTGTGCGCTTGTCCTTCACCCTCGGTGAAGAACGCCTGGCGCAAGCCTGCCAACGCATTGCCGCGTTCGTCGCCAAGCTGGCCAGTGAGCCGCGTATCGCGGCGGCGCCGAAGGTCGAGGTGGTGCAACCGGCCCAAGCCAAGAAGATGATTGAAGTCATCGACCTGCATAAACGCTTTGGCAATATCGACGTGCTCAAAGGCATTTCGTTGACCGCCCACGAAGGCGAGGTGATCTCGCTGATCGGCGCCAGTGGCTCGGGCAAAAGCACCTTGCTGCGCTGTATCAACATGCTCGAAGTGCCGGACCAGGGCAGCATTCACGTCGATGGCGAAAGCATCAAGCTGAACTACGGCGCTCCCGGCGCGCCACTGGTGGCCGACGCCAAGCAACTGGTGCGCATCCGCTCGACCCTGGGCATGGTGTTCCAGAACTTCAACCTGTGGCCCCATCGCACCGTGCTTGAAAACCTCATCGAAGCGCCGACCCAAGTGCTGCGCGAAAGCCGTGCCGAGGCGATCGAGCGCGCCGAAGCCTTGCTTGACCGCGTGGGCCTGGCCGCCAAGCGCAACGAGTTCCCGGCGTTTCTCTCCGGCGGCCAGCAACAACGGGTGGCGATTGCCCGCGCGTTGGCCATGCGTCCCAAAGTCATGCTGTTCGACGAGCCCACCTCAGCCCTCGACCCGGAACTGGTCGGCGAAGTGCTGCGCGTTATCCGCTCGCTGGCCGAAGAAGGCCGCACCATGATCCTGGTCACCCATGAAATGGCCTTCGCCCGGGATGTGTCCTCCAAAGTGGCTTTTCTGCACCAAGGCATGATCGAGGAAACCGGCTCGCCGGACTCGGTGTTTATCAACCCACGCAGTGAGCGTTGCCGGCAGTTCGTCAACGCGCATCAAACTCGCTAACACCAAAAAAAGACGAGGCAAATCATGAAATCCAGACGCATGGCAACGTGGTTGAGCAGTGCAGTGTTGATGGTGGCCGCAGGGTTTACCCAGGCCGCAGAGAAACCCATCGTGTTCGCAGTGGCCGCGGAACCCTATCCACCGTTTACCGTAAAGGGCGGCAATGGTCAGTGGTCCGGCTTTGAAGTGGACCTGATCCACAAGCTGTGCGAAGGCATGAAAGCCGAGTGCCAGATCAAGGAAGTCGCGTGGGACGGCATCATCCCGTCGCTGCTGGCGAAGAAGATCGACGTGATTTTTTCCTCGATGTCGGTCACCGATGAGCGTGAAAAACAGATCGCGTTCAGCCGTGCCTATTACGACTCGCTGCTCGGTGTGGCGGGCCCGAAAGGCAGTGAAGTCGAGGTTTCCCCGGCGGGGCTCAAGGGCAAGTTGATCGGCGTGCAGATCTCCACCGTCAGTGCTAATTACCTGAAAAAGTACTATGAGAACATCGCCGACCTTAAGTACTACGACACCCAGGAATCGGCCAGCGCCGACCTGATTGCGGGGCGCATTGACTACATGATGGCCGACGACACCGCCATCGCCATGATGGTCAAAACCCCGGAGGCCAGCGCCTTGGCGCATATCGCCAGCGTGCCGTATGACCCGATTATCGGCCGTGGCGTCGGCGCCGGCCTGCGCAAGGAAGACACTGCGCTCAAGGCCCGCCTCGACAAGGCTATCGGCGAGTTGCTGGTGAGCAAGGCCTATGACGATTTGTCCCAGCATTACTTCGGCCTGTCGGTCAGCCCGTGCAAACGCAGCGACACCCCGGCGTTTGTCAGCAAGACCTGTGACAGCCCATATCAGCAAATCGCCCAGAAGACCGAATAATGCTGGATCTCCTCAGCTTTGGTGACCAGGGATGGGGCAACGCGCTGTTGAAAGGGTTATGGATGACCCTGCAAATCTCAGCAGGCTCCTTTGTCGTAGGGTTGCTGATTGGCTTGGTGGTGGCCTGCGCCAAGCTCAGCGCGCCGCGCCCGATAGCGTTGTTGATGCGCGGCTACACCACGGTGTTTCGCGCGGTGCCGGAACTGCTGCTGATCCTGCTGCTGTACTACGCAGGCTCCATGGGCCTTAACGCGCTGATGCTGTGGCTGGGGTTCGAGCAGGTGAATATCAGCGGCCCGTTGGTGGCGGTCCTGGTATTGGGGCTGGTGCAGGGCGCCTATGCCTCGGAGATTTTCCGTGCAGCGATCCTGGCGATTCCCCACGGCCAGATCGAAGCCGCACGGGCGTTTGGCCTCAGCGGCTTTGGCCTGTTTCGCCGGGTCACCTTGCCGATCATGGCGCCGTACGCCTTGGCGGGCATGTCCAACTTGTGGATCAACCTGATCAAGGACAGCGCCTTGATCAGCGTGGTCGGCACCAACGAACTGCTGTACACCGCCAAGCAGGCGGCGGGTTCCACACGCCAATACTTGCTGTTCTACCTCACGGCCGCCGCCTTGTACTACCTGGTGACGCTGGCTTCCAACTACCTGTCCGGGCGCCTGGAGCGACGTATTCGTCGCTGGATGCCGGTTGTCGAGTGAGTCGCCATGCCTGAGTGGATAAGTTACTACGCGGGGCTGATCGCCAAGGGGCTGCAGACCACCTTGTCGCTGCTGGCGATCTCGGCAGTGCTCGGTTTTACCCTGGCGGTGCTGGTGGCACTGGCGCGCTTGTCGCGGCGCAAGTGGCTGGCGCGGGGTGCGCTGGCCTACACCAGCGTGTTGCGGGGCACGCCGCTGTTGATCCAGATCTACATTTTCTACTACGGGTTGGGCAGCGTGTTTGCGCAGTTTCCAATGATACGTGGCAGCTTCCTCTGGCCGTTTTTGCGCGACGGTTACTGGTACATCGTGTTCGCCCTGGTGCTGTCGGTGGGTGCCTATGTGGGTGAAGTGATTCGCGGCGGCCTGCTGGCAGTGCCCAAGGGCGAGATGGAGGCGGCGTCTGCGTTTGGCATGACGCCGCGCCAGGCGTTGCTGCGGGTGCGCCTGCCACGGGCAATGCGGTTGCTGTTGCCGACACTGGCCGGGGAGACGGTGATGTTGCTCAAGTCCACGGCACTGGCCTCGACGATTGCCGTGGTCGATCTTTTGGGCGCGGCTAACGTGGTACGGGCGCAGACCTTGCAAATCTATCAGCCGTTGCTGCTGGTGGCCGGGGTTTACCTGTGCCTGACCTTTCTCATCGAAGGCGTCTACGCCATCGCCGAACGGCGCGGCACACCGTTGCGCAGGTCGGTGGGATGAACCAGAACCGCGCATTGCAAGGGATTGCCCTGTGCTCACTGGCCTACGCGTTCCTGGCGTTGCAGGACGCGGTGATCAAGTGGCTGGTGGCCGATTATTCGGTGTTCAGCATTCTGTTCTGGCGCAGCCTGGTGGTGGTGGGTGCGTGTGTGATGGCCGGGCGCATGGGCTTGTTGCGGCGTGCGTGGACCTCGGTCAGCCGCAAGCTGCTGATCATCCGTGGCGTGCTGTCGCTACTGGCGTGGTTGCTGTATTACACCGCCGCCAAGGACCTGACCCTGGCGGAAATGACCACGCTGTATTTCTCCGCGCCGATCATGGTCACGCTGCTCGCGGCGCTGATCCTCAAGGAGCGCGCCAGCCGGGGCCAATGGATCTCGCTGATCATCGGTTTTGTCGGCGTGGTGATCGCCTGTCGCCCCAGCCATATGGTTGATCCGTTGCCCATCGCGCTGACCCTGGCCGCCGCATTGTGTTGGGCGTTCACCTATATCCAGCTGCGCCAGGTCGACCCGACCACCTCAGTGCTGGAACAGATGCTGATCACCAATGGGGTGTTCGTCATCTGCATGGCAGTGACCTTGCCCTGGACCCATACCCCGGCGCCCACACCGGCATGGCTGGGCATGTTGGCGGCAGGTCTGGTCGGTGGTATCGGTCAATTCCTGCTGTTCGCCAGTTTCCGCCGCGCCACGGCGACCTTGCTCGCGCCGTTCGAGTACACCGGGTTGATCTGGGCCTTTGTGTTATCGAGCCTGATCTGGGGCACGTCGATGGATGTGTCGCTGATCCTCGGCGCGGTGCTGATTGCCGTCAGCGGCACCTTGGCGATGCTCAGTGCGCGCCACCCCGAATCACAAGACGTGGTCGGCGCCGAATGCGCCGTAACGCAACCCCTGTACCCAACACCGGCAGATGTGCAGGCCGTTGGCGGGGCTGAAGGTGCCGGGGTTGAGGCACCCCTCGAGCCAGAGCCCGTCAAGCATCGCCGATAGACCGATGGCGGCCAGATGGCTGTCGTGGATCACCAGGTTTTCGCTGCGGGCGAGGTCGTCCAGCAATTGCTGGATCAGCGCCAGGTAGGCGCGGTAACTGTTTTCATGCGCCTGGTTTACGTGGGGCGAGTGGCGGATCAGGCTCCAGAACACCACCCACACGCCGAGCAGGTCGGGGTCCATGACCCGCGGTGAAAAGGACGCGCTGAGAAACGCATCCAAACGTGCGGCGGCGCCTTCGGCCAGCTCGACTTGCGCCCATAGCGCGCTGGTCAGTTCATTGGCGAGTTTGTGGTAGGTCTCGGCAATGAGTGCATCGATGGTGCCGAAATGGTGGTTGAGCAAGCCTACGGAAACACCGGCTTGGGCGGCGATCTTGCGCACGGAAATCCCGGCATGCCCGTCGCGGGAAAGGCTGGTGAGGGTCGCGGCGATCAGCAAGTCCCGGCGTTCATCGGGGTCGGCACGGCGCAGTTTGGGAGGGTCGATGGTCACGGGAATGCCTTTGGTTGAAGACCAGCTTTGAAAAACAGTCTGCTCAGGTTAGTTGAACGTGTGTTCAATCTCTAGCGATTAAATGATGAGAGGAGGGCAAGGCATGGCAAAAGACCTTTCGTGGCAGGTAGCAGGCGATGCCGGTAACGTGCTGCACATCGGCGCCTGGCGTTTTGAGGGCGACGGCAGTGGGCCCACGGTCCACCTGCAAGCGGGCGTGCACGCCGATGAAATCGCCGGGATGCTGGTGCTGCACCAGTTGCTGCCGCGTTTGCAGGCTTGCCAGGAGCAGGGCCGCCTCAAAGGCAGCGTCACGCTGGTGCCACAGGCCAACCCGTTGGGTATCGGCCAGTTTCGCCAGGGCAAGTTGCTGGGGCGCTTTCATGAGGCTACCGGGCAGAATTTTAACCGTGCCTTCGATCAATCCCTGGCCATGCAGCGCCCGGCGAGCAACGTGGCGCAGTGGCAAAAAAGCCTGGTAGAACTGGCCGCCGATGCTGATCTGGTGCTGGATTTGCACACTGACGATGAGGCGCTGCCTTATCTGTATATCCATCGCAGCTTTTGGCCGGAGCAAGGGTTGGCGCTGGCGGCGGCGTTGCGGGTGGATGTGGTGATTGTCTGGGAGGACGGCGGCGATGGCTCCTTTGAAGAAACCATCCTTAACCACAGTTCGCCGCGCTTGGCGGCCACTATCGAGTTGCGTGGGCAAGCGGATGTCAGCGATGCCCTGGCGCAACAGGATGCCGATGGTTTGTGGGCGTGGCTGTGCATCAACGGGGTGATTGATGAGGTCGCGGCTATCAGCGAATGGCAAGGTGATGTGGTGGACATGGGCTGCATGGAGACCATCTTCGCGCCCTGCGCCGGGGTGCTGGTGTTTGAAATAGGCCTGGGTGATCAGGTCGAAGAAGGTCAGCGGTTTGCCCGGATCATTGGCCGCCCTGGCGATGCGGCATCAGAAGTGATTTTGCATGCGGCGCAAACTGGGCGGATGGTGACCGGGCACCGTGAGCGGTTGGTGGCGCAGGGGTCGGTGGTCGCGAAGTTCACGGGGACGCGGTTATCGGATAGTTACAGTGGCGGTGTGTTGGACCCGTAGCGGGTCAAACCGATTGTGGCAACCAGACCCGCTCGCCACAGTTGCCGGGGGCTGATCAAGGGCTCTCACTCCCTCGGCAGGCGCTCCAGTAGCAGACGCTCCAGGGTTGCTGCAGGTAACGGCCGGCTGAACAGATAACCTTGAATCTGATCGCAGCCAGCGGCCTTCAAAAACGCCAGTTGTTCCTGGGTTTCCACGCCCTCGGCCACTACGCGCAGGTCCAGGCTGTGGGCCAGTTCGATAATGGTGCGGGTGATGGCCGCGTCCTGCGGGTTGGTGGTGACTTCGCGGATAAACGCGATGTCGATCTTCAAAGTGTCGATGGGAAAGCGGCGCAAATAGGCCAGGCTTGAATAACCGGTGCCGAAATCATCAATAGCAATCTTCACCCCCATGGCCCGCAGGCGCTGCAAGCTGGTGATGGTGTGATGGGTGTTTTCCATCAGCGAGCTTTCGGTCAGTTCAACTTACAGCCAATGCGCTTCAACCCCGGTTCCGGCGAGGATCTGCACAATATCGGCAATCAGGTCGCCCTCGATCAATTGATGCCCGGAGACGTTGACCGAGACCTCGACGGCGCCAACGAGGCTGCGTTGCCACACGGCGATCTGTTGGCACACAGTCTCGATCACCCAGCGCCCAACCGGCACGATCAAGCCCAGGCTTTCCAGCACGGGCACGAAGACCGCAGGGGAGACCGCGCCGTAGCCTGGGCGCTCCCAGCGCAGCAGCGCTTCGAGGGCGCAGATCTGGCCGCCGAGCAGCTCGACCTTGGGTTGGTAATGCACAGTGAACTGATGAGTTTGAACCGCCTCACGCAGGGCGTTTTCAAGGTCCTGGCGCGCCAGGTCGTGCACGCTCATGCCTGCCGGTTCCGGCGTTTGCCGTTGCAGTTGTTGCTCAAGCATCAGGTTATGGATCTTCAACTGATCGCCACGCGCTTTGAGCCGCAGCAGGTTGCGCACCCGCAGCCACAATTCGACACGCTCCACCGGTTTGCTGAGGAACTCCTCGGCGCCGCTTTCCAGCCCGCTGACGCGTGCGCTCGACTCACTGAGCGCCGACAGCATGATGATCGGAATACTCGCCGTGGTTTCGTTGCCCTTCAAGTGACTGGCCACCTCGTAGCCGTCCATGCCCGGCATCATGATGTCCAGCAGGATCAGGTCCGGCGGCTGTTGCGCCACCAACTGCAAGGCTTCCTCACCGCTGGCGGCACTCAGGGTCTGGTAGCCCTCGTGTTGCAGCAGGGTTTCCAACAGCTTGCGAACCTGGGGTTCGTCATCAACGATCAATAGCGTTGCGGGTTGGCTGGCCATGGAGAGGACTCATGTAAGAGGGCTGATGTGTTGTTGCAGCAGGCTGTCGATGATCTGGTAAAGCTCTTTGTAGCGCAGCGGCTTGATGATGTAGGCGTCGCACCCGGCCAACCGGGTTTTTTCGCGGTCTCCCTTCATGGCCATGGCGGTCAGGGCGATCACCGGAATGTGCGCGGTGTCGGGGTCTTGCTTGAGCAATTGGGTGGCGGCGAGGCCGTCCATTCCGGGCAGCTGGATATCCATCAGGATCAGCGCCGGCTGTTTTTCCCGCGCCAGGGTCAGGCCGGTCTCGGCATCCGCCGCCCACAACACCGTGTGACCGACATTGACCAGCAATAACCGCGCCAGGCGCATATTCGCCTGGTTGTCTTCGACGATCAGGATTTCGGCCATGTGGCCTCCGGCGCACGATGCAAGGGCAGCCACACCACAAAGCGGGTGCCCACGCCTTCGCGGCTGGCGACGGCGACGCTGCCGCCATGCAGGTCGGTGAGTTGCTTGACCATCGCCAGCCCGAGGCCCGTGCCTTCGAATTTGCGCGCCAGGCTGCTGTCGATCTGGCTGAACGCCTTGAACAGCTTGCTCATGTCGTTTTCGGCGATACCGATGCCGGTGTCGCTGACGCTCAATTCCAGAAAGCGCTCGTGGCTGCTGGGTTGCAGGGCGAAGCCGTGGGTCGGCCAATCGCCGGGAATCTGCCCAACCTGAGCGTGGCTGACCTCGCGTACCGCCAGGGTCACCGAGGCGCCGTGTTCGCTGAACTTCACCGCATTGGCCAGCAGGTTGTAGATGATCTGCTTAGTCTTGCGCAGGTCCAGTTCCAGGGTGCCGAAATCGCCCTCACATTCGAGCTTCAACTGGATGCGTTGCAGCGCGGCTTTCTCGCGCACGATCAATAAGCTGTTGGCCAGCAAGCCGGCGAGTTCAACCGCCTCCAGCTCCAGGTCCATCATCCCGGCCTCGACCTTGGACAGGTCGAGAATGTCGTTGATCAGCGACAACAGATGCTGGCCGCTGGTGAAGATGTCGCCGATGTACTCGCGCTGCACCTCGCTCATGTCGCCGACCAAGCCGTCCTTCAAGGCCTCGGAAAAACCGATCACCGCATTCAGTGGCGTTCGCAGCTCGTGGGACATGGTGGCGAGGAACTCGGACTTCATGTGGTTGGCGTGTTCCAGCTCCAGGTTCTTTTCTTCCAGCGCACGTTCGAAGCCTTTGCGTTCGGCTTCTTCCTGTTTGCGCGCAGTGTTGTCGGTGCCGATCAACAGGTAGCCGATGATCGTGTCGTGGCGATTGCGCAAGGCCGTCACCGAGACCATCGCCGACAGGCGGCTGCCGTCCTTGCGGATGTAGGTCAGCTCGTAAATGTCTTCGATGCCGCGTGAGGCTTTGAATACCAGGGCTTCAAAGCCTGGGTTGATGGGCGTGTCCAGCTCCAGGCTGAGAGCGGCGGCGCGGGTGATCAGCTCGGCGGGGTCGGAAATGTCAGCAGGGGTGACGCGGTTCAGCACGTCTTCGGCGGCGTAGCCGAGCATGCGCTCGGCGCCGACATTGAAGATTTGGATCACGCCTTTTTCGTCGGTGGCGATACTGGAAAAATAGGCGCTGTTGAAGATTGCGTCCTGCAGGGCGCCGGTCTTGAGCAGGGTTTTCTGGCGTTTGAACTCGACGATCTTTTCGGCCCGCGATTGCGGTTCCAGCGGTCGGTCGGTGGGGCTTTTATCCATCGCGGTGGCGTTCCGGGAACTTCAGGCCCGCCATCATCGAATGGTGATGGCGCAGAGCATGCTCACAGAAGATCGCGCCAAGGCGACGAGCAGGAGATGAGGTCTTTGGACAATAGCAGATGCTGCGCTCAGCGCCGTACGAATGCACTCATACGTTCCGCTATCGTCATGCTCAGAGCGCCACGCTACGGATGATCCGGGTACTGTCATCGGGGTCGGTAACGCTGTGGAACCCCAAGGAATGGGCCAGGCACCCAATGCCCGGTCAATTGCACAGGGCAATCGCGGGATTGTTGATCATGATCAACGTGCACGGCCCCATCACGGCGCAGTCTGGTATTCCCTGGAGCAGGAGATCACCCCATGGCTACCATGAGAGCCGCAGTTTTCGTTGAAAAAAACCGCATCGTTCTAGACGACAAACCGATTCCCGAAGTTGGTCCGCTGGACGCATTGGTACGTATCACCACCACGACTATTTGCGGCACCGACGTGCATATCCTGCGCGGCGAGTACCCGGTGGCCAAAGGGCTGACTATCGGCCATGAGCCGGTGGGCGTGATTGAACGCCTGGGCTCCCAGGTACGCGGTTTTGTCGAGGGCCAGCGGGTGATCGCCGGCGCCATCACCCCCAGCGGGCAAAGCTATGCCTGCCTGTGCGGCTGCGGCTCCCAAGACGGCCCCGACACACGCCATGGCTTTCGCGCCGCCGGCGGCTGGAAATTCGGCAATACCCTCGACGGCTGCCAGGCCGAATACGTGCTGGTTCCTGATGCGCTGGCCAACCTGTGCCCGATTCCCGATGGCCTGAGCGACGAACAGGTGCTGATGTGCCCGGACATTATGTCCACCGGTTTTTCCGGCGCCGAGCGCGGCGAGGTGAGCATTGGCGATACGGTGGCAGTCTTCGCCCTGGGGCCTATCGGCCTGTGCGCGGTGGCGGGCGCGCGGCTCAAGGGCGCGTCGATGATCATTGGCGTCGACGGCGTCACTGAACGCATGGGCGTGGCCCGAGGCCTGGGGGCCACCCATATCATCGACTTCAAGAAAGGCGATGTGGTCGAGCAGATCATGGCCTTGACCGACGGCCGTGGGGTGGATGTGGCCATCGAGGCCCTGGGCACCCAAGGCACGTTCGAGTCGGCATTGCGGGTGCTGCGTCCGGGCGGGCGCGTGTCCAGCCTGGGGGTGTACTCCAGTGACTTGCGTATTCCCTATGATGCGTTTGGGGCGGGGCTGGGGGATTACAGCATCGTGTCGACCCTGTGCCCCGGCGGCAAGGAACGCATGCGCCGGTTGATGGCCGTGGTGGCCAGCGGCGGGGTGGATCTGTCGCCGCTGGTGACGCACCGTTTCAAACTCGACGATATTGAGGCCGCCTATGAGCTGTTCGCCCACCAGCGCGACGGCGTCATGAAAGTCGCGATTACCCCCTGAAGACCTGCGCATAGGCGGCTAACGCTCGGGCAAGCCTTCGCGATGTGGCTGGGGTTATTCGTCAAGTGATCGCGGGATCTGCAGGGAGGCTCTCAACCCGCCGTCAGCCAAATTATCCAGGCTGATATGCCCCCCAAGACGTTGGGCGATGGTCTGTACGATGGTCAGCCCCAAGCCTGCCCCTTCGGCATTGCCCCTGCTGTAGAACAGCTCGAAGAGCCGATCGCGCTCGTTCTCGTCAATGCCGGGGCCTTGGTCATCCACGTTCAGTTCGAAACCGCTGGTGTTTTGGCGCAGGCCCACCGTGATCACCCCGTGTTCCGGTGAGAAGTTTGCCGCGTTGGTCACCAGATTGGTCAGGGCGATATTGATGGTGGACGCCTCGGACCTTACGCTGTAGTGCGCATCATCTACGTCAAACACCAATTCCAGGCCCTTGCTCAGCAGCCAGGGCGTCAACTGAATCAGCGTGTCACGCACGGTGGTCGCCAGGTCGATGGCCTGCACCGGTGGTTGCCCGGCGCCGGGCTCCAGACGGGCCATGGTCAGCAATTGGTTGACCAGGCGGCTGGTGCGGTCGACGCCCGTGATCAGAAATGCGAGGGACTCGCGCCGTTCGGTTTCAGTGCCGGCTTCCAACAGGTTTTGCGCGTGCACGCGCAAAACCGCCAGGGGCGTGCGCATTTCGTGGGCGGCGTCGGCGATAAAGCGCCGCTCGCGGCCGAGCACTTCCTGGATCTGTGCCAGCATGCGGTTCAGCGCGGCTTGCATCGGTTCCAGCTCCATGGGCAGCGGGGTCAGTTGCATCGGTTCCAGGGAGCCGGAATGCCGTGCGCGCAAGGTGGCGGCCATATTGGCCAGCGGCTTGAGCCCCCAACCGATGGCCAGCCAGACCATCGCAGCCAGGATCAGGCTACCCAATACATTGGGCCACAAGGTGTGGCGCACGATGCGGCCTACCAGGTCGGAGCGCACGTCGTCGCGTTCTCCTACCCAGATCCGCAGCCCGGTGTCTTTGTCCTTGAGCACAAAGCCGCGCCACTCACGGCCATTGAGGTCGTTGACATTGCTGTACCCGGGTTGGGCGGGCGGCGTGGCAAATGAGGGGGCGCTGGCGGTAAACACCATCAGTTCACCCTGGGGGCTCCACACTTGAAAAGCGATTTTGCTTTCGTAAGGGTGCCCGTCCACCTTGGGTATGGCTTCGCCCAAGGCTTTGTTGAACGCCCGATACAGGTCAGCCTGATCTTTACTGGCCAGCGGCATGCTCATGACGCCCTGGAGCAGGCGCGCGTTCTGCGCCAGTTGGGCGTCGTAGACTTCGGCTATTTCGTGGTTGCTGTCATGCAGGTTAAGCACGCTGATCACCAATAACCCGGAGAGCAGCAGGCCGATGATCAACGTCAGGGTGCGCCGCCGAATCGACGTCATCGACGCTCCTCCACCAGGTAGCCAACGCCGCGAACGGTGCGGATCAGCTCACTGGAGAACTTTTTGCGCAGGTGATGGATGTGCACCTCCAGGGTGTTGCTTTCAGCTTCTTCGTTCCAACCGTAGAGCAACTGCATCAACTGGTCGCGGGTCATGACGCGCCCGGGCGGCGAGAGCAGTTCGTGCAGCAGTTGATATTCTTTGGGCGTCAGCAGCACGGTTGCGCCGTTGTAGCTGACCTGTTGCGTGCTGGGGTTCAGGCAAATGCCCGCATGTTCGATCAGTACCTGCGCACGCCCGGCGCTACGGCGCAGCAGCGCCCGCAGGCGTGCCTTGAGTTCGGCCAGGTCGAAGGGTTTGATCAGGTAGTCATCGGCACCGGCGTCGAGCCCGGCGATGCGGTCTTCGGTGGCATCCCGCGCCGTGAGGATCAGTACCGGCACGTTGGCGCCGCTGTCACGCAGGCGACGCAATACTTCCAGCCCATCCATGCGCGGCAGGCCCAGATCGAGCACGACCACATCAAAGGTTTCGCTGAGCAGCGCATGCAAGGCACTGCTGCCATCTTGCAGCCAGTCAACGGTGTAGCCCTCACGCACCAGCGCCTGGTGAATACCTTCGCCCAGCGCTACATCATCCTCGATCAGTAATAGCCGCACATGGACTCCTGTCAGTTGAGTTTCTTGTCGACGTCGGCCAGTAAGCCTTCGATCTCTTTGCGGCGTCCGGTATCGGCAGTTTCCCGACCTGGCCGTGGCGCGGCCAGCAAGGCTTTGCGCAGGGCGTCCCGGGCTTCGCCATAGCGTTTTTGCCGGTACAGGTGGTCGCCCCAGAAATACAGACTATCAATGCCCGCCGGGTTCAGTTGCAAGGCCTGTTTGAGTAACTGTTGCGCCTTGTCGGCGTCGCCAAAGCCGATCGGCCAGCCGGGTACACGGTCGTACAGCGCCGCCAGGCTGGTATAGGCCGAGCCTTGCAGGGCCTTGGGGTCTAGCGCGAGTGCTGTTTCCAGGTCGACCTTGGCTGCCTTGACCTTGCTCAATGCGCCGAGCCCACCTTGGGCGCCGGCCCAACTGCTGGAGACAATCCCGGCCCAGATCCACGCTTCGGCAGCCTGGGGGCGGGCTTGGGTGAAAGCGTTCGCCTGGGTGGCGAGCTGTTCAAAGGCCTGGGTACGCTGCTCCTCGGGCAGGTTGTATTGAATATGCGCCCAGCGCGTCTGGATGTCAGCCAGGCGCTGCTGATCGCCCGCATCCAGGGCCCAGGTGAAGGGGCTCAGGGCGGTGAGCAGCAGCGCAACGAAAAGACGTTTCATGGATTCAGATCCTTATTCACGGGTTTGTCGCTCAAGCGACGTACCAATGGCAATTGCTTGCGCAAGCCACGGTCGACCAGGTTCGGCAACAGGCTGTTGAGGCGCACAAAGAAGCGCTCCGGCCAGCCCAAGTACAGATCGCGACGATCCTTGGCGATTGCCTGGGTCACGGCCGACGCGACGATGCGCGGGTCATCGACGTTGGACTTAAGGGCCGTGTTCAAGGCCTGCGCCGCCTGGCTGTTCATGCGCGTATGGGTGGCGCGCGGCGCCACGTACAACACACCCACCCGCGTATCGGCCAACTCCCGGCGCAACGCCTCGGAAAACCCGCGCAAGGCAAACTTAGTGGCGCAGTAAGTGGCATAGCCGGGGTAGCCGATGGAACCGTAGGTGGAGCCGACGTTCACCACCATGGCGCTCTCGGCTTGCTTGAGCAGGGGCAACAGCAGCTTGGTCAGGCAGATCGGCGCGGTGATGTTCAACGCCAGCATGCCGTTGATTTCGTTGTCGTCCAACTGCTCAAGCATGGCGAAGTGATTGATGCCGGCGGCGTTGATCAGCAGGTTGACACCGCCGATGGCCTCGGCCGCGGCCAGCACTTTGCGGCGGTCGGCGAGGAAGGTCAGGTCGGCACTCACCCAACACAGCTGCTGCGGGTATTGGTCGAGCAAGGGCTCCAGCGGTGCGCGATGGCGTGCCACGGCCAGCACTTGCGCCCCGCTGGCACACAGGGCGTCGGCAATCGCCAGGCCGATACCGCCACTGGCGCCGGTCAGCACGACGCGGGCATCAGACAGGCGCATGAGCAGCCTCCCCGATACGCGGCAGGTTGCGGAACATGTCGGTATAAAGGGCGTACACCACTTTTGACGCATGGATCACGGCAGCCTGGTCGTCCGGGTCTTGCAGGCTGTTCATCAAGCGGCGGTAGGTTTCCATATGGCCGATGTCCAGGGAACCGTGGGAGCTGAGGTAACTGAACGCCGTGGCAGGCAGTTGCAGGCGTTCGCGAATGCTGCCGGCGGCGTGAGTGGCCAGGGCGATGCTGGTGCCTTCGAGCACATTGACCATGCCGAACAGACCCACCGGGTTGCCGCGGGCGATCAGGTCATAGAGGTAACTGACCATCAGTTCGATAGGCAAACCCGGGCGCCCGTCACGTACTGCATCCTTGTCGCCGCCACAGGCGTGGATGTCATTGAGCACCCACTGCTCATGCCCATATTCATCCTCGATGTATTCGCAGACGGCCTTGCGCAGCCATTCCAAGTGCGAGGGCAGGCGCGCGCCACAGGCCATCATCAACGGCACGGTATGACGAACGTGGTAGTAGGCCTGGGCAAGAAACGCGCGATAGCTCTCCAGGCTGACTTTACCTTCCAGCGCATCCCGAATGATCGGCAGGCTGAACAGTGCCTGGCGTTCCTGTTGGGTGGCCTCTTGCAGCGTGTCGAAAAAATTCACGATGGGGTTTCCTCTTTGTGTGCGGTAGACAGTTGGGTTTGATAACGCGCGACGATGGCGTCGCGCCGTGGCCGGCCGTTGGCAGTGAGCAAACCGTTGGCGGCGCTGAAGGGTTCATCCAGGCGCGTCCATTGATGCACTTGGGCGTAGTCGGGCAAGGTGCTATTGACTGTGGCCACGGTGGCGGCCAGTTGGGCGTCGGTGCAGGCGTTGCTATGGGGCCAGAGCAACGCGTGATTCTCGGGCAGGGCTTCGCCATAGACGAACGCCTGGGCGATGACGCCGCCTTGGGTCAATTCGGCCTCGACCCAGTCTGGGTTGACGTTGCGGCCGTAACTGGTCACGAACTGATGTTTCTTGCGGCCCTTGAGGTAGAGAAAGCCGTCTTCATCGAAGGCGCCCAGATCGCCGCTGGGCCACCACTGCTCGGGTTGTTCGCTGTGACCCAGGTAGCCGAGCAAGGTCGAGCCTTTGATCAGCACTTCATCGTCTTCGGCCAAGCGGATTTCCACGTGGGGCAGGGGCCGGCCGACGCTGCCCGGGCGCTGCGCATCGGGGCGATTGAGGCATACCACCGAGGCACATTCGGACAGCCCGTAACCTTCAAACACCGGCAGGCCCAACTGTTGTGCCCGGTGCAGCAAGGCTTTGGAAACGCGCGCACCACCCACCGCAGCAAAGCGCAGCCCTCGCGGGCTGAACGCCTTCTGTTCGGCGGCGATGACTAACATCAGCAGTAATTGCGGGACCAGAATCAGGCTGTGGGGCTGACGCTCCGCCAGGCAACCGAGCAATTGCGCGGCGTCCACCGCACTGGCGCCCTGGATACCCAGGCTTCTCTGGCTGGGCACACTCAAGGTGGCGCCGGCATACAGCGCGGCGTAGCAACCGAGGTTTTCGAGCAAAATCGCGATGGGCAGCAGCGCCAAGTGGTGACGTGGGTCGGTGGCGTGGCTGGCCTGGTGCAACTCGCGAGCGACCCGCAGCACGCTATCGGCACTCAGGCATACGCCCTTGGGCGCCCCGGTGGTGCCGGAGGTGAATGTCACCTTGGCCGTGCCCGACGGCATCGAAGGGCGGTCTGCAAAGGTTTTGCACCAGAAGTCGCCGCCTTGGTGGTAACCGGCGGCCAACAGCTCAGCCTCAAGATACGGCTCGGCGATCACCCGTTCGGCGTGGCTTTGTTCAAGGCAATGGGCACGCTGAGCAGGGCTGAAAAACGGCGGCAAGGTCAGGCAGGTCAAGCCCTCGAACAGTATTGCCAAGTCCCACAGCATGGCATCGACGCCGTTGTCCAAGGCCAAGGCGACCACGTTCACGCCTTCATCACGCAGGCGTTGCTGGCGATAGGCAACCTCGGCAAACAGTGAGGTGTAATCCATTTTCAACGTATCGCCCCACAGGGCGATGGCGCCGTCGTTACGTTCGGCATAGCCGCGCAGCACAGCGTGGAAGCGGCGGGTTTCAGGCGACATGGCTGGTGTCCTCAAAGGTAGTGGGCAACCCAAGGCGTGAGAACAGGCCCATGTTGCGCAAGTGGATGAACCCGGCGCGGATATTGCCGACATGCACCCAGGGTTGGCTTTCGTAGTAACTGCCCCAGTGATGGCGGTCATCGCCCAGGCGTTGCGGGTCGGCCGCGCACAGGGTGACCGGCTTCAACCCCAGGCGGTGGAAGCTGTTGACCAGGCCGATATTGCCGGTGAACGCCACCCACTCCAGGCCGCCCATGGCCAGTAACCAGGTCACCGCGATGATGCTCAGGCGCGCACTGCCGGTGTCGCTGGCGGCCAGGTTGCCGACTTCGGCGATGGCGTGGCGCTCTACCGTTTGCTCGGCGGCGGCACTGATCAGCGGATCGATCGGATGGTCCAGGTAACGCTCCAGAAACAGCGGCTCGTCACCTGCCAGCCGTACCCCGGCGACCGCACACAGGTCGCCGTTAGCCTGGCTGACGCCAAACAGCTGAGGCATGAAGTGTCGGATGTCGGCGCCATGGGCAATGCGAAAACGCTGTTGGATAAACGCCTCGAATGCCGGGCGCTGTGGGTCGTGGGGCAGGGCGCGGGCTAGGCGCAGTTGTGCACTGTCGGCCTGGCCGAACAGCAGGGGCAAAGAAGTCTTCCAATCGATATCGGGCATTGGCGGTACGCCTCCCACGTGATGTTGGGAGGAGTATCAAAGGCATTTCTTAACGAAGTCTGAAGGTGGTGAAAATGATCGGTTTGCCGATCTTCAGACTGCCTTAAGACTGGGGCGGCAGGGTAGCGCCACCATTCACGCAGAAGGTTTGTACCCCATGACTCAAAATCCGCTGACACCGCGCTACGCGAGACTCTCGATGACCCTGCACTGGCTGATGCTGGCGCTGTTTGTCGGCGTGTACACCTGCATTGAAATCAAAGGCCTGCTGCCGCGAGGCAACGCGCTCAAGGGACTGTTCCTGGGGGCTCACTCGCTCTTCGGGATCGCGATTTTCGTGCTGGTGTGGCTGCGCTTACTGGGGCGTCTGGCGCCCCGTCCGGCGATCCTGCCACGTCCGCCTCTGTGGCAGACGGCCGCGTCGCACCTGATGCACTGTGCGCTGTATGGCTTGATGATTGTGACGCCGTTGTTGGCCTGGCTGATGCTCAACGCTGCCGGCAAGCCGGTGCCGTATTTTGAGTTTGCGTTGCCGACGTTGGTAGCACCGGACCCGGACCTGGCCAAGCAATTCAAACACTGGCATGAGTGGCTGGGCAGCACCGGGTATTGGTTGATCGGCCTGCATGCGGCCGCTGGGTTGTTCCACCATTACTGGGTGCATGACAACACCCTGGTGCGCATGCTGCCCAAGCGTTACGGGCGCTGAAAACGTTGATGGCTGAAAGCTTGCGCGCGAGCTTTCAGCCAACAGAGATTTATCACTTCTGCGCTTGATGAAACGTTTAACCAAACGATAAACGGCACACGCAAGCGCTTGCGTAAGCAAATGTATCTGGCATAGAGTCGGCGGCACTCGCCTACAAAAATAATAATGCCAGGAGCTCATCCATGAGCCTTGAACCCTTGCTTGAGATGCAGGGCATCAGCAAAACCTTCAACGGTTTGCGCGTGCTCAAGAATGTCGGTCTGAAGGTCTACCCCGGTGAAATTCACGCGTTGATGGGGGAGAACGGCGCCGGCAAATCGACCCTGATGAAAATCCTCTCCGGCGCTTACCAGGCCGACTCCGGCGGTGAAATCCGCATCGACGGCCAGCCCGTCGCCACCTTCGACCCCGCCACCGCCAAGACCCTCGGCATCGCCGTGATCTACCAGGAACTGAGCCTGTGCCCGAACCTCAGCGTGGCCGAGAACATCTACCTGGGCCGCGAACTGCGGCGCGGCTGGACCATCGACCGCAAGGGCATGCAAGCCGGCTGCGTCGAGGTGCTGCAACGCCTGGGCGCCGAGTTCAAACCCACCACGCCGGTGAGCAGCCTGTCGATTGCCGAGCGCCAGTTGGTCGAAATCGCCCGCGCGCTGCATGCCCACGCCAGGATCCTGGTAATGGACGAGCCGACCACGCCACTGTCATCGCGTGAGACCGACCGCCTGTTTGCGTTGATCAAGCACCTGCGCAGCCAGGGCCTGGCGATTATCTACATCAGCCACCGCATGGCTGAGATCTATGAGTTGTCGGACCGGGTCTCGGTGCTGCGCGACGGCCAGTACATCGGCGAGCTGACCCGCGACGCGTTGTCGGCCGAAGTGCTGGTGAAAATGATGGTGGGCCGCGACCTCTCCGGTTTCTACAAGAAGGAACACGCCGCCTATAACCCCGGCAACGTGGTGATGCGCGTGCGTGACATGGCCGATGGCAAGCGCGTGCGCAATTGCAGCTTCGACCTGCACGCCGGTGAAGTATTGGGCATTGCCGGGTTGGTCGGGGCAGGGCGCACGGAGCTGGCGCGGCTGATCTTCGCCGCCGACCCGCGCACCTCCGGCACCCTTGAAGTGGTCGGCAAAACCGTCACCCAACTGCGTAACCCGGCGGACGCGATTCGTGCGGGCGTGGTTTACCTCACTGAAGACCGCAAGGCCCAGGGCCTGTTCCTGGACATGAGCGTGGCCGACAACATCAACGTGTGTGCCTGTGTGCCGGACGCGCATGCCGGTGGCGTGCTGGATCGCGGCCATGCCGCGCAGCGTTCAAATGACGCGATCAAGTCGCTGTCGATTCGGGTGGCATCGGGCAAGGTCAATGTCGGCGCCTTGAGCGGCGGCAACCAGCAGAAAGTGCTGTTAGCACGGCTGCTGGAGGTCAAGCCGCATGTGCTGATCCTCGACGAACCGACGCGGGGCGTGGACATCGGCTCCAAGTCCGAGATCTACCGCATCATCAACCAACTGGCGCTGGCGGGCGTTGGCATTGTGGTGATCTCCAGCGAGCTGCCGGAAATCATCGGCACGTGCGACCGCGTGCTGATCATGCGCGAAGGCCAGTTGGTGGCCGAAGTCGGCGGGGCTTCGGGCCACGCCATCTCCCAAGAACGCATTATTGACCTCGCCACTGGTGGCGATCAGGTGGCTGCCCATGGCTGATTCAAACAACAACACACTGACCCTCGCGCCCGTCGGCAAAGCGGAGCGCGTTCGTGAGCTGATGCGCACCGTTGGCATGTTGCCGGTGCTGGTGTTGCTGCTGGTGGGGTTTGCCCTGGCCAGTGAGAACTTTCTCACCGTGCAGAACCTGTCGATCATCACCCAGCAAGCCTCGGTGAATGTGGTGCTGGCGGCGGGCATGACCTTTGTGATTCTGACGGCGGGCATTGACCTGTCCGTCGGCGCGATTCTCGCGGCGTCCGCTGTGGTCGCGTTGCAGGCCTCGATGTCGCCACAGTTCGGCATGTTCGGGATTGCTGCCGGCATCGGTTTCGGCCTGTTGCTGGGCCTGGTCAATGGCGGGTTGATCGCCTTCATGCGCTTGCCACCGTTTATCGTCACCCTCGGTGCACTGACCGCCATGCGTGGCCTGGCGCGCTTGTTGGCGGATGACAAGACCGTGTTCAACCCCGACCTGCCGTTTGCGTTTATCGGCAATGACTCGGTGCTCGGCGTGCCGTGGCTGGTGATCATCGCGGTGGCGGTGGTGGTGCTGTCGTGGTTCATCCTGCGCCGTACCGTCATGGGCGTGCAGATCTACTCAGTGGGCGGCAACCCCGAGGCGGCGCGGCTGTCGGGGATCAAGGTGTGGAAAGTCTTGCTGTTCGTCTACGCCATGTCCGGTGCATTGGCCGGGCTTGGCGCGGTGATGAGCGCTTCGCGCCTGTTCGCGGCCAACGGCCTGCAACTGGGGCAATCCTATGAGCTGGATGCGATTGCCGCGGTGATCCTGGGCGGCACCAGTTTTACCGGCGGCGTCGGCACCATCGGCGGCACGCTGATCGGCGCGCTGATTATCGCGGTACTCACCAACGGCCTGGTGCTGCTGGGCGTGTCGGACATCTGGCAGTACATCATCAAGGGCATCGTGATCATCGGCGCGGTGGCGCTGGATCGCTATCGCCAGTCCGGTGCGCGCACCTGAGTTCACTCCTACAACAATCACAAGAGAGACCCGCATGAACCTTAAACGCCTGTTTCCCGTTATTGCCTTGGCTGCCTTGATGTCAAACGTCGTGCAAGCCCGTGAACTCAAAGCCCTGGGCATTAGCATGGGCTCGCTCGGCAACCCGTATTTCGTCACCCTGGCCGACGGCGCCACTGCACGAGCCAAAGAGCTGAACCCCAACGTCAAGGTGACCTCGGTGTCGGCCGACTATGACTTGAGCAAGCAATTTTCGCAGATCGACAATTTCATTTCGTCCAAGGTTGACCTGATCCTGCTCAACGCCGTCGACCCATCGGCCATGGCCTCGGCGATCAAGAAAGCCCGCAATGCCGGCATCGTCGTGGTGGCCGTGGATGTGGACGCCAAAGGCGTGAATGCCACGGTGCAAACCGACAACGTTGAAGCCGGCAAGCTGGCCTGCCAGTTCCTGGTGGACAAGCTGGCGGGCAAGGGCAATGTGATCATTCAGAATGGCCCGCAAGTCACCGCCGTGACGGACCGCGTCAAAGGTTGCAAGGCTGCATTGGCTTCGGCGCCAGACATCAAGGTGCTGTCCGATGACCAGGACGGCAAAGGCTCGCGCGAAGGCGGCCTGAACGTGATGCAGGGCTACCTCACGCGCTTCCCGAAAATCGACGGCCTGTTCGCGATCAACGACCCGCAAGCGATTGGCAGTGACTTGGCGGCCAAGCAGCTCAAACGCAGCGCCATCCTCATCACCTCGGTGGACGGTGCGCCGGATATCGAGAATGCACTGAAGACCGACACGCAAATCCAGGCCTCGGCCAGCCAGGACCCGTGGGCCATGGCGCAGACAGCGGTGAATGTGGGCAATGACTTGCTCAATGACAAAGCCCCGGCCGAAGCGGTTATCCTGCTTACGCCAAAACTGATCACCCGCGACAACGTGGCTACTTACAGCGGCTGGTCGAGTAAACATTGATTCACTGAAGAGGAAAGCGTCGTGGTCACCATGGATGACGTGGCAAGCAGGGCGGGTGTGTCGACGTCGACTGTGTCCCACGTGTTGAACGGCACGCGCAAGGTCAGCCCGGCCACGGTGCAGGCGGTACAGCGCGCGATCGCCGAGTTGGGTTACATCCCCAATACCCTGGCGCGCTCGCTCGCCCGTTCGAGCACCAGCACGATAGGCGTGGCGATCTCGGCGCTGTCCAACCATTACTTCAGTGAAACCGTGCACGCGATTGAAACTGAATGCGCCAAGCACGGTTACATGATGCTGTTTGTCGAGCCCCACGACGACCCGGAGCAGGAGCTGCGGGTGGTCACGGCGCTGCATCATCGGCGCGTCGATGGGATTCTGCTGGCACCGTCCACCGGCACGAAGGCTCTGGAATATTTGCAGGCCAATCAAGTGCCGACGGTACTGGTGGACCGCATGATGAGCCTGCAGTTTGACCAGATCGGGGTGGAGAATACCCAGTCGACCCAGGCCCTGATCGCGCACTTGATTGAGCACGGGCACCGGCGTATTGGCTTTATTGCCGGGCGTGCGGGGCTTGGCACGACCGATGAACGCGTGGCGGGTTATAGGGCTGCCTTACAGGCGGCTGGTTTGGTGTTTGACCCGCAGTTGCTGGTCAGCGGCGGCTCCAACAGTGAACCGGCGCGGGCTGCGACTGCGCAGTTGCTGGCCTTGGCAGCACCGCCGACGGCGATCATGGCAGGCAATAACCTGATGACGCTGGGCGCCATGCACGCCCTGCGTGACGCGCAGATTGAGGTGCCGAGGCAGATCGCCCTGGTGGGCTTTGATGATTTTGACTGGGCGGATTTTTTCGTGCCGCGCCTGACCTTGATTGCTCAACCGGTCAAGGAGCTGGGCGCGCGCGCGGTACAAATGCTGCTGCAACGCATGGCCACGCCAGCCGCGCCGGTACACAGCGTGCGCCTGGCGCCGAGCCTGCAATACCGTAATTCATGTGGCTGTATTTGATCGGAATGAACCACGTATGAGCAGTCCTGTTTCCCTCGGTATTGATCTGGGCACGTCGGAACTCAAGGCGATCCTGATGGACGCCAGCGGCGCCGTGTTGGCCCATACCGGTGTGCGCCTGAGTGTTTCCCGGCGCCATAGCGGCTGGTCTGAACAGGCGCCGCAAGATTGGTGGCAGGCTTGCTTGCAGGCGCTCGACCAGTTGCGCACACATGAGGCTTTCAGTCGTGTGGCATGCATTGGATTGTCTGGGCAGATGCACGGGGCGGTGTTGCTCGGGGATGACAACCGCGTGTTGTACCCGGCCATCCTGTGGGACGACTCGCGCGCTGTCGCCCAAGCGCAACAACTCGGCCCAGGCTTTGCCGAGGTCACCGGTAGCTTGCCGATGGCCGGGCTGACCGCGCCGAAACTGCTGTGGCTGCAACAGCATGAGCCCGAGGTGTTCAAGGCGATTGCCTGCGTGCTGTCGCCCAAGGATTACCTGCGCTTGCGCTTGAGTGGTGAGCGCATCAGCGACATGTCCGATGCCGCCGGCACACTGTGGCTGGATGTGGCGCACCGTCAATGGTTTACCCCGATGGTACGCGCCACCGGGCTTGCACCTGCGCAGATGCCCCAGCTAGTGGAAGGCGGCGCGGTGGCAGGGCGCGTGACGGCAGCCGGGCTGGGCCTGTCGCCCGCCGTGGTGATTGCCGGTGGCGGCGGCGATAACCCGGTCGCCGCCGTCGGCATCGGCGCGATCAATGCCGGTGACGGCTTCATCACCCTGGGCACCAGCGCAGCCATTGTTGCGATCACCGATCACGCCGCCGGCAACCCGGCCAGTGCGGTGCACAATTTCTGTCACGCATTGCCCAACCGCTGGTACACCATGGGCGCGATGCTCGCCGGCGCCAGTTGCTTGCGTTGGGTGACGCGGCTGACCGGCATGCCGGATGAGCAAACTTTACTGGACCAAGTGCAGGCACAGTTGCCGATCGGCCAACCGGTGCCATTGGATACGCCATTGTTTCTGCCGTACCTCGCCGGTGAACGCACGCCGCATAACGACCCTTTGCTGCGCGGCGGTTTTATGAGCCTGGGCCATGACTGCACACCGGCAATGCTCGGTTATGCGGTGATGGAAGGCGTAGGGTTTGGCTTACTGGATGCCTTGCGCGCCGTGCAATCTGCGGGTGCCAGCGTGGGCGCGTGTGCATTGGTGGGCGGCGGGGCGCGTAGCGAGTACTGGGCGCAGTTACTGGCGAACATTCTGCAGCGGGAGATTTTCACCTTGCAGGGCAGTGAACTGAGTGCGTGTATTGGCGCGGCGAAACTTGGGTTTCTGGCGATTGGCGAGGGCGCGCATCTGCTGGAGGCAGGGATGCCGGTCAAGGCCAGGTATTGGCCTGACCTGGCTCAGCAGCCGGTGTTGCAAGCCCGGTATCGCAAGTTCCAAGGGTTGTTGACGGCGGCGAAGACGCTGCAGGCTTGAGAGACTGCCGCTTCTTCTGTGGCGAGCGTGCTTGTTGTGGCAAGCCCGTTCGCCACAGTAGATCAAACCGTATGACTGGCCAACCGGCGCAGTACGCGGTCCAGCGAGGTCGTCCCTGACACAATAGCGATCCGGTCATTACGTTAGTGACACAGGATCACTCATCAACCAGCGGCGGCAATCGGCGTTTAACCGGGGTTTTCTTGACGATAGCGGTGTTGGTTTCGGCATAGGCGTTGATCCGGTCGAGCAACGTGTCCAGATGGTACATGGTGCGCACGTGCAGCCGCGCGATAAAACAGTCCTCGCCGGTGACCTTGTCGCACTCGGTGAATTCGGGAATCGCCTGGATCTGGCGCTCCACTTCCTGCAACTTGCCCGGCAAGGGGCGGATGCGCACGATGGCCTGCAGCAGGTAGCCGAAGTGCTTGGGGTCGATATCGACCGTGTAGTGCGTCAGCACGCCGCGTTCTTCCAGGCGGCGCAGGCGTTCGCCGACGCTGGGCGAAGACAGCCCGGTGATACCCGCCAGGGCCTTGAGCGACAGACGCGAGTCATCCATCAAAGCTGCGATCAGTTTCTGGTCGATAGTGTCAATCATGCCGTGTGCCTAATAAGAAAAGGTGATTTCGAGGTTTTGCCTTTTTTAGTCGCTGGAGCCGCTGACCAGCAGATTGCCATAATTGAGCCTCACTTGAGGAGCTTCCATCGTGGACACATCTATTCGTCGCGGGTCGTGGGAAATGGTCGCCGCCATGCTGATCTCGGGCACCATTGGTTGGTTTGTGCTGGTGTCGGGTGTGTCGGTGATCGAAGTGGTGTTCTGGCGCTGTGTGATCGGCGCGCTGACGCTGTTGCTGGTGTGTGCGCTGCTGGGCTACCTGCGGCTGGACCTGCTCAGCTGGGCCAAGCTTGGGCTGGCGATGCTCAGTGGCGTGGCCATTGTGGGCAACTGGTTGCTGCTGTTCGAATCCTATTCCCGTGCTTCCATCGCGATCAGTACGGCGGTGTACAACGTGCAGCCGTTCATGTTGGTGGTGCTGGCGGCGGTGTTTCTCGGGGAAAAGATCACGCTGCAAAAACTGGCCTGGTTGAGCGTGGCGTTCCTAGGCATGTTGGCGATTGTCACCGCCCATGGCGAGCAGCAGAGCGGTGGCGGGGATTATCTGGCGGGTATCGCCCTGGCCCTGGGCGCGGCGTTTTTGTATGCGATTGCGGCGCTGATCATCAAGCGCCTGAAGGCAGTGCCGCCGCATTTGATGGCGTTGATTCAAGTGATTACGGGCGCATTGTTGCTGGCGCCGTTAGTGCCTTGGAACAGCTTGCCTGCAGCGCCCCATGCCTGGGCTGCGCTGGTCACGTTGGGCGTGGTGCACACCGGTTTGATGTATGTGTTGTTGTACGGGGCGATCCAGAAACTGCCGACGGCCATTACCGGCGCGCTGTCGTTCATCTACCCGATTGCGGCGATTTTTGTCGACTGGATTGCCTTTGGGCATCGCCTGGGTTGGCTGCAATGGCTGGGGGTTGCGGCGATTCTGCTGGCGGCAGCGGGGTTGCAGCGGGGCTGGTGGTGGCCCCGCTCCCCAAGGGCTAGTGCGTGCCCTGAAAGATGATATTTTCTGGGTCAAAATGGCCCACGCCGCTGCCTGGCTGTGGCAAGCCCAGGATATGCCCCTTGATCTTGCCCACCACGTGCATTTCGCAGGGTTTGCAGTCGAACTTCAGGGTCAGTACTTCATCGCCGTGAATCAGCTGCATTGGCGCCACCTTGGTCTTCACGCCCGTCACACCCTTGGCCTGTTTAGGGCACAGGTTGAACGAGAACCGCAGGCAGTGCTTGGTGATCATCACCGGCACTTCGCCGGTTTCTTCGTGGGCTTCGAAGGCCGCGTCGATCAGCTTCACGCCGTGACGGTAATAGAAGTCACGGGCTTTCTGGTTGTAGACGTTGGCGAGGAACGACAAGTGCGCTTCCGGGTACACCGGCGGCGGCGAGGTCTCGGCCTTGCGCCCACCGCGCGGGTGAGCCGCGACCCGCGCAGTGGTCAGCGCTTCGATCACTTCACGGCGCAATGCCTTGAGCTGCGAGTTGGGGATGAAGAACGCTTGCGGCGCGTCCAGCTCGATGTTCGTGGCGTGATACTCGGTGGTGCCGAGTTGGCCAAGCAGATCGCGCAAGGTGTCCAGCGCCTGTTCCGGCTTGTTGGCCACACCGAACGGGCCGGGCAGGGTGACGCTGGCGCTGATGCCTTCTTCGCTGGTGGCGGTCACGTGCAACTGGTCTTCGCGCAGGCGTGCCACCCAGGCCAGACCGATGCGGCGCTCGGCCGAGGTCTTGAGCAGCGCCTGTTGCCAGTTATGGTCCAGGTTGCGGTTCAGCGGATGGTTCGGGCGCAGTTGATGCAGGCCGGCAGGCATTTCATTCGGCTCGACGCGGTAGCGGTAACGCTTCTCGCCGTCTTCTTCGAACTCGCCTTTGGGTTCTGCAATGTTGGCGCGGAAACCCACCACTTCGCGTTTGACCAGCACATTGAGGCCGTCGCCGTTGGACAGCGGCTCATGAGTGACGACCTGCAAGTCGCGCTTGCCAGCTTTTTCCACCACACCCACCGGCAGGCCGGTGAAGGTTGGCGTGTCGAACGCGCCGATGTCGATCTTGCGGTCGCTGACAAAGTAGTCGGTGCTACCACGGTGGAAGGTTTTTTCCGGGTCGGGCAGGAAGAAATGCGCGGTACGGCCGCTCGAAGCGCGGGCCAGGTCCGGGCGGTCTTCGAGCACGTCGTCGAGGCGCTGGCGGTAATAGGCGGTGATGTTCTTCACATAGCCCATGTCCTTGTAGCGGCCTTCGATCTTGAACGAGCGCACACCGGCTTCGACCAGCGCGCGGATGTTGGCGCTCTGGTTGTTGTCTTTCATCGACAGCAGGTGTTTTTCAAAGGCCACGACGCGGCCTTGATCATCTTTCAAGGTGTACGGCAGGCGGCAGGCCTGGGAGCAGTCGCCACGGTTGGCGCTGCGGCCATTCTGCGCGTGGGAGATATTGCACTGCCCGGAGAACGCCACGCACAGGGCGCCGTGGATAAAGAACTCGATGGCGGCATCGGTTTCATCAGCGATGGCGCGGATTTCCTGCAGGTTCAGCTCACGGGCCAAGACCAACTGCGAGAAACCGGCCTGGTCGAGAAACTTGGCACGGCCCAGGGTACGGATATCGGTCTGGGTACTGGCGTGCAGCTCGATCGGCGGAATATCCAGCTCCATCACGCCCAGGTCTTGCACGATCAACGCATCGACACCGGCGTCGTACAGCTGATGAATCAGCTTGCGCGCAGGTTCCAGCTCGTTGTCATGCAGGATGGTGTTGATGGTGGTGAACACACGGGCGTGGTAACGATGGGCGAATTCGACCAGTTGAGCGATATCGCTCACCTCGTTACACGCATTGTGGCGGGCGCCGAAGCTCGGGCCGCCGATGTAGATGGCGTCGGCGCCATGCAAGATAGCCTCGCGCGCGATGGCGACATCGCGGGCAGGGCTGAGCAATTCCAGGTGATGCTTGGGCAAGGACATAGTTTTTTTAGTCAGGCTTGTCACGGTCGAGGCGTGCATTGTAGCTCTGAAATGCCTGACCGGCATCTACCACAGGGCTATCAGGCCGAATGCGCGAAGGCGACGCCGATACAGTGTGGGAGCTGGCTTGTCGAATCGCCGCACTGCTGCGATGCAGGCACCTCGGTACGGCAGGGATAGCCGGTTGATGCTATCGCAGCATAGGTATCTACACATCTTTTTATGGGCTGAATTCTTTGGTTGTCGCG
>NZ_JBJGXU010000030.1:0-71034 GCF_045447305.1 Pseudomonas sp. D47 | reverse complement strand
CCACCGCTTTCGCGAGCAAGTCGAATCGTCGCACCACCGCTCCCACATTTTGCTTTGTGTCGTGCTTAGGGTTTTGCTTCGCTACTGAAGCTGTTCACGGTCTTGACCAGCCCTTTAGCCGCCAACGCCACCAACTCACCGCCTTTTTCCACCGTCGCCAGGGCCGGGTCCGAACCCATGCGCCCGTCGGGGAAGCGTGCGCGGAAGTCCAGCGCTTCGCGGATCGGCCCGGTGTTGGCGATTTGTGGGGAATAGTCGGCTGACTTGATCGAATCAGCGTACGCCCATTGCGTCACCGCAATCTCCGACGGCGTGGCATGGCTGCCATGGCCGACTGGGAATTGGCGCTGCGCCAGGTCAGTGACGCCTTCCAGGTCCCACCAGTTCACCAGTTTCAGCGCGAACCCGGCCGGTCGGCGGGCGAAGCTCGCCTCGGCGTACAGCTCGGAAAACGCCGCCTCAATGGTAGCGATATTGCCGCCGTGGCCGTTCAGAAACAGGATCTTCTCGAAACCATGCCCGGCCAACGAGCGCACCCAGTCGCCAATCGCGGCAATAAAGGTGGAAGGGCGCAGGGAAATAGTGCCGGGAAAGCCCAAGTGGTGCTGGGCCATGCCGATGTTGAAAGTCGGGCCGATCAGGATGTCGGCGTTCTTCTGCGCCTCATGGGCGATGATCTGCGGGCACATCCAGTCAGTGCCCAGCAGGCCGGTGGGGCCGTGTTGTTCGTTGGAACCGATGGGGATCACCACCGTACGGCTGCGTTCCAGAAACTGCCCGATCTCGATCCAGGTGGAGTGGTGTAGAAGCATGCGACGCTCTCTTTTATCTGTGGGGACAGGCTAACCACCACGGATTGTACGACTACTTGCCACTTGTTGGGGCTTGCAGTTCAGATACGTTGACGACTTCAACCAACGCTGGTCCGGGTACCAGGAAAACATGAACTGCCCGTCCTTGAGCTTATCCACCACTTGGCGCGCCACCTGCGGGCGTACGGCAGGGCAACCCTGGCTGCGGCCGATACGGCCTTCGCGCTTGCTCCACGCGGAGTTGACGTAGTCGGCAGCGTGGATCACCAGCGCGCGGTCGCGGGCCTGGTCGTTGAAACCGGGCTCCAGGCCGTCCATGCGTAACGAATAGCCGTGGGCGCCGAGGTAACTTTCCTGGGTGCGGAACAAGCCCAGGCTGGACTGGTGGCTGCCTTCGAGATTGGAAAATTGCGTGGCGAAGTTTTCCCCGGATTTTGCGCCGTGGGCCACCAGATCACGCAGCACCAAGGTCTTTTTGCGCAAGTCGAAGATCCACAGCCGACGAGCGGTCGAGGGCTGGGAGTAGTCAATAACCGCTAGGCGCTCTGAGCGTTCCTCGCCGTTATTGACCGCGCACTGCACGGCGCTCAGGGCGCTTTTCAGTACAGTGGGATTGAGTTCTGGAGCCGAGCGCGCCAGGCTGCTATACAAGTTAGGAGGATTCCCATTGGCGGCGAGCGCTAAATTGCTCAACGTAGCCAGGGTGATGGTGATCAAACCGAAGCGGCACATAAAAGTCAGCATCTACAAAGCGTCCCCCGCTGTGGATTGGAGCCCAGTCAATTGTTCAAAAAACACGCATGTTACTTGAGCATTTGCCTGCTCGTTGCACCATTGGTCGCGACAGCTGACGAACTGCCAGTGGGCGCCGTGCCGGTTATTTCCCTAAGCCCTGTGCAAATGGCCCCGGTGCAACAGGCCCTCGCGCAGCTCCCCAGCGTTTGCCCCAAACTCGCCCCGCACATCGACGCCGCGGCGCAATCGCGCTTGCAAGCGTTCTATCAGCAGCAGGGTGATGTGCCGCTGTGGTCTGCCGATGACCGCCGCCAAGCCTTGCACACTCAATTGCTGATGCTGGCGGACGACGGCCTGGACCCTACCCACTATAGCCTGCCTGCGGCGGATGCCACGGCCAACGTGCTGTGCAGCGATATCGACGTCAGCCGCCAGTACCTGCAAGCCCTGCAGGATTTGCACTTCGGGCGCTTGCAGCAATCACGCTTTGAGCCGCTGTGGCATTCCCAGCCGCCCACCCGCGAGCCGAATACCGAGGTGCTGGTCTTCGCCGCCACCGGGCTGCAAGACATGGCCCAAGCCTTCGACCAGGCACGCCCCAGCGCCGATCTTTACCGCAGCTTACGCAATGCCTATGCCACCGTGCGCCTGCAACCGTTGCCGCACTGGGACCCGGTCGGCAGCGGCCCATTGCTGCGCCCCGGCATGGAAGACCCGCGCGTGCCGGAGCTGGCGCGGCGCTTGTACAGCGGCGGCTACCTGGCCAAGGCGCCCACGGGCAATGGCAAGCAATACGGTGATGAACTGGTCAAGGCGGTGAAGGCCTTCCAGCTCAGCCACTCGTTGCAGGCCGATGGCGTGATTGGCGCGGGCACCGTGGCCGAACTCAACATCAGCCCGGCGATGCGCCGCGACCAACTGCGCATCAACCTTGAGCGTTTCCGCTGGCTGGCCCAGGACCTGGAGCCCGAAGGTGTGCTGGTCAACGTCGCTGCCGCGCAGCTGAGCGTCTACCAGAGTGGCATCCCCGTGTGGCAAACCCGTCTGCAAGTCGGGCGCGCCGAACGCCAGACGCCGCTGCTCAAGTCGCGTATCACCCGACTGACCCTGAACCCCACCTGGACCATCCCGCCGACCATCATGCGCGAGGACAAACTCCCGGCCATCCGCCTCAACCCCGAATACCTGCGCCAGCAAAACCTCCAAGTGCTCGACGCCGAAGGCCGCCCGTTGGCGCCTGAACAGATCGACTGGGCGCGCCCGGGCAACATCCTCCTGCGCCAGGACGCTGGCCCGCGCAACCCGCTGGGCAAGATCGTGATGCGCTTTCCCAACCCCTACTCGGTGTACTTGCATGACACGCCAAGCCAACCGCTGTTTACCAAAGGGCCGCGCGCCTTCAGCTCGGGTTGTGTGAGGGTTGAGCAACCACTGCTGCTGCGCGACCTGCTGGTGAGCCCGGCCGAACGCACGCGCACCGACGAACTGCTCGCCACCGGCGTGACCCACGAATTCCGGCTGGCCACGCCGGTGCCGGTGCTGTTGGGGTACTGGACGGTGGAAGTCGATCGCCAGGGTGGCCTGGTGTACGCGCCGGACATCTATGGGCGCGACCTGGTGTTGATGAAGGCGATGGGGGCTGTGCTTTAAGGTCGGCACCTTACCTGTGGCGAGCGGGCTTGCCACCACAAGCCCGCCCGCCAACTGTCAGATGTGCTTCAGGACAAGCGCCACAGCCTGATCCGCTGTCACAAGCGCCGTATCGACCGTCAGCGGCAGTTCATCCCAAGGCTCATACTCATGCGCCGATACCGACTGCCAAGTAGGCGGTACCAAGCCGGCAATATCACCTGAACGGCTTTCAACGCGGCGCTGGTGTTCCTGCCGATCCGAACAGACCACCTGAATATTCAACAACTCAACGCCTGCCGCCGTCGCCACGGCCTTCCACGCCGCCCGGCTTTCCCTGACCGGGTTCACACAATCGGCAATGACCCTGTGCCCCAAGCGCACATTACTCAACGCCAGCGCATTCGCCACGCCATAACCACTGGCACCCACATCACCGGCCAACACGCCCGCATCCCGCAGCGCCTGCTCAATCACATCGATACGCAGGTACACCGCACCGATCTGGCGCGCCAGTTCGTTGGCAATCGTGGTTTTGCCGCTGCCGGGAAGGCCACTGAACACAATAAGCATCATCAATCCTTTGCAAGGGGAACCCGGCCAGTCTAGCCGCGCTTACTTCAAATAGCAGGCACTGATCCAGTCTGCCGGGTGTGCTGCCAGTTGCGTCGCCACAGGCAGGTAACGCTTGTCCAACTGCGCCGCCAGCCAGAAGAGCGTCGCGCTGCTGTTGGGTTGCCAGGTGCCGCTGTACCCGGCTTCGCCTACCCCGGCGCGGTCTTTGTCGAATTGCACGTGGGTGTGCACAAACTCCTCGTGGCTGCGTTGCCCAGTGGCATACGGCACCAGCCAATCGAGCGCGCCAGCCAGGGACGCGCCCTTCACGCTGATGCTCAGCCAGTCGCCGCCGCCGCCGTCGTAGGGCTTGGCCGCCAGCGCGGCCTGTACCAGGGGCTCAAGGTCATAGACCACGTAATGCAAGGCATCTCGGTCCTGGAAGTCGGTCACCGAGCCATCCGGCAGCACGTTGTCGGCGATCTGCTGCTTGAACAGCTGGTGCGCGTGTTCAAGCATCGCGCGGTCGCCCAGTGCGGCGGCGGCCACGCTGACCAGTTTGACGCGATGGCTCTGCCAGTTATTGGTCTGGATGCCTTTTTTCTGCCCATGGAATTGCTCGATACGCGTGATGTAACCGTTGCCCAGGTTGCTGATCAAGCGGCGGCTGGCGGCGCGGGTTTCCAGGCGCAAGTGGTCGGCGGTCAGTGCATAGGCAGTGATCAGCATGTCGAGGTTGGTTTCATCAATCGGGTTGAAGTCCGGCTGGTACACGTCGGCCCACGCGGCCAGGTAGTCGTCGACTTGCTTGAGGTAACGTGGGTCACCGCTCAACCGCCACGCCAGCGCCGCTTGGCGCATCACTGGCCAGTCTTTTTCGGCGGCAATACTTTGCTCACGGATGCCGTGGTGGGGCAGGGTGCCTTCAGTGTGCAGATGGGGCAGAGGGTTGGGCGGGTCGGCCAGGTGCCGT
Organism: Pseudomonas sp. D47; assembly: GCF_045447305.1. Lineage (NCBI taxonomy): Bacteria > Pseudomonadati > Pseudomonadota > Gammaproteobacteria > Pseudomonadales > Pseudomonadaceae > Pseudomonas > Pseudomonas sp. D47. The sequence continues at coordinate 66,330 of NZ_JBJGXU010000030.1, read as the reverse complement.
TGGGCGGCGGCCAGCAGCGCCTTCGGCATCGGGTTCGACGTGGCCGGCTGGCACAGGCTGGGATTTTGCGCGGCCGCCATGGCCGCGTGGGAAAACGCGAGCAGCAGCGCGGTTAAAGCGAAGAAGGTTTTTTTCATGGCGGGCTCTGCCGGATCAGCACGCACACACGCTAACATGCGCCCGAATCGGCTTGGATGAAACTCCCGTATGCTGACCCTCTACTCAGCTCGCCCACCGGACAACCCATGACCTTGCCCTTTGTGAAGATGCATGCCCTTGGCGACGATTTCATCATCATCGACCGCCGTGGCCACAGCGACCCGATCACCGCGCAGCTCGCCCGTCGCCTGGGCGACCGCCACACCGGTATCGGTTTCAATCAGTTGGCGGTGGTCCTCGACTGCGATGACGCCGCCGCGCGCATCAAGTTCTGGAACCCCAACGGCACACCTTTGCAAACCTGCGGCAGTGCCACGCGCGGTGTCGCCGACCGCTTAATGCACGAAGCCGGCAGCGATTCGATTGTGTTGCGCACCGATCGAGGCTTGCTGACGTGCGCACGCGTTGCGGGGCAGCGGGTTTCGGTCGACATGGGCGAGCCGTCGCTGGCGTGGTCGTCCGTGCCGCTGGCCACGGCGATGGATACCCGCACCTTGCCCATTGAAGGCGACCCGGCGGCGTGCAGCATGGGCAACCCGCACTGCACTTTTTTTGTCGATGACGTCGCTGCCGTCGACGTGGCCGCCGTGGGCCCGGCGCTGGAAACCCACCCGTTGTTCCCGGCCAAGACCAATGTGCATTTCGTGCAGGTGCTGGATCGCAGCCATATCCGCCTGCGTATCTGGGAGCGTGGCGGCGGTGTGCCGCAGGGTTCCGGTTCGTGTTGCTGCGGCGCCGTGGTCAATGGGATCCGACGCGGCTTGCTGGATGAGACAGTGCAGGTGCAGTGCGACGGCGGCACGGTCACGGTGCAGTGGGACGGGCAGGGCGGTGTGGTATTGACCGGCAGCGTCGAGCCGATCATGCAAGGCACGGCGTATCTGTTCTAAAACTTTACGGTAAATGTCGTACCGTTAATGGCGCAGGAACTTACCGTTACGTCGCCGCCATGCACTTTGGCCAATTCGTGCACGATGTACAGGCCCAAGCCCACGCTGCGCACACCGCTGCCTTGGTCGGTGCCACGGGTCATGGGCTCGAACAGGCCGGCCAGCAGCGTTTCTGGAATTACCGCGCCGTGGTTGTGCACCGCCACTTCGCAGCCGGTATCGCCTAGCCGTGAGGTGATGGTGATCGGCTGGAGCGGGTCGCCATACGCCACGCTGTTGGCCACCAGGTTACCGATGATCTGCTGCACACGGTCGGCATCCAGGCAGGCATCGCCATGGCCTTGGGCTTGATGTTCCAACGTGGCCTTGGGGAAGGCCACGCGCAGTTCATCCACCGCGTGCGCAATCACCGCGTGCAACTCCAGCGGCGCGGCCTTGATGGTGATGCCGTGGCCGACCCGGGCTTGGGTGAAGTCGAGCAAGTCGGCGATCATTCGTTGGGCGCGCTCGGACGACTGGGCGATATGGCCCAACAACTGGCGCTCCTTGGTTGTACGCTCGCCACGATTGAGAAAATCGGACGCCATACGGATGGCCGTCAGGGGGTTCTTCAAATCGTGACTGACGATCGCCACCATCTGCTCAGCAAACAACGCACGACGCTGGGCAATGGCATAGGCCTCGCTCAATTCCGCCTGGGCCTGCTGCAGCGCGATTTCCGTGGCGGTTTTTTCCTGCAACAGCGCCTCGGCCAGGTTGCGCGCGTTGAGCAGCTCGCGTTCGTACTTGTCGCGGTCGGTGGTGCCGAACAGCGCGAGGTCGTAGACCACGGCGTCGGCCTGTTCGCGCTTGTTGCCATTGAGCAGCACGGTCACTTTGTGCCCGTCGTGGTGCAGCATGTCGAGCTTCACTTCGGTGACACTGCCGCGCAGGCGCAACATCGGCGCCAGGTGGGTCTGGTGGAAAATCCGCCCGCCCATGGTCAGCAAATCCTGAAAGCGCCGCCCGCACAGCTCGGCGCTGCTCAAGCCCAGCCATTCGCTGAACCGCGCGTTGGCTTGCAGGATCGTGCCGTCTTCTGCGGTGACGGCCAGGCACAGGCGGCGTTGTCGAACAGGTCAACCGACATCAGTAATCGCCCACGGCGCCAGGAAGCTTTGCATCGCGGCTGCGCAGGCTTGCGGCGCGCTCATGTGCGGGCAATGGCCAACATTGTCCACCAGGCAATACGTGCTGTTGGGCAGTACGCGGTGCAGGTATTCACCCACCGCCAGGGGCGCGATCAGGTCGTCGCTCGATTGCAGGATCAACACCGGGGCGGTCAGGCCGATCACGTCCTGGCGGTTGTCCGACAAAAAGGTCACGCGCGCAAACTGCTTGGCGATGTCGGGTTCGGTGCGGCAGAAACTCTCGCGCAGTTCGTCGCTCAAGGCCGGTTGCCCAGGCGCACCCATGATCACCGGGGCCATGGCGCTGGACCAGCCGAGGTAGTTGCTGTCGAGGGTGTCGAGCAGGTCGTCGATGTCGCTGCGCTTGAAACCGCCCGTGTAATCGACGTCATCAATGTAGCGCGGCGACGGGCCGATCATCACATGGGCGGCGATGCGCCCGGGGGCTTGGCGGTCGGCGAGGGTGCCGATCATCGCGCTGACCGAGTGGCCGACTAGGATCACCGGGCCTACGGCAAAGGCTTCGATAATCTCGTTCAGGTCCTGGGCATAGCCATCCAGCGTGCCGTACTTGGCTTTGTCGAATGCACTGAGGTCCGACAGGCCGGCCCCGACCAAGTCGTACATCACCACGCGGAAGCGGTCGACAAAGGCCGGGGCCAGGTAATTCCACATCGCCTGGTTGCAGCCGAACCCATGGGAGAACACCAGGGTCGCCATCCCGTTGCCCATCACACTGACGTTGTTGCGGTGCTTTAGGTTCATGCAATTCTCGTGTATGGCTTTTTGCTATGCGGGCTGCGAGCAGTTTAGATAGTCGCAGGCGTGGGGTCACGCGTTATACGTCGATAAGGTAAAGTCGTCGCCTTCAGGTAGAAACCTCAGGTAACAAAGCATGATGCTGTTTGTGCGGCAATCCGTGTTGAGTCTGCTGGCGCTGGTATTCATCGGGCTGTTCTGCACCGTCCATGCACAGACGTCGCCCATTGGCGTCTCCCTCGATCAGCGGGTGATCGACCTCACCAACACCCTCGACACTGGCTTCACCACGCGCCTCAACGACCAACTCGCCGCCCTTGAACAGCGCAAAGGTGCGCAAGTCGCGGTACTGCTGGTGCCCACCACCGGCGGCGCGAGTATCGAGGACTACGCCAACCAACTGTTCCGCGCCTGGAAACTGGGGCGCAAGGACGTTAACGACGGCATCCTGCTGCTGGTGGCCAAGGACGACCGCAAAGTGCGTATCGAGGTGGGCTACGGCTTGGAGGGCACCGTTACTGACCTGTTGGCCCATCGCATTATCGAAGAACACATCACGCCGGCGTTTCGCCAGGGTGACTATGCGGGCGGTGTTCAACAGGCGGTCAATGACTTGACCGTGCTGGTGGACGGCGGCGATCTGCCCAGGGTGACCGGGCCTGGCATTAACCCCCAGGCGATAGCCGTGTTGCTGGCGTTTATCCTGGGCGGTATTGGCGGCGTACTGATAGCCGCCGGCAAGTTGCCTTGGCGCCGGGCATTAATTGCCGCCGTGGTGGCCACGCTGCTGTTGGCGCTTTATGGTGGCGGCCGCGAATGGCCGATGTACCTGCTGCTGTTGCCGCTGACCCTGCTGATCGGCGGCGCGACGTTTGGTGCGCTATGGCTGGCGCGTACCGTGTTTTACTGCGTGATCGGCTTGCTGCTCTACATCGGCGGGCTGCTGGTGGTGGATCGATACGTCGACGTCAACTTCATCCATTGGTTGGCAATGCCGCTGGGAGCACTGGCTGTGCTGGGGGCGTACCTGGTGCTGTGGGTGGTCATGCGAAACGCCTGGAAAACCAGCCGGGTAGGGTTTGCCGTGCGGCTGTTTGCGGCGGTGGCGATGTACGTGGTGGCAGGTCTGGTTGCCGACGCGGGCCGTGACGGTTGGTTGCTGGCGGTTCCGATTACCTCGTTTGTGGCGTTGTTCATCTTTGGCAAGACCGCCGGCGGGTCGGGCTCAAGTTCGAGCGGTGGCTCATCCGGCTCGAGTTCCAGCAGCTCCAGCTCCAGCAGCAGTTCGTCCGGCGGCGGTGGTTCCAGTGGCGGCGGCGGGGCGTCGGGCAGTTGGTAACCCCGCTAGCGCGGCTTATCGCCAACCCGGCCTCCGGCATAGGGCTCCTGCGGATTTGGCGAGGGCTAAACCCTACTGCGGGCAATCGGCAGTGGTAAATACGGTCACGTGCATTCGTGATAAAACATTGAGCCTTTCAACTCAGAGTACGGAGGCTCGATGCCTGCCGCCAACACCCCACGCGTGATTATTCGTGACGCCATTGCTGTGGACGCCGTGTGCATTGGCGTGCTGGGCATGCAGGTCTTCCTTGATACCTATGCCACCGAAGGCATTCGCAGCTCAATCGCCAATGAGGCATTGCACGCCTTCGCGCCGCAGACCATTAGTCAACTGATCACGCAGCCGGGTGTCTCGCTGCTGGTCGCGCAAGTAAACGGCCATCTTGTTGGCTTCGCCCAGATCAAGCTCAACGCCAGCCATTCGATGATCGACGCCGCTGACGCTGCCGAACTCCAGCGTCTCTATATTCAGGAGCGATTCACCGGCTTGGGGCTTGGTTGTCAGCTGCTGCAAGCGGCGGAGCAACACGCGGCGCGGGGCGGCGCCGGGTTATTGTGGGCCACCGTGTGGGTGGGCAATGAGCGGGCGCTGGGTTTCTACCCTCGGCGCGGGTATGAGGTGCTGGGTTCACCGACCTATACCTTCCAGGGAGAAACCCATGGCAATCGTCTGTTTGGTAAACCCTTGGTGCTCAGCACCTGAGGGCTTACGCCAGGACGATGTAGTCATTCTGCTGGATGATCGGCCGGTGCGGGCCTTGCACCAGATGAACATAGCGGCCGTCCACCAAGTCGATGGGCAGGCAGTCGTCGATGTCCATCACGCCGTCGGTGTGGGCCTGGGACCAGTGGCGCAGCATCTGCTGTTTGCCTTTGCTCATCGCTTCCTTTTTATTGCGCGCGACCACCAGCAAATAATGATGGGCCTCGCCAAACGCGTTGGCTTCATAGCCGCCCAGGTTGATGAAGTACAGGTGATGCGCATCCGCCTGGGGTGCCATCTGGCTGATCTGGACTTTCCAGCCGTCGACGCCGTCGACGGCCATCCATGAGTCGATATGCACACCCTTGGGGCTGCCGAACCAGCCGTCGCGCAATTGCGGGTAGGTGGATTCCAGCGTATCCGCCACCGCGAACACCACATCGTGAACTTCAATTCTGGCCCGTGGGTGCTTGCCCCCGAGCATGACGACAAACAGCATTGCAGGTCCTTCCTGGCGATTTAGCAGAGAGTAACCATACTTCTTGTTCGGCCAGTTCCACACTACTAATCCGCTAGTTAATCAGGAGGTTGTCATGCGTACCGTCGATTTAGCCGGTGTTCCCGTCCCTGTCATCGGTCAGGGAACCGCGAGCATGGGCGAAAACCCCGACCAGCGCAGGGCCGAAGTCGCCGCGTTGCAATTGGGCATCGACGAGGGCATGACCCTGATCGATACCGCCGAAATGTATGGCGAAGGCGGTGCCGAGGAAGTGGTCGGTGAGGCCATTCGCGGCAAACGCGACCAAGTGTTCCTGGTCAGTAAAATCTACCCTCACAATGCCAGCCACAAGGGCGTCCCCCGTGCCTGTGAAGCGAGTCTCCAGCGCCTGGGCACTGACTATATTGATCTGTACCTGTTGCACTGGCGTGGCCAGTACCCGCTTGAAGAAACCGTCGAAGCCTTTGAGCGTCTGCGTGAGGCCGGCAAGATCGGCCGCTGGGGCGTTTCCAATTTTGACGTGGCCGACCTTCAGGAACTTGCGTCCCCGGCCTGTGCCACCAACCAGGTGCTCTACAACATTGAAGAGCGCGGTATCGAATTCGACCTGCTGCCGTGGTGGCAACAGCACCATTTGCCATTGATGGCTTACTGCCCAATTGCCCAGGGCGGCGAGCTGCTGTCCAGCCCCACGCTCAAGCAAATCGCTCGCCGCCATGAGGTGACACCCGCCCAGGTTTCACTCGCCTGGGTCTTGCGGCAGGACGGCGTGATTGCCATCCCCAAGGCCGTGACACCCGAACATGTGCGGCTCAATGCCGGCGCCGCGCAGCTGGTGTTGGACGAGCACGACCTGGACGCCATCGACCGTGTGTTTGGCGCACCCAAGCGTAAGCACCCGTTGGCGATGGTGTAGCCCAACAGCAGGAGCGCCGCCGTCCATGGCCTGCGCTCCTGCATCAGCCGAGGTTAGCCAGCTACCGGGCTACGCCAGTCGTCCGAGCCGGAAGTACCGGCGACTTCGTGGGTCCACACGATCTTGCGATAGGTGAAATACACATCCTCCAAATGGGTGAAGTGCGCGTTGTCAGGGTCCTGGCAATTGGGCATGCGCGATTGAATGTCGACGATGGTCGCGCCTTCCAGTTCAGTGGTGAAGTAGTGCTCCTGGGTGCCGGCCGAGGAGGTACGGAACCACTCCAGTCGGCACGACACTTCTTCACCTGTGGTGAGCGCGCTGAAGAGCAGCGGCGACGATTTGTCGAAGACTTTGCTGATCATCAGCGGTTTATGCACCCGCTGGCCGGTTGGCTGACCTGATTGCGGATCGCGGGGAATGATCACCTGATGGGCAAACGCCTGCACGAGAATCTGATCCTCATGACCCTCCTGATAAATGTTGCCGACCGAGTCTTGGGTAAATGTGCCTGCCGTGATTAGACCTTGCTTTACACCGGTAACAGAGAGGTACGCGGGTGTTGGCATGACTGGTTTCCTTGTCTGATTGAGTAGGTAGTCCTGAACGGCGAGGGTGCTGTTCAGGCAAGTCTCTATAACAAGAAGCGTGCCTGAAATGGCAAGGGCTAATGAAATAAGGGTGTCCGGTAGTTGTGGCGATAGATATTAATAAGTTGATCGAGATTTAAGTGGCTATTTAGTCTGGTTGTTTGCGCGCAGGTGTGCAGTTAGTTGCTCACGCTATTTGTCGTGATTCTGGGCGGCTCTGCGAGCGAAAGGGGCTGTTTGCATGAGTGTGACTGCGCAAGCTTCTGCGCAGGTCCTGATTTTTCGGGGGTGTAGGAACTTTCTTAAGTGTTGGTGCGTAGCTTGCTGGTTGTTTTTTCTATGACTAAGGTTCAACTGCTTCTCGGAACATTGAAAGAAATTAAATGGAATTCTGATGCTTTTACATTGGAATTAGTTTGCTGGTTTTGCATTGAATAGTTGCGCGCGGCCTAAAATGGTTTATTCAGACACGCTTTACGCTTATTACCTCGAGCTTGCACGGCATCCTTGCTTGCCAAGGGACTTTGCCGGCAGTGATATTCGTTTTTCGAGCGAGTTTGAAGTCTTGGAGTCTGAGCTTGCCAAGGCGCAATCGATTCATGGTGCAAGCTTGCCGGATTGGCAGAAGGTCAGCGAGCTCAGTGAGCGCCTGTTGCGTGAGCATTCCAAGGACCTTCGGGTTGCTGTCTGGTTGACGTGGGCTTTGCATCAACGTGATTCATTTCCAGGGCTCCTGGCTGGGCTCGGGCTGGTGCGTTACCTGTGTGAGCATCACTGGACGATTGTGTACCCCGCCAAGTTACGTACCCGTAGTGCTGCGTTTGGTTGGTTGGTGTTGCGGCTTGAACCGCTGTTTGCGCAAAACTTCGCCCTGGCTGACCAGCTGCCATTGTTCCAGGCGCTTCTGGAACACCTCGCAAGCCTGGACGAGTTATGGGCAGAGCATCTGGGTGACGATGCACCTTTGTTGTTGCCCATTCGCAGGCAATTGTCGGAGCGCCTGACGCTCGCCACGCAAAGCTGCACAGAGCCTGGAGGGCTTGCCAGCGTCATTGCTCAGGTCAAGCAGGCCGCAACCCAGTTGCGCAAGCCCGAGCAGCCGGTCAATAACGAAAAAGAGGCTCACAAACTGCTGCGCGCATTGCAGGAGCAGGCACGCCCCTTGTGCGCCTGGTGGCTACGCCAGAGTGCAACTGACCTGCGTGCCTTGCGCTTGAGCCGAACCCTGGCATGGCTGACGCTCATCCACTACCCGGACGCCAATGGGGAGCGAGTAACGGCTTTGCGTGCACCGTCGCCGGACAAACTCAAGCGCTTCCAGGATCGCTTCAAACAAGGGCATTACGCCGAGCTTTTGCTTGAACTTGAGATCAGCCTGGCCAGTGCGTTGTTCTGGTTTGACGGCCTGCGTATGGCCTGGGAATGCCTCGAAGCCTTGCAGGCGGACTTGGCCATGATCGAGCTGGAAATGAATTTTGCCGTGTTGTTGCAACGCCTGCCGAGCCTGCCTGAGTTCAGGTTTGACGACGGCACTGCGTTTGCCGACACCGCGACGTGTGAATGGATCGCGCTGCATGTTCTTCGGCATCTGCGCAAGGCTGAGCCCCTAAGCGCCGTGGCCGATGTCGCAGGTGAGCCTTGGGAGGCCGCTTTGCAGGCTGTGATGTCCAGGCTGCGCAAGGATGGACTCAAGGCCGCGGTCGGCGAACTCAAGCAAGGTCTGCAGGCCGCGTGCAGTGATCGAGCCCGCTTTCATTGGCGATTGGCACTGGCCAGGTTGTGCATTCGGGCAGGCAAGCATGAGTTGGGCAAGATCCAGCTCGAGCAACTGGACTTTGAATTACAGCGAGCCGACTTGGAGCGTTGGGAACCCGAGCTGGCTTTTCAAGTCGCCCAGCTCCTGCACCGTTGTTATGACCTTTTGCCACAAGACCAGGCCGTGCGCGAGCGCAAGGAAGTCACCCACCGCAGGTTGTGCCGCTTCGATCTGGAAGCGGTACTTGAATAGGCCTTCGCGCCCACTGAAAAAGGAGAAAAACCATGGCCAAAGACGGTTCGGTAGCCCCCAAGGAACGTATCAACATCACCTTCAAACCCGCCAGCGGCGGTGCGCAAGAGGAAGTTGAGTTGCCCTTGAAATTACTGGTGCTGGGTGACTTCAGCCAGCGTGAAGACCCGCGCAAGCTCGAAGATCGCAAGCCTATTGGTATCGACAAGAACACCCTTGATGAAGTGCTGGCCAAACAAGCCTTGAGCTTGACGTTGAGCGTACCCAATCGCTTGCAGGAGAACACTGACGTTGAAGAGTTGGCCCTCCAGGTTCGGATCAACTCGATGAAAGACTTCAATCCCGCAAGCCTGGTTGAGCAAATACCTGAATTGCAAAAACTGATGGCGTTGCGTGAGGCATTGATGGCGCTCAAGGGGCCGCTGGGCAACACACCCAGCTTTCGCAAAGCCATTGAGCAGGCACTGGCCGATGACACTTCGCGTGCGCGGGTACTCGCGGAACTGGGGCTGAGCAGCCCTGGCGCCGGAAAACTTCAGTAAAAGGACACTGACACCATGATGACGACCCAGCACAACCCGCAGCCCGCAAGTGCGGCTGACGAATACAGCATCCTCGACAACATCGCTGCCCAGACGTTACTGAGTGCCGACGACGAGGCGTACGGCATTGCCAAACGTGGCGTATCGGCGTTTATCGAGGAGCTGCTCAAGCCGCACAACAGCGCAGAGCCGGTGAAGAAACGCCTGGTCGACCGGATGATCGCCGAGATCGATACAAAACTCAGCCAGCAAATGGACGAGATTCTTCATCACCCGGATTTCCAGGCACTGGAGTCGGCGTGGAAAGGCCTGCAGTTGCTGGTCGACCGTACCAATTTTCGCGAGAACATCAAGATCGAGCTGCTGAATGTCTCGCGGCAGGACCTGCTGGATGACTTTGAGGACTCACCGGAGATTACTCAGTCCGGCCTCTACAAGCATATTTACAGCGCCGAATACGGTCAGTTTGGTGGCCAGCCGGTAGGCGCGATCATTGCCAACTACTTCCTGTCACCCAGTGCGCCCGACGTGAAGCTGATGCAATACGCGTCCAGCGTAGCCTGTATGGCACATGCACCCTTTATCGCCGCTGCCGGGCCGGGCTTTTTTGGGCTGGAAAGCTTCACGGGGCTACCTGACCTCAAGGACCTCAGGGACCATTTCGAAGGCCCGCAGTTCGCCAAATGGCAAAGCTTTCGCCAAAGCGAAGACGCCCGCTATATCGGTCTTACCGTGCCGCGCTTCCTGCTGCGAACGCCATACGACCCGCTTGAATGTCCGGTGAAAACCTTTGCCTATCAAGAGAACGTGGTCAACAGCCACGAGCACTATCTATGGGGCAATACCGCTTACGCTTTTGCTACTCGCCTGACTGATAGCTTCGCGCGCTTTCGCTGGTGCCCGAATATCATCGGCCCGCAAAGTGGCGGGGCAGTGGAGGATCTGCCACTGCATCACTTCCAGAGCATGGGAGAGATCGAAACCAAGATCCCTACCGAAGTGCTGGTTTCAGACCGGCGCGAATACGAGCTGGCGCAAGAGGGGTTTATTGCTCTGACCATGCGTAAGGGCAGTGACAACGCAGCGTTTTTTTCCGCCAGTTCCGTGCAAAAACCCAAGACCTTTGGCATCAGTGAAGAGGGCAAGGCCGCCGAATTGAATTACCGACTCGGCACCCAGTTGCCTTACATGATGGTGGTCAATCGTCTGGCCCATTACCTCAAGGTGCTGCAGCGCGAACAATTGGGTTCCTGGAAAGAGCGCACAGACCTGGAGTTGGAGCTCAACAAGTGGATTCGCCAATACGTGGCCGATCAGGAGAACCCCAGTGCCGAAGTGCGTGGGCGGCGCCCATTGCGTGCAGCACGCATCGTCGTCAGCGATGTCGACGGAGAGCCAGGCTGGTATCGGGTTAACTTGAGCGTGCGCCCGCACTTCAAGTACATGGGGGCAGACTTCACGTTGTCTCTGGTTGGCAAGCTCGATAAAGAATGAGTAAAGGCCAGGGCAAGTCCCACACCAATAGTCTTTTCGAGCGCCTCGAATGTGACGCGCCAACCCGGACGTGTGGCGTGGCATCTGTCGCGGCTCATTTGGGGAAAATGCTCAGCACCCGCGCAGGCAGTGTCCAGACGTTGCCTGATTACGGTTTGCCTGACCTCAATGACATGCGGCTCAGCCTGCATGAGTCCATGAGTCAGTCGCGGGTTCTGATCGAGCGTTTCATCCGGGCCTATGAGCCGCGGTTGGTGAATGTGCGTGTCAGGGTGTTGCCCCGTGGGAGCGACCCTTTGGCCTTGGCATTCGCAATCGATGCTGCGCTGATGATTGACGGTGTGATGCAACCCGTGGTGTTTCATGCGCGTCTGGTTGATGCCGGGCGGGTTGAGGTTTGCGCCGATGGGCTTTAACCGCCATTTCCAAAGTGAGCTCAGTGCCTTGCGGCAGCTGGGTCGACGGTTTTCCGAGCGCAACCCCGCACTGGCCCCGTTTCTGGCGCAAACCGGCCAGGATCCGGATGTGGAGCGATTGCTGGAGGGCTTTGCGTTCCTGACAGGCCGCCTGCGCCAGAAGCTGGACGACGAGTTGCCGGAACTGACGCATTCCTTGATGCATTTGCTTTGGCCCAACTACATGCGGCCAATGCCCGCCTTCAGCATCCTGCAATTCGACCCATTGAAACGCACGGGTCCCGCTGTGCGAGTGGCGCGCGATACCGCCGTAGAAAGCATCGCGATACAAGGGGGGCGTTGTCACTTTCGGACCTGCTACGCCACTGACGTCATGCCCCTGCAACTCAGTGGCCTGGAGTACAGCACCCAGGGTGAAAGTGCACGGTTGGAGCTGCGCTTGAACATGACTGCCGAGGGCAACTTCAGCGAGTTGACGTTTGACTCCTTGCGACTGCATCTGGCCGGGGACCGCTATATCAGCCAGGGGCTGTACCTCAGCCTGCTGCGCCACCTTGAGGGCATCCACGTGTTGTTATTGGACGAGTCAGGTTCAGCGGTCAACGGCATCGATGGGCAACCCGTGACGATGCGTCTGCGCGCCAGTCAGGTTAAGCCGGTGGGGTTTTCAGAGGAACAGGCGTTGATACCTTGCAACCGACTGACAGCCTCAAGCAAGATGCCGAACAACTGGCGAGCCTCACATCGGCACAGTCGCCATTGATGCAGCTTTTGCTGCTACTGCGTGAAAATACGCGCCTACTGCCCGCCCCAGAGCTTTTGGGCAAGGCGGCCGCGAAGGCGAGCGAATCAGGCGTGCTCGCCCAGGCGGCGGTAGCCGATGGGTGGGTGGCGGCCGTGCCTGACTCTGCCCGACGTGCGTTGCAACGGCGTTTTGAGCCGTTGCACCAGTTGCTCGATGAGCAGCAGAACCCGGGTGTCGAGTTGACCCGAGCGCTGCGTTTGCTCGACGAATTGCACCTGCAACTGGCGGCGCTGAACCGCGAGAGTTCACCTGAGCAGGCCGCGTTCAAACGGGTAAAGCGGCGTATGGAGGGGCAACAGGATGCCTTGGGCGACCTGCGTGACGCTGCTGCACGTCTACCGCTGCCACTCGCCGGTTGGTTTGAGGGGATGGCTGACGACAGTTGGCGCCACCTGTTGGAAGGCGCCTATGTGCACATCAACCAGCGCTATCAAAACGAGGTGCACGGCCTCTACGCCAAGGCGATTCGCGAGCGTTATCCCTTCAGTGCCCACGCCGCCAGTGAGGTGGCTGTCAACGATTTCCAGGAATTCTTCAAGCCCAATGGGGTGATGGCGGGTTTTTATGACGGCTATCTGCGGCCTTTCATCAGCGCCGACGGCAACCGGTACCGGCTGCGTGGCCTGGATGGCATTAGCTTGCCAATATCGCGTTCGTTGCTGGACCAATTGACGAAAGCCGAGGTTATCCGCCGCGCGTTTTTCAACGAGGAGCACAGTGGGTTGTCGGTTCGGTTCACCTTGGCACCCTACAGCCTGGATCAATCGGTCAGCCGCGCGACCCTGCGCTTTGGCGAGAGGCAGCTGGAGTATCGGCATGGCCCGATCGTGCCTATGGCGTTTGATTGGCCCACGGATGCAGACAATGGCCGTACCAGCCTGGTCGTGGAAAGAGGGACCGAGCAACGGCCATTGGGCATCGAGAAAAATACCGGGGCCTGGTCGCTCTTCAGGTTTTTCGACTTGTTGCAGAAAGAGCCTGCGAGCGGGCGAAATGCGCAGCTCTACAAGGCGGACCTTGCCGGTTTGCGCGCCAATTACCTGCTTACGAGCCCACGTACTCCCAGCCCGTTTGACATGGAGGCGTGGCGCACCTTTCGCCTGCCGGAGCAACTGTGATGCCCATGCAGGTTCACAGTGCCGGGCGTACGCAGCGGGGCAAGACCAGGTCGCGTAACGAAGATGCCTTCCTCGACTGCCCGCAGCAGGGCTGCTGGGCGGTGGCGGACGGCATGGGTGGGCACCGGGACGGCGATGTGGCCAGTCAGTGGGTGATCAGCAGTCTTGCCGCGTTGAAAGCCCAGGGTTCCCTCGACCAACGTGTCAACGCGACTCGGCAACGGCTGCAAGCTGTGAACCAGCGGTTGGAGAGTGTCGGCACCCGTTCCGCTGCAACTATGGGCAGCACCGTTGTGGCGTTGCTGCTTGAGGAGGGGCGTGCGGCGTGTGTGTGGGCAGGCGACAGTCGTTGCTACCTGTGGCGCGGGCAGCGCCTCTACCAGTTGTCGAGGGATCACTCGCTGCTTCAGCGCCTCATGACTGAGCGTCAAATGAGTGTGGACCAAGCCCAGGCACACCCTGATGCGCGAGCGCTGACCCGTGCTATCGGGGCCTGTGCGTCGTTGCAGCTTGAAGTGCTGGAGCTCGGCACCCAGCCAGGGGATGTGTTTCTTTTGTGCAGCGATGGCCTGTATCAGGCACTCAGCCATGGGGAGTTGGGGCGGGCGTTAAGCGCGGGGACGCCGCAACAAATGGTGGACCAATTATTTACGGCGGTGTTGCTTACACCGGCGCGTGACGATTTGACCGCAGTGGTTGTGCAGCCATGAGTGAGGTATCGGCCCCACCCCGTTTGCTCGCTGGGCGCTATCACCTTGAACGCGAGTTGGGCAGGGGCGGAATGGGTGTGGTGTATCGCGCCCGAGATCTGTTGCACGAGCAATTTGGCGAGCCCAGCGCAAGCGTGGCACTCAAGCTGCTGGGTGAAACGTTTTCCGAATGCCCGGATGCGCATGTGCTGCTGTACAGCGAGTTCGCCATGACCCGCAGCCTGCGCCATGAAGGCGTGGTAAGGGTGTTTTCGTTCGAGGTGGACACCCCTGGCCGGTGCGCTTTTTTCACCATGGAGTTGATGCACGGCGTCACCCTGGATCGACTGTTGCCGCAGTGGCCCAGCGGCTTGACCTGGCCGCAATTACAACCGATGGCGCTACAGTTGCTCGATGCGCTGGTTTACACCCATCAGCAAAATGTACTGCATGGCGATATCAAGCCCGCCAACGTCATGGTGAGCGAAGAGGGTGTGCGCTTGTTCGATTTTGGTTTGGGGCATGCCCAAGCACAGGTGGCGGCAGGTTTGCCGAGCTTGAGTCGCAACCGTTTCACTGCCTGGACACGCGCTTACGCAGCGCCGGAATTGCTCGCCGGCGATGAGTTGACCGCGGCCGCCGACCTCTATGGCGTGGCGTGCATCGTGTACGAACTGGCCAACGGGAAACGCCTTGGCGAGCGTCAGCTTACGCAACGACTCACGCGGCCTCGGCACCTACCCAGGCATTGCTGGCCTGCGTTACGCACCGCCTTGGCAGTTGACCCCGAACGCCGAACCATCACCGTTGCTCAATTGCGCGAGGTGATGGGGTACACACGACGTCCCTGGTACTTGTAGGCAATAGCTCACCCAGCCAAGCCATGCAATTGACAGTATTCAGCCCAGCTCAACCCCGCCATCTGCGCAACTTCCTTGTGCACTTCCAGGCGTTGGGCCTCGAACGCTTCGGGGGTCTCGGCCGTCAACTTGAGGGTCAGCTCCCAGGCAAACAGGCCCTGGTGCTCAGCCTCGGCCTCGAAGGCTTCGTGCAGGCGTTCGGCACGATACTGCGCCTGGGTTTCACCCTTGGCCTGCGCGGCCAAGGGGTTGAGGGTATCGAGCTGCGTGGCCACATCCGGATGTTCGCTTAAGAACCGATCCAGGGCACGTTGGTGATTATCACCGGGTTCTGACAAGGGCTTGCTCCCGTTTAAGTGAATTGACTCAATGGGGTCATGCCCCTGGGTTTGCAATCAGGTAGCGCGCGATTGCCTCATACGCCGGCAACGTCACCCCGTCATTCGCGGCATTGGCCGCTACCGGGTGGGAGGCGAAGCGCACAATCACCATTTCGGCCGCCGGGTCGATGTAAATACTCTGGCCATGCACGCCACGGGCCATGAACGCGCCATCCGGGTTGTGGGTGACCCACCACATGTTGCGATAGCTCCAACCTTTCAATTGGCTGTAACCGGCCTGGGCAAACGCGTGCTTGTCGCCACCTTGGCGAATGTCTTTCACCACGCTGTCGGGGACGATTTGCTCGCCGTTGAAGCGGCCGTTATTGCGCAACATTTCAGCGAAGCGCGCCATGTCCCGCAGGCCTGCGTTCAAGCCGCCACCGGCGAACGGTGTGCCGATGGAGTCGACGCTGAAATACGCGTCCTGCTCACTGCCCAGCCGGCTCCAGATGCGTTCACTGAGCAACTGTGCAACATTGCGCCCGGTAGCGCGGGCGATCACCCAGCCGAGCACGTCGGTGTTCACGGTTTTGTAGCTGAACGCCTGACCATGTTCGCCGCGTGGCTTGACGGTTTGCAGGAACTCGAAGTAGTTGCGCGGCCCCATGTAGTTCTTGGGCTTGGGCAGCGGATTACCGGCTTGGAGGTACGCCCAGATCCCGGCGTTGGAGTCGGCGTAGTCTTCGCTGTAGTCAAGGCCCGTGGTCATGTCCAATACCTGGCGCAGCGTGGCGCTGCCGAATGCGGATTGGGCCAGTTCGGGCACATAGTCGGCGATCTTTTTACCCGCATCGAGGGTGCCGTCGGCCACCAGCATCGCGCCCAGTGTGCCGACTACTGATTTGGTCACGGACATGGCCGCATGTTGCCCGTCTTCCTTGAGTACCCCGAAGTAGCGCTCATACACCACGGCCCCTCGGTGCAACACCACGATGCCGTCGGTGTAGGTGGCCTCCAGCGTCTGGCGCCAGGTCAGCGGTTGGTCGGCGCCGATGGGCACTATGGGCAGCGCTTCGATGCGCGGGTCAATACGCTGCGGCAGCGCCGATGCAGCACCGAGCCCCCGCGACACATTGACGGTCGGCATCAGCTGACGGAAGTTCGCCACACTCCAGCGCAAGGCCGGGAAACGAAAGTAGCTGCCATCTTCAAAACGCAGGGTTTTGTCCGGCGGCGGCGGGGCGCCGACCATCCACTTGAGGCGGGCAGGGTCACTGGCTTGGGCGTCGGGAAATTGCTCAACGCCGGCGTTGACGGCGCAGCTCGAAAAAACCAGCAGCGCGCAGCTCATGAGGGGCAGGATGGGGCGCATCGCCAAGCTCCTTGGTGTCGCAAAATGCACACGGAGCAAGGCCTGAGCTCGGGTCCGTTCGAGAGTCACGCGGCAAAGGATGGGCTAACACTCGGTAACCGACAAGCATCAACGGGCAAAATCAATTCTAAATAATTACTGACGAGCCGGTAAAAACCTTTCGCGCAGGCTATCAGGGCGTGTAGCGTTAACCAGGGTTTTCGGGCTTGCCTACCATGGGCGCAGAGGCACAGAGCGATGGGCAGAGGAACAGAGGGACGGAGCATGGCGCAAACGCTGTTCAAACTTTTCCTCACGCAACGTCTGGCTGCCTTGGCCAGCACCGAATCGTTGCGTGCCATCCGTGAGGGCTTGTTGTGGATTTTGCCGTGCCTGCTGGTGTCGGC
Source organism: Pseudomonas sp. D47 (assembly GCF_045447305.1). Taxonomy (NCBI): domain Bacteria; kingdom Pseudomonadati; phylum Pseudomonadota; class Gammaproteobacteria; order Pseudomonadales; family Pseudomonadaceae; genus Pseudomonas; species Pseudomonas sp. D47. Next base: position 49,291 of record NZ_JBJGXU010000030.1, on the reverse strand, counting down.
CGGGTTCCTGATCCTTTCCGAATGCGCCAGGGTGCTGGGGGTCGATCCGCAGGTGGTGGCCTTTCTGTCTGGGCTGCACAACCAAATCAGCTCAGTGATCCCGCTGCTGGTCGCTGCCTCGATTGGTTATATGTTGGCGATTCAGCACCGCCTGCCCCAATTGCCCGTCGCGTTTTTGTGCCTGGCCCATGTGGTGGTCGCCACGTTTGTGTTGCGTGATTACCCGCGCGCTTCGGCCACCTTTGTATTGTTTATCGCCATCGCCTCGCCGCTGCTCAATGTGCCGGCGATTGCCTGGCTGCATCGGTTTCGGTGGACGCGTCTGGTCAACGAGGACCTGGTCGGCCACAACCTGCGCGGCACCATCAATATGGTGGTGCCCGGCGCCATCACCGCCTTGTTGCTGGTGGTCATTCTGTCGTTGCTGCTGCAAATCCCTTATGTGGCGCAACTGCAAGGCCCGCAGGTGCTCGACGCCTTGCAAACGCCGTATGGCAGCGGCTTGTTTGTGACCTTGATGAATTCGCTGCTGTGGTTTTTCGGCATTCACGGTGTGTACGCCATGCAGCCGTTGTTCGATGTACTCGACCAGGCGGTGGTGCTTAACGGTGCGGCCTTGGCGGCCGGTGAACCGATCAAGTACCTGCTCAACAGTGGCTTGCTGGGCAGTTTCGCGTTTATCGGTGGCTCCGGCGGGGCGTTGTGCCTGCTGGTGGCGATCCTGCTGTTCTCTAAAAGCCAGTCCATGCGTTTGCTGGCGATGGCCAGTTTGCCGCTGTCGTTGTTCAACGTCAGCGAAGTGCTGCTGTTTGGGTTGCCGATCATCCTTAACCCGCGTCTGTTCATCCCGTTTTTGCTGGTGCCGGCGCTTAACACCATGGTGGCGTTGGCGGTGGTGCAACTGGGCTGGGTCTCACCGGCGGTGGCCAGTGTGCCGTTTACCGCGCCGGTGCTGCTCAATGCCTACCTCAGCACCCATGGCGATGTGGCGGCAGTGGTGCTGCAAGTCGCGCTATTGGGCCTCGGCACGCTGGTGTACGCGCCGTACGTACGCGCGATTCATCGCCAGTCCAGCGAGGGCGGCACGGTTTACCTTAAATCGCTGGACATGACCTTCCGTGGCCTCGAAGAGAAAGGCCGCCTGTTGGCGCTGGACGCGGTGTTGGCGTCGCACAAGATCCTGGCCCAACAGGCCGTGGCGCTGAGCCGCATCCAGCAGATCAGCGACTACGAGTTCTACCTCGAATTTCAACCGCAAATCTCTACCCGCACCGGCCTGTGCACGGGGTGCGAGGCCCTGATGCGCGCGCGGGACAACCAGGGCACGGTGCATTCACCTTGGGAGTTCCTGCAGTGGTTGGCCCAGGCGCGGTTGATGCCGGACGTGGATGTGTGGGTGGCGTCCCAGGCGGTGCGCCAGTACCAAAAGTGGCGCAAGGGGGGCTTTGCTTTGCCGATGACCATCAATGTTTCCAGCGCCACGCTGACGGACGCTGCCTACGCGGATCGCCTGGTGGAGATCCTCGCCCAGGCCCATGGCCAGGTGTCGGTGGAAATCACCGAAGACGCGCTGGTCGGCGATGTCCAGGCCACGCGCCGGACCATCCAGAAACTCCAGGCCATTGGCGCCAAGGTGTATATCGACGACTTCGGCACCGGGTTTTCAGCCTTGAGTTATCTGCACCAGTTTCCGGTGGATTTCATCAAGATCGACCGCAGCTTCGTGGTGGCCCAGCGCGACCCCAAGGGCGCCCAGGTGCTCACCGGCATGCTGCGTTTCTGCGAGGCGCTGAACCTGGGCGTTGTGGTCGAAGGCGTAGAGACCGCCGAGCAGTTGGCGTTCTTGAATACCGGCACTGAGCTGTTCATTCAGGGCTGGTATTTCAGCAAGGCACTGCCCGGCGATCAGTTGCAGCGCTTTGTGCGCGAACGCGCGGCGGCTCAGGTTTAACCCGGCTGCGCCGCGTATTCGCGCTGGGTCTGTTCGATCTCTTCGACTAAACGATCGATCCCCGCCAAGCGCGCGCGGTTGTCGTGGTCCCAGGGGTGAAAGCCCGGTTTGAAGTAGTGCAGCCACGGCCGCAGCATGCGCGGGAACACGCCCTTGGGGCCGTACAGAAACTTGAGCATGCGCCAGAAGCCCTTCACGTGCCCGCCAGCCTTGCGGTCGGCAATCAGCAGGCGCAGGTGGAAATCCAGTACCACCAGCCAGAAGAATACGCTGGTGACGAGCATGGTGCCGGTGCGCAACAGGTAGCGCCCAGGCCCCGGCTTGATCACCGTGTTCCACACGTCGAACGCCACGGCTTTGTGTTCGGTTTCTTCCAGGGCGTGCCAGTGCCACATCTGCTGGTAGCCTTTGAGTGATTGGCCAAAACGCGAAGGGTCACTCAGCAGGATTTCCGCGAGCATCGCCGTGTAGTGCTCAAGCGCGATGGTGACCGCCAGGTTGAACGAGGGCGGCAGGTGTTTTTTCTGCAGGTCGAGGATGAATTTCAGGCGTCGGTCGAGGGTGTGCGCCGGCAGGCCCGCGGCTTGCAAATGATCGTTGTAGGCCACGTGTTCGCGGCTGTGCATGGCTTCCTGGCCGATAAACCCCTGGATCTCTTTTTTAAGCTCAGGGTCGTCGATGCGATCGCGGTAGTGGCGCACGCTGTCCATGAAAAACAGCTCGCCCTGGGGAAACAGCAGCGACAACGCGTTGAAGAAGTGCGTGATGAACGGGCCTTGTTCATGCCAGTCCTTGATGCGCTCGGCAGGCAAGGCAAAACGGATATCGCGACGGATGGGTAGCATCGTACGTGCTCCTGTTTAGAGACGAGGTTCGTCGTTGGTTTCAAACACCGGCGTGCGCTGTTTGGGCGCCATGCGCTTGCTGGCGAACACCACCAGGGCTTGATAAGCGGCGGGCAGGCAGCGGGCGAGCAGGTCGAGAAAATACGCATCGCGGCCGATCAGCACGCGGCGTTTGTTGTTGCGCACGCCTTGCAGGATGACCTTGGCGGCGTGGTCGGCGTCGGTGATGAAGAGCTTTTCGAAGTCGGCGCGGGCCTGTTGCTCGCTGTGGATCAGAAAGCCGGTCATGTTCGCGTCGATACGGCTGCTGCGGCAGATATCGGTGCGAATACCGCCGGGGTGCACGCAGGTGGCGGACACCCCGCAGCGTTGCAGGTCGAGTTCCTGGCGCAGGGATTCGGTAAAGCCGCGTACCGCAAATTTGGTCGCGTTGTAGCCGCTCATGCCAGGCTGGGCGAACAGGCCGAACACGCTGGAGGTGTTGATCACATGGCCGTCGCCGCTGGCTTTGAGGTGCGGCAAAAACGCCTTGGTGCCATGCACCACGCCCCAGAAATTGATGCCGACGATCCACTCGAGGTCGGCATAGTCCACGCCTTCGACGGTGCTCGACAGCGCCACGCCGGCGTTGTTGAAGATCAGGTTGACCTGGCCGTGATCCGCCACGCAGCGTGCCGCCCAATCCTGCATGGCCTGGCGGTCGGACACATCCAGCACCTGGGTGGTGATCGTTACCGGCGCCAGCGTCGAGGTCTTGATCAGCGCCAAGGTCTGTTCCAGCCCTTGGCTGTTCTTGTCCGCCAGGGCCAGGTGGCAACCTTCGCGGGCGAGCGCCAGTGCCAGTGCGCGACCCATGCCGGACGCCGCGCCGGTGATGGCCGCTACGCGGCCGTTGAATGACTTCATGACAGGCTGCCTTCTGCGGTGGAGTGGGGCGCCGGAACCGCGCGAGGTGTCGGCGCAGGCAGTGGGTGGGCGAGGTAGTCCTTGAGGGCGAAGTGCCGCGTGACCTGCTTGAAGCGCCAGGTCGAGCCGGGCCACAGGGTGGTGTTTTTGCCGGTGCGCGGGTCGAGGTACCAGCTCTGGCAACCGCCGGTGCTCCAGATGGTGCGCTTGAGCTTGGCTTGCAACTGCTGGTTGTAGGCCAGCTCCACGGCGGGTTTGACGTCCACGGTGGCGATGCGTTGGCGCTGCATGTGCTCAATGGCATCGAGGATGTAGGTGACTTGGGCTTCGATCATCAGAATCATCGAGTTATGCCCAAGGCCGGTGTTCGGCCCGACAATCAGGAACAGGTTCGGATAGCCCGGCACCGTGGTGCCTTTGTAGGCGTGGGCGCCATCGCGCCAGGCATCCATCAGGTCGATGCCGTCGCGGCCGATGATGCAATCGCGGGGCAGCGGGTCGGTGGCCTGGAACCCGGTGCCGAAAATCAGGCAGTCGGCCGGGTGCTTGATGCCGTCGGCGGTGATCACACCGTCAGCTTCGATGCGCAGCACCTTGTCGGTCACCACCTCGACATTGCTGCGTGACAACGCCGGGTAATAGTCATTGGAGATCAGCACGCGCTTACAGCCGATGGTGTAGTCCGGCGTCAGGGTTTTACGCAGGGAAGGGCGCGCCACTTGTTTGCGCAGGTGCCGCAGGGCGATTTTCTGCACCATCTTCATCAGCCGTGGGTGCAGGGCAAAGCCGACCACGCGGCCTTCCAGCGCCCAATAAAACGCCCCGCGCACCAGGCGCTGGGTGAAGGGCAGGTGCTTGAAGGCCCAGCGCTCAAGGCGCGAAATCTTGCGGTCGGGCTTGGGCATGATCCACGGCGGCGTGCGCTGGAACAGGTCCAGGTGCGCCACCTGCGGCGCGATCTGCGGCACGAACTGGATAGCGCTGGCGCCGGTGCCGATCACCGCCACGCGTTTGCCTTTCAATGAATAGTCATGATCCCAGTGCTGGGAGTGGAAGCTTTTGCCCTTGAAGTTGTCCAGCCCAGGAATATCCGGCAGCGCCGGGCGCGACAAGCCGCCCATGCCCGACACCAGCACCCGCGCGCTGACTTGGCGGCCATCGCTGAAGCTCAATTGCCAGCGTTGCTGCTGCTCATCAAACACTGCTCGTTGCAGGCCCATGCCGAAACGCAGGTAGGGCGCCAGCTCGAAACGCTGTGCGCATTGCTCCAGGTACGCGCGGATCTCTGCCTGGGGCGCGAACTGGCGGGTCCAGTCCGGGTTTGGTGCAAACGAAAACGAGTACACGTGGGACTGCACATCGCAAGCGCAACCCGGGTAGTGGTTGTCGCGCCAGGTGCCGCCGAGTGTGGCGGCCTGTTCGGCGACAAAGAAGTCGGTGAGCCCGGCTTCCTTGAGTTTGATCGCCATGCACAGGCCGGCAAACCCTGAACCGATGATGGCGATGTCGATTGAGTCGCTGTGGGCATTCATGAGTTGTCCCTCTTGGGCATCAGATGTGCTCCTGTTTTTGTTTTGTCTTTTAGATAGAACACCATTGCAAAGGAAAAATGAATTAATTATTTTAAAAAAGATTTTAAATAATCTACCTGAAAATATCGCCTACGCTAGGACCTTGTTCCTCATGTGCGACTTGTCCGACGGACGAGTACGGGTTGCATGAAGTTTAGGTCCAAGGTGTGGACGATGGCTGAGGCCTTGATCAATACCGGTCGGGTCGCCAGCAGCAGGGAAGCAGAGGGCCAAGCTATGGCGGTTGAATGGGTTGTCGCTGCGGGCGTATTGGCGGGGGCGAGCGTGGTGTTATGGGGCTTCAGTGCCTGGATGACACGGCGCATAGAAGCCCGTGTGCCGATCAACGGGCGTTTTGTCGAGGTCGATGGCGAGCGCTTTCATTATGTAGAGGAAGGCAAGGGCCCGCCGCTGGTGATGATTCACGGGCTGATGGGCAGCAGTCGCAACTTGACGTATGCCTTGTCCGGCCAGTTGCGTGAGCATTTTCGGGTGATCACGCTGGATCGTCCGGGGTCGGGCTATTCCACGCGCCACAACGGCACGGCGGCAGACCTGCCGGGCCAGGCTCGGCAAATCGCTGCGTTTATCAAGACCCTGGACCTGGATAAACCGCTGGTGCTGGGGCATTCCCTCGGCGGGGCGCTTGCTTTGGCGCTGGCGCTTGACCATCCCCACGCGGTGTCCGGGTTGATCCTGGTGGCGCCGCTGACCCATCCCCAGCGCCTGCTGCCGCTGGTGTTCCTGTCCCTGGCGGTACGCCCAGCGTGGTTGCGGCGCTGGGTGTCACACACGCTGACCATGCCCGTTGGCCTGCTGACCAAAGGTTCGGTCGTGAAGGGCGTGTTCGCCCCTGATGCCGCGCCGGCGGACTTCGCCACGCGCGGTGGCGGGTTGCTGGGTATGCGCCCAACCAACTTCTACGCCGCCTCCACCGAGATCAACACGGTCAACGATCACCTGCCGGACATGGTCAAGCGCTACCCGCAACTGACCCTGCCGATCGGCCTGATCTATGGCGCGCGCGACCAGGTGCTGGACTTCCAGAAGCACGGCCAGGCCCTGGCAAGCAAGGTGCCTGGGCTGAAGCTGCAGGTGGTGGAGGGCCGTGGGCATATGTTGCCGATCACCGCCACAGAGCGCGTGGTGGCCGTGGTGGAGCAGGTCGCCAAGCGCGTCAGGCCGGTAGAAAGTGCCACCGTGTTGCACCCGCCGTTTGCCCTGGCGAGTAAATAATTGTGCTACCCGACTCGCGGTTCAACGGCGTCGATGCCTGCTTTAGACACCTGACTAGATGGCTGAAAAAGAGACTGCCCGGTCACGTCAAAAAGCCTTCGAGAAACTAGTTGACGACCTAACGATTCCGCGCTATTTATTTAAAAAAATTATTTCAATGTGAAATTTGAAACGATTTTTGAAATGCCTAAGAGCGAATAAAATAATGAAAAAAACGCCTTTTATCGCATCTCCAATCTGTCTCGTTCGGAGGCTGCCATGAATCAGACTCTGGTAACTCCGACCGTCTGGGCCGACGGCAAACGTCACCTCTGGTGGTTGGGCATCATGCCCCTGGCAACCCCATTGCTTTCCGGCGCGCTGGCCATTACCACCGGCGTGCAGCAACTGTGGTGGGTTGGCGTACTGGTGATCTTTGGTTTCATCCCCTTGATCGACGGTCTGCTCGGCGAAGACGTCAGCAACCCACCCGAATCTGCCGTCAGCAACCTTGAATCGCAAAGCTATTACCGTTGGATCGTCTACACCGGCGTGCTGTTTGTGATCGCCTCCGTGGTGATCACCGGCTGGCTGGCTGCCGGCGGTATCGACTGGATCATCAACGGCGGCCTGCTCAACGCCACCGCCACCCTCGAACCATCTAGCTGGCTGGCCAAAACCGCCGCGTTTATGACCGCACGCACCGAGTTGCACGGCGAAATCACCTGGTTCACTTACCTGGGCATGGCGATGTCCACCGGTGCCGCCACCGGCATTGCGATCAACACCGCCCACGAGCTGGGGCACAAGCCCAAGGCGCTGGAAGTGTTCCTGGCCAAAGTTACGTTGGCGCCGACCTTCTACGGGCACTTCTACACCGAACACAACCGTGGCCACCACGTGCGCGTGGCCACGCCGGAAGACCCGGCCAGCTCGCGCCTGGGTGAAAGCTTCTGGGCGTTCCTGCCGCGCTCGGTGTGGTTCAGCGCCGTATCGGCCTGGAACTTGGAGCGCGAACGCCTGCGCAAACTCGGCCTGCCGGCGTTGCACTGGAAGAACGCCGTGCTCAGCGCCTGGATGTACAGCGTGGTGTTGTGGGGCGCAATGATTGCTTGGTTGGGGGCGTCAGTGATTCCGTTCCTGATCATCCAGGGCATTTATGGGTTCTCGTTACTGGAAGTGGTCAACTACGTGGAGCACTACGGGCTTAAACGCCAGAAGTTGCCCAACGGCCGTTATGAGCGTTGCTCGCCACGGCACTCGTGGAACAGCAATCGGATCGTGACCAATATCTTTCTGTTCCAACTGCAGCGTCATTCCGATCACCATGCTAACCCCACGCGTAGTTATCAGTCGTTGCGCCACTTTGATGAGTCGCCGCAACTGCCTTATGGCTACGCGAGCATGATTGTCTGGGCCTATGTGCCGTACTTGTGGCGACGCCGCATGGACCATCGGGTACTCAATCATTACGCCGGTGATATCAGCCTGGCTAATCTTCAACCGTCACAACGTTTGAAGTACCTGGAGAAGTACAGCAACAGTGCCAGGCCGTTTTGATCTGATTTAAAAACAGGATGGGCGAACTCGGGATCTGTGTATCGCGCAGGTTTTCATCGCCCAAGGTTTAGCGGTTTAGTTGCAAGAAAGTGGTTTGACCCGAACAACAATAATTTCAAGGGAAGGACGTACATTATGCAAAGCCCTGCCAAGTTCACCGCCCATGTCGTATTGGCCGCCCTGGGCCTGATTGTCTACCACCAGGCCCAGGCCGCGCGTATAGAGCCTGCCGGCAGCGCCTTTACGGCCCAGGGGCCGATCAGCTTTTCCAAGGGCGCGCTGATCAGCGCCGACTGCACCATCAAGGTGGCTGGCAAGGTCGCGGCCGATGGTTCATCGGTGAATGTCGATAAAGTTGAATTTGACGGCGGCCTTAAGTGCAGCCGCGTCGAAGCCATCAACTTGCCTTGGGTATTAGTTGCCAAGGATACCAAGAGCGGCTCCATGTCCAAGATCAGCGTGGATGTTCATGCCTTTGGCCTGGGCGGCAAGTGCGGCCCTTCAACCGCCGACGGTACTTGGGATAACGCCACCGGCAAGTTGGAAGCCGTCAATGTGCCGATTGGCGAAGACTGCACGATCAAGACAGTGTCGATCAAGATGCCGCCGACCTTCAAAGTGGTCGAGTAAACGGTGCGGTAATTGAATTGAGATTTGGCTGGAAAGGGAAGTTCTGCAGTTTCACCGTGACCTCTCGATCATGGCCATTACCCCTGGCGAAATGACTCGCCATAACATGTGAGGAAAAACAATGAAAAGCTTGAAAACTCTCGTGTCGTTGACTGCTCTGACTGTTTGCATGGGTGCTGCTTCGCTGGCCAGCGCGGCTTCGATCAGCCCGGAAGGTCCTTTTACCACCACCGCAGGCTCCATCGTCGTGCAGTCACCGTCTTCATTCGGGGGCTCTGTGACGTGCGGTATTACCTTCAGCGGTAATGTGAGTGGCGGCGTTGCCACTATTAACAATGCCGCCCTGACCGGTGGTGGCCTCTGCTCGTTGCCAACCCTCAAAAGCATCCCGTCGCCAGGCTGGAAGCTGACCGCATTGTCGGGCACTACAGGCCAGGTGGAGAACGTGGGTTACACCATCAAAAAGTCCATCGTTATCCCAGCCACCGATTGCGGCCCTTCCACCATCAGTGTGGCCTGGAACGCTGCGACTCACACCCTCACCGCGGCTAACCAGGCGCTGAGCGGCGGCTGCAACATTGTATCGCTGACCACTACTGCCGCCGGTCTGACCGTTAACCCATAAAGGGCGCGCGTCGCAGGACAAAGGGTTGATCTCCCGATGAAAGGCCGGTGTCTCGCAAGAGGTGCCGGCTGACGTGGAAACCCGGCAATACCGGGAGCGCATAATAATAAGGAGTGCCGCATGATCACTAAGAAACAACAGGCTCAAACACTGCTGGGGCTGGCATTACTGGGGGGGCTGATGACGACAGCGCCCGTGCAGGCGGGTGGTTTCTCCACGCCGACTTACGGTGCCCCTGGGTGGGGGCGGGCGTTCGGCGGCGGTTCTCTGTTCAAGAACGACCCAAGTTCTGCTTACAACAACCCGGCGGCCATGGCATTTGTTGACCAGGCCGTGGTTCAACAGACCGTCGACTATGCGCGTGTGAAGATCAAATACAGCGGCCAGGCTTACGACTACGCCGGTAACCCAGTCTCCAATACCGCCGTGATGCCCGATGCCAGCTTTGATCCGAGTACGGCAGTCGTCAACAACAATGACGGTGGCCAGGGCGGTTTCACCGCCTGGTTGCCGACCGGTTTTCTGGTCATCCCGATGGGTGACCGTTTTGCATTCGGCCTCAGTCAGGTCGTGCCACAAGGGATGCGTACCACCTGGAATGAAAACTCCAAGTTTCGCGACTTCGCCGTCGACACCAAAATCGAAACCGTCGGCTTGACGGGGTCGTTATCGTTCAAAGTGCGTGACGACTTCTCCATCGGTGGTGGCATGATCGTCCAGCGTAGCCAAGGCTTCGTCAGCCAGAACATCGATCTGTTTTCGGCTGCGTCGGTCTCTCCCGGTTTGGGCAATGGGGCGTTTCCGTCGGGCGTCGGCAGCGCGCTGATGCGCGTCAAGGTCGATAACGTCTCCGTTGGCTGGTTTACTGGCGTTGTCTGGAAGCCGACTGACCAAGACTCGTTGGGCCTTAACTACCACGCCAAAATCAAAAACAAGCTGACCGGTAAATACAACATTCGGGCTGATGCGTTGAACAACGGCTTGATGACCGACGACACCGTCTTCGGTACCGGTAAGACGCTGGTCGAAACGGCGTACCCTGGGCTGAAGTTGTACCCCAACGGCGCCAATGCCAGCACTCAGCTGGATATTCCGGCGACTGCCGCGATCGACTGGGTGCACCAGTTCAACGACCGTTGGACCTTGGGTCTCAGCGCCATGTGGACGCAATGGTCGTCCTTCAAGGACCTGACACTCAAGTCCGAGGGCTCGACGATCGTTGCCATTCCTTACAACTATCGGGATGCCTGGATGTACTCCGTGGGTGGCGATTTCAAGGCCACGGATGAGCTGACCCTGCGGGCCGGTGTGGCGTATGACCAAACCCCCACGCGCAACTCGACGCGTGACCCACGTATCCCGGACGGCGATCGTTACTTTGCCTCGCTGGGTGCGGGTTACGACATCAAGGCCATTCCGGGCTTGACGCTGGATGCCGCGTATTCGCACCAGTTTGTCGAGAAGGTCAACATCAAAACCCAAAACGTTGATCGTCTTGGTGGCGGTCGACTAGACGGTACGGCTGAGTCTTCAGGCGACATCGTCAGTCTGTCTGCTACCTACAAGTTCTAAAACCATTGCGGCCCGGGCACCCAGCGCATCTAGGTGCTCGCGGCTTAACCCCCTGATTGCTGTTCAAGCAGGCTGACGCGTTCAGCCCGTTATTGTTGCGCGAAAACATTAAATAAAAATTTCAAAACATAATTTGAATTTAGCTTTTCAAGTTTGTAGTGTGGTCTTGCGCCGCCGCTCATTTCGAGTGGCCTGCGCATCGGCCACGCCCTGAATCAAGTAGAGGTATCCCCATGGTTATCTGGTTATTGGTGGGCTTCGCAGCAGCGATTGCCCTGGCGTATCGACAAGCCGTCGCCGCCCTGTGGTTGGGCGCTGGCCTTATCTGGCTGGCGGCGGGTTACCTGTTCAACGTGGTGGCCGGGTTTGGCGCCACCGTCGCGGCGATACTGGTGGTGTTGCCCGCGTTGCTGCTGGCGATCAAGCCCCTGCGCCGCGCGTTGTTGACCAGCAAGGCCCTAGGCCTGTTTCGTACAATCATGCCGGCCATGTCCGACACCGAACGCGCCGCGATCGAATCCGGCACCGTGTGGTGGGATGCCGAGCTGTTCAGCGGCAAACCCAACTGGGACCGCCTGCTCAAGGCCGCACCGGCCAGCCTCAGCGCTGAAGAACAAGCCTTTCTCGACAACGAGGTCGAGACCCTCTGTGACATTGCCAACGACTGGGAAACCACCCAGGTCTGGCAGGACATGTCCCCCGAAGGCTGGCAGTACACCAAGGACGCCGGGTTCCTCGGCATGATCATTCCCAAGCAGTACGGCGGCAAAGGCTTCTCCCACTATGCGCATTCGCAAGTGGTGATGAAACTGTCGACGCGCTGCTCGGCGGCGGCGATTTCGGTGATGGTGCCCAACTCCCTGGGCCCGGCTGAACTGCTGCTGCATTACGGCACCGATGCCCAGCGCAATTACTACCTGCCGCGCCTGGCGCGGGGTGAAGACATTCCCTGCTTTGCGCTGACCAGCCCCTATGCCGGTTCCGATGCCGGGGCGATTCCCGACCTGGGCATCGTCTGCAAAGGCGTGCACGAAGGCGAGGAAGTGCTGGGTTTCAAAGTGACTTGGGACAAGCGCTATATCACCCTTGGCCCCATCGCCACGGTGCTTGGCCTGGCGTTTCGTGCCGAAGACCCGGACGGTTTGCTCGGCAAGGCGGGCTCGCTGGGGATTACCTGCGCGTTGATTCCAACGTCCCACCCAGGTGTGAACAGCGGCCGTCGTCACTGGCCGCTGAACGCCGTGTTCCAGAACGGCCCGACCACCGGCAAGGATGTGTTTATTCCGCTGGAATGGGTCATCGGCGGCCGCGAACAGGTCGGCAATGGCTGGCGCATGTTGATGGAATGCCTGGCAGCCGGGCGGGCGATTTCCTTACCCTCGGCCAACGTCGGCCTGGGCAAAGTCGCGGTGCGCGGCACCACCGCCTACGCGGCGATGCGTAAACAGTTCGGCCTGCCCATCGGCAAGTTTGAAGGCGTGCAGGCGCCATTGGCGCGCATGGCCGGGCATTTGTATGCCTGCGATGCGGTGCGCAAGGTCTCGGTGGCGTCCCTGGATGCCGGCGAAAAACCCTCGGTGATCTCGGCCATCGCCAAATACCACGTCACCGAGCGCGCGCGGATCATCGTCAACGACGGCATGGACATCGTCGCCGGCAAGGGTATCTGCATGGGGCCGAATAACTTCCTGGCCCGCGCTTACCAGCAAAGCCCGATTGCGATCACCGTGGAGGGCGCGAACATCATGACCCGTTGCCTGATCATCTTTGGTCAGGGCCTGATCCGCTGCCATCCCTATGTGTTCCGCGAGATGGAAGCCGCGCGCAACCCGGACCGGCGCAAGGCGCTGGAGGCATTCGACAGCGCGATGTTCGGCCATGTGAGCTTTGTGCTGGCCAATACCGTACGCGCGGCGGTGCATTCGCTGACGGGTGGGCGGCTGCTTTCTGCACCGGCCAAGACCGACCCGGCGCTGGCGTCCTACTACCGCCAGGCCAATCGGCTGTCGGTGGTGCTGGCGTTGATCTCGGACGTGTCCATGGGCGTACTCGGCGGTGCGCTCAAGCGTAAGGAAAGTATCACCGGGCGCCTGGGGGATATTCTGTCGCAACTGTACATCCTGTCCTGCGTGCTCAAGCGCTTTGAGGATGACGGACGGCCCCAGGCAGACCTGCCGCTGGTGCACTGGTCGGCCCAAGACGCGCTGTTGCGTGCCCATGAAGCCCTGGCCGAAGTGCTCGATAACTACCCCTCCAAAGCCGCTGCAGTCGTGGTGCGCGGTTTGAGTTTCCCGTTCGGTATTCCACTGCGTAAACCCTCGGACCGCTTGCTGGCGCAAGTGGCGGATGTGGTGCAAACCCCAGGCGAAACCCGCGGCCGGTTGCTGGCTAACTCCTACATCCCACGCCCGGAAATCGACAAGCTGGCTTACGGCGAATTGGGCTTTCGCTTGTTGCCGCAGGTAGAACTGATCGAAGCGCGGCTCAAGTCGGCGGTCAAGCAAGGCCTGATCGAACCGATGCCGATTTGCGCCACGGCCTTCACCGGCTGGCGCGTCAAAGCGCGGGCGCTGGACTTGATCAGTGACGAGGAAGACAGCTTGCTGGGGCGCTATGTGGAATACGCCGACCATGGCATTCAAGTCGACGACTTCCCGCAGGATTTCGGCTTGCTCGAAGCGTTGCAGCAGCGTCAGCAAGCGCTGGAGCCCAAGGCCAAACGCCGCACCCCCCAAGGCGAAAACGCCTCGGTGAACTAGGAGAAGCGCGGTCCACCTGTGGGGGCCGGCTTGCCTGCGATGGCATCACCTCGGTGTATCGGCAAGACCGAGTCGCCTGTATCGCAGGCAAGCCAGCTCCCACAGGGGGCGGGTTTACAAGGCAAGGCACGTGGTGTGAGTGAATACGTTTACTGAATGAACGCGTTCAATGTGGGAGCTGGCTTGCCTGCGAAGGGATCACCTCGGTGTATCGGCAAGACCGAGTCGTCTGTATCGCAGGCAAGCCAGCTCCCACAGTTGATCGGGTTTACAAGGCAGGATTGTTTTGTGAGTGGGACCTTTTATGAGTGACAGCTACCTATCCTTCGTCAATTCCCCCTGGGGCCGGCGCTTGGCCCAGGCTATCGGCCTGCCGCAACCCTTACCGTTGCAGCGTCATCGCAGCGGCCAGTCAGGTCTGGCCAACCCGGTGATCGTCGCCGGGGCAGGGCGGCTTGCCTCGCAGGTGCAACAGATTTTCGAGGCCACCGACACCGTCGCCGCCACCCCGGCGACCCTCAAGGCGCCGTCCACGGTCAAGGTGCAAGGCGCAGTGTTTGACGCCACGGGTGTGCTCGATTTACAGCAGCTTGATGAGCTGTACGTGTTTTTCCACGCCAACGCCAAACGCCTCGGCCACCACGGCCGCGTGGTGGTGCTCGGCACCGCGCCGGAACATTGCCAGGATTTGCCCCAGGCCATCGCCCAGCGTGCCCTTGAAGGCCTGGTGCGTTCGCTGGCCAAGGAGCTGCGCCGGGCGATCACCGTGCAATTGATCTACGTCGCGCCGGGTGCCGAACACGCCCTGGACAGCAGCTTGCGCTTCTTCCTGTCGCGCCGTTCGGCCTATGTGTCGGGGCAAGTGGTGCGCCTGGAAAAGCCGGTGGACGGCGCTGTCGCCGTGAACTGGGACAAACCCTTCGCCGGTCGGCGTGCGCTGGTGACGGGTGCTTCCCGTGGGATTGGTCTGGCCATCGCCCAGGTGCTGGCCCGCGACGGCGCCTATGTGGTTTGCGTCGACGTGCCCCAAGCCCAGGAGGCGCTGCGCCAGGCCGCTGACAGTGTGAACGGCTCAGCCTTGGCGCTGGACATCACCGCCGCGGATGCCGCCGCGTTGTTGCAGGCGCATGTCAGTCAATACGGCGCCTTCGACGTGGTGGTGCACAACGCCGGGATCACCCGCGACAAAACCATCGCCAAGATGACCGAGGCGGCCTGGCGCAGTGTGCTGGCGGTCAACCTGCAAGCGCCGTTGCAGCTGAGCAATGCCTTGTTGCACAGCCAAGGGTTGAACCCGGGCGGGCGGATTGTGTGCGTGTCGTCGATCTCCGGCATTGCCGGCAACCTGGGGCAAAGCAACTACGCCACCTCCAAGGCCGGTGTGATTGGCCTGGTGCAGGGCCTGGCGCCGTTGGCGGCGCAGCAGCAAGTCACGGTGAATGCCGTGGCGCCCGGGTTTATCGAGACGCAGATGACCGCGAAAATTCCGCTGATGATTCGCGAGGCGGGGCGGCGCATGAACTCGATGTCCCAAGGCGGGCAACCGATTGATGTGGCCGAGACCATCGCCTGGCTGGCCCATCCGGCGTCCGGCGGGGTTAACGGCCAAGTCGTACGCGTGTGCGGCCAAAGCCTGCTGGGAGCCTGAGCCATGGACTACGTGACGCAGATCATCGACCCACCACCCTCACGCACCCAGCTGTTACTGGATGGTGTGCGCGCGCTGCGCAAACCCAAGCTCGACGGCGCGCCGTTGCTGCCCCAGGCACTGTTGGTGCGCGCGGCGGTGGAGCTGTCGGCCAGTGACATCGCCGCGTATGGCCGCGCCTGTGGTTTCCGGCGTGAGCAGGGCGTGCCGCTGTCCTATCCGCACGTGCTGGCGTTCCCGTTGCACCTGATGCTGCTGACGCGGCCAAGCTTTCCGTACCCGGCCAGCGGCATGGTGCATCTGGCCAATCGCATTCGTCAGCACCAGCGCTTGCACGAAGGCCAGGCGCTGCGCCTGGAGGTATTTTGCGAGCGTTGGGTCGCGCATCCCAAAGGCCAGGCGCTGAGTATCGCCACGCGGGCCTACAGCGCCGACGCGCTGGTGTGGGAGAGCGACAGCCTGTACCTGCGCCGCGCCGTGAAAAACCCGGTCGGTGAACCGTGGGATGACGTGCTGGGGTTGCAGGAAGACGGCCTGTTACGCACCCAGCGCTGGGTGCTGCCCGCCGACCTCGGCCGACGGTTTGCCAAGGTTTCGGGGGATTTCAACCCGATTCACACCTCGGTGATCGGCGCCAAAATATTCGGCTTTCGCCGTGCTATCGCCCACGGCATGTGGACCTTGGGCCGCGCATTGGCGGCCCAGCAACCGCCGGGTGGTCTGGATCAGGCGCAAGCGCATTGCGACTTCAAACTGCCGATCTTCCTGCCCGGCCAGGTCGCCCTGTGGAGTCGCCCGGCAACCGGCCCGCGCCGTGAGTTCGAAGTGCGCAACTTTGCCGGTGATAAACCGCATATGCGTGGGCTGTTTATTTGGAATGAGAGCCACCCATGAGTGATTACAGCTTCAACCCGGCCCCGACCCGCCGTGTGGCGATTATCGGCGGCAACCGTATTCCGTTTGCCCGTTCCAACAGTGTGTATGCCCATGACAGCAACCAGGACCTGCTGGTTGCCGCCTTGCAAGGCCTGGTCGAGCGCTACAACCTGCACGGCCAGCGCCTGGGCGAGTTTGCTGCGGGCGCGGTGATCAAGCATTCGCGGGATTTCAACTTGGCGCGTGAGTCGTTGTTGTCGACCACGCTGTCGCCAGAAACGCCTGCGTACGACGTGCAACAAGCCTGCGGCACGGGCCTGGAAGCGGCGTTGCTGGTGGCGAATAAAATCGCCCTGGGCCAGATCGAAGTGGGCATTGCCGGGGGGGCCGACACCACCTCCGATGCGCCCATCGGCATCAATGAATCCCTGCGCCACACCTTACTCTCGGCTAATCGCGCCAAAGGCCTTGGCGACACGTTGAAAGCGCTGCTGAAGGTGCGACCGGCGATGTTTTTCAAGCCGTTGCTGCCGCGCAATGGCGAGCCGCGCACCGGCTTGTCGATGGGTGAGCACTGCGAAGAAATGGCCAAGCGCTGGCAGATCAAACGCCTGGCCCAGGACGAGTTGACCCTGACCAGCCATCAGCGCCTGGATGCGGCCTACCAACGTGGCTTCTTTGACGATTTGATCAGCCCTTACCGTGGCCTGGTGCGCGACAACAACCTGCGCGCCGACGCCAGCCTGGAGAAGCTCGCCGGGCTGTCCCCGGCCTACGACCGCCAGAACGGCACCCTCACGGCGGGCAACTCCACGCCGCTGACCGATGGCGCCTCGGTGGTGCTGCTGGCCAGCGAAGAATGGGCGGCTGAACATGGCTGGCCAGTGCTGGCCTACCTGCGCACTGGCGAGACGGCGGCGGTGAGTTTTGTCGACGGCGCCGAGGGCCTGTTGATGGCACCGGCCTATGCGGTGCCACGCATGCTCAAACGCGAAGGCCTGAGCTTTGCCGACTTCGATTTTTTTGAGATTCACGAAGCCTTCGCCGCTCAGGTGCTGTGCACCCTCAAGGCCTGGGAGGACGCCGATTATTGCCGCGAGCGTCTAGGCTTGGACGCACCGTTGGGCGCCATCGACCGCAGCAAGATGAACGTCAACGGCGGCTCGCTCGGCTGCGGTCATCCGTTCGCCGCCACCGGTGGCCGGCAACTGGCGGCGCTGGCCAAAACCATCCATGAGAACGGTGGCGGGCGCGGCTTGATTTCGATCTGCGCGGCGGGCGGGCTGGGCATTACCGCCATCGTCGAAAAGTAGCGTTACCCAAAACAATAACAAGGAGACTGCCATGAACGCTGTAAGCCTGGAACACGCCGAACGGATCTGGTTGAACGCTTACTTGCCCGGCGTGCCGGCAGACATTGAGGCGGGTATCGAGGCGTATCCGTCGTTGCGTGAGGTGTTCCTGGAACACCTGGAGAAGTTCCGCGAACGCGTCGCTTACGTCAGCATCGGTACCGAAATGACCTATGCCGACTGGCAGGTGCAAGGCATCGCGTTTGCCGCGTGGCTGCAGGGCCAGGGCGTGAAGAAAGGCGACCGTGTGGCGTTGATGATGCCCAACTGCTTGCAGTACCCGATCTGCCTGCTGGGCACGATCCTGGCCGGTGCGGTGGTGGTCAACGTCAACCCGCTGTACACCGCCCATGAGCTCAAGCATTTGCTCAAGGACAGCGGCGCCGAAACGGTGGTGATCTTCGAAAACTTCGCCCACACCCTCGAAAAGGTTGTGGCCGGCAGCAGCGTCAAGCGCGTGGTGCTGGCGGCCATCGGCGATTTACTCGGCACCTTGAAGGGCGCGGCGATGAACTTCATCCTGCGCAGCGTGCAAAAGCAGGTGCCCACATTCAACCTGCCCGGCGCCGTGCGCTTCAACAAGGTGCTGAAACAGGGACGGGCGCTCAATCACCTCCCGGTGGCGATGAACCTCGATGAGCTGGCCTTCTTGCAATACACCGGCGGCACCACGGGGGACGCCAAGGGCGTGATGCTCAGCCACCGCAATATCATCGCCAACCTGTTGCAGGCCAAGGCCTGGGTCGGTGACCAGTTGGACCAGGACACGCAAGAAACCAACGTCACCTTGTTGCCGCTGTACCACATCTTTTCCCTGACGGTGAACTGCCTGATGTTCATGTGCCTGGGCGGGCGCAACATCCTGATCGCCAACCCGCGCGACGTGAAGCGCGTGCAGATGATCCTGCGCAAAGAGCGTTTCAACGGGATTGCCGGGGTCAACACCTTGTTTAATGGCTTGCTGGAAAACAAGGAATTCTGCGCGAGGGACTTCTCCGACCTGCGCATGGTGATTGCCGGCGGCATGGCCACGCACACGGCGGTGGCCAAGCGTTGGAAGGAGGTGACCGGGCTGCCGATCATCGAGGGCTACGGGCTGACCGAATGCTCGCCGGTGGTGAGCATCAGCCCCATCGACATCTCACGCATGCGCGAGATGGAGTTTACCGGCAGCATTGGCGTGCCATTGCCGTCGACCTGGGTGCGCTTTATGCGCGAGGACGGCGAGTTGGCCGGCATCGGTGAGCAGGGCGAGCTGCAAGTGCGTGGGCCGCAGGTGATGCAGGGTTACTGGAAGCGCCCGAAGGAAACCGCCGAGGTGCTGGATGCCGAGGGCTGGTTGTCGACCGGGGATATCGGCGTAATGGATGAGCGCGGCTATATCCGCCTGGTCGACCGCAAGAAAGACATGATCCTGGTCTCGGGCTTCAACGTGTACCCCAATGAAATCGAAGACGTGGTGGCCTTGCACCCAGGCGTGAGTGAAGTGGCGGCCATCGGCGTGGAAGACGCTGTGACCGGGGAAAAAGTGAAAATCATCGTCGTGCGCAAAGACCCGAACCTGACCCAGGAACAGATCCTCGCTCACTGCCGGGAATACCTGACAGGGTACAAAGTGCCGCGGTATGTGGAATTTCGCACCACCGAACTGCCCAAGACCACCGTCGGCAAAGTACTGCGCCGCGCCTTGCGCTGATTTACCGGTGTAGGTGATCTAACTGTGGGAGCGGGCTTGCCCGCGATAGCTCTGTGTCAGTCACCGAATTCATCGACTGACACACCGCCATCGCGGGCAAGCCCGCTCCCACATGGGTGTTGTGTAAGTCTAGGCGATCAGTGTTTCCAGGCGGTTGGATTCACCAGGTTTTTCGGCCGTTCACCCGCCAGCGCCGCCAGCAGGTTGTCCACCGCACACTTGGCCATCGCCTCACGCGTTTCATGGGTCGCCGAGCCGATGTGTGGTGTGGCCACCACGTTGTTCAAGCGCAGCAACGGCGAGTCGTGGTTCAACGGTTCACGCTCAAACACATCCAGGCCCGCCGCCCGAATCGTACGTTGCTGCAACGCTTGGACCAGTGCGGCCTCGTCCACCACTTTGCCACGCGAGATATTGATAAAGATCGTCTCTGGGCCCATCAGCGCAAACTCTTCAGCGCCGATCAGCTTTTCGGTTTCGGCGGTCAGCGGCAAGGTCAGGCAAACAAAGTCGGCTTCCTTGAGCAAGGCCACCAAACTGCGGTACTGCGCGCCGAAGCGTTCTTCCACCAACGGTTTGGGCGAGTGGCTGTGGTAGATCACCGGCATGCCAAAACCAAAATGCCCGCGTTGAGCCAGGGCTTCGCCGATGCGGCCCATGCCGATAATGCCCAGGGTCTTGCCGTGTACGTCGCTGCCGAAATGCGCGGGGCCGATGTTTTTGTTCCATTGGCCGGCGCGGACCATGTCGGCCAGTTCGACCACACGGCGCGCGGTCGCCAGGATCAGCGCGAAACCGGTATCGGCAGTGGTTTCGGTGAGCACATCCGGGGTGTTGCTGAGCAGGATGCCACGTTGGGTGAGGTAGTCGATGTCGTAGTTGTCGACACCCACCGAGACGCTGGCGACTGCTTCAAGCTTGGGCGCCAGGTCGAGCAACTGGGCGTCCAGGCGCAGGCTGGCACCCAGCAGGCCCTGGGCACGGGGTAAGGCGTCGCGCAGTTTGGCCAGGCCCGGTTCGTCCAGCGCGTCGATCAGCGTGACGTCGGCGTGCTCGTGCAGCCGGGCCATCAAGGGCGCGGAGAGTTTTTTATATAAAACGACAGATTTTTTCATCAGGTTTTCACCTTCAATCCAAGAGTGGGCATCGGCACGCGTACACGGTCGCTGGCGCCGGGCTTGAGGAAAATCGTCAGCACCACGGCCAGCATCAGCGCACCGCTCATCAGCAGGTACGAGGCGCCAGGCGAACCGGTGCTGCTATTGAGGTAACCCACCAGGTAGGAGCCGCCGAAAGAGCCGAGCGCGCCCATGCTGTTGATCAGTGCCATGGCGCCACCGGCAACGTTGGCCGGCAGAATTTCCGGGACGATGGCGAAGAACGGCCCGTAAGGCGCATACATGCAGGCCCCGGCAATCACCAGCAGGGTGTAGGACCACCAGAAATGCTCAGCGCCGAGTGCGTAGGACGCATAAAACGCGATGGACGCAATCAACAAGGGCGGCCACACAAAACGTTTACGTTTTTGCAGCTTGTCCGAGCCCCACGACACCACGAGCATGCCGATCACCGCTGCCAGGTACGGCAGCGCCGACAGCCAGCCGGCTTCGACCATGTCCATCTGCAAACCGGCCTTGAGGATCGACGGCAGCCACAGCACAAAGCCGTACACGCCGATGCTCCAGCAGAAAAACTGCAGCGCCAGGACGATCACCTTGGGCGAGCGAAACGCCTCGGCGTAGTTCTTCACCGCCTTGATCCCGACTTGTTCGGCGGCCAGGGCGCTTTCCAGGTCTTTTTTGTGTTGCTCACTCAGCCACTTGGCGTCGGCGGGTTTTTCATCCGCCAGCTTCCACCAGATAAACGCCCAGATCACCGCCGGCAAACCTTCGATGATAAACATCCAACGCCAGCTGAAATGCTGCACCAGATAGCCCGAGACCACCGACATCCACAGCATGGTCACCGGGTTGCCGAGGATCAGGAAGGTGTTGGCGCGCGAGCGTTCCGCACGCGTAAACCAATGGCACAGGTAAACCAGCATCGCCGGCATCACGGCGGCTTCGACCACCCCGAGCATGAAGCGTATGGCGATCAACATGTAGGCGTTGGACACCACGCCGGTCAGGGTGGCGAGGCCGCCCCAGAGGATCAGGCTGACGAAAATCAGTTTTTTAACGCTGCGCTTTTGCGCGTAGATCGCCCCCGGCACCTGGAAGAAAAAGTAGCCGAGGAAGAACAGCGCGCCCAGCAGCGAGGACATGCCGGGGGTGATCATCAGGTCTTCGGCCATCCCGGAGGCGGCGGCGAAGCCGTAGTTGGCGCGGTCCAGGTACGCCAGGCTGTAGGTGATAAACACGATGGGCATGATGTACCACCAGCGGCGGGTGGCGAGTTTCAAGGTATCCATGGGGTTGCTCCTGAGCTTGTTGTAGTTGTGGCAACAGGGTGTGGGTCATGCAACGGATCGGGCAGGTAACTCCAAGCGGGTCGGCAAGCCTTCCATATCGCCCCGGCTCTGCACGGCGCGGCTGCCGATCCAGTTGCCGCGCTTTACCGCGTCGGGGAAGCTGAGGTTCTCCAGCAGGGCGCTGATCATGCCGACGGCAAAGCCATCGCCGGCGCCGACGGTGTCGACGACTTTTTCCACCGGCACGGCGGCGACAAAGCCTTGGTCCATTTGGGTGCGGTAATAGGCGCCATCCGGCCCAAGCTTGATCGCCACGGCTTCGGCGCCTTGGTCGAGATAGAACGCGGCGATGTCGGCCGGGTCGTCGAAACCGGTGAGCAAGCGGCCTTCGCTCAAGCCTGGCAATACCCAATCAGCCAGCGCGGCAAGGGCGTTGATTGCGCCGATCATTTGCGCTTGGCTGGCCCATAGCAACGGGCGCAGGTTCGGGTCGAACGACACACTGCGCCCGGCCTTGCGCGTTTGCGTCATCAATTCCACCGACAGCTCGCGGGTCGCCTCAGACAAGGCCGGCGGTATGCCGGTGGCATGCAGGTGCCGCGCCTGTAACAGCGCGGGGCTGATGGCGGCGATGGACAAGTGGCTGGCGGCCGAACCTTTGCGGAAGTATTCGACCTGAGGGTCTGCGCCGGCTTCTTCGCGGGACTTGAACTGAAAGCCGGTGGGGTGCTGCGGGTCCACCGCCACATGCTGGCAATCCAAGCCTTCTTTTTTCAGTGTGTCGACCACAAAACGCCCGAGCGAATCATCCCCGACGCGGCTTAGCCAGGCCACGTTGAAGCCCAGGCGCGACAGGCCGATGGCGACGTTGCTGTCGGCGCCGGCAATACGTTTGTGGAACTGGGCCACCTGAGCCAAATCGCCGGTCTGCTCGGCGACAAACATCGCCATGGTTTCACCAAACGACAGGATATCGATCTCAGACATGGGCATTCTCCGCACGGGGTTGGCCAAGGACGGCGAGGGCGGCGACCTGCTGCGCGGTGACCTCCACCAGGTCATCGCCTTGCAACGGGAATTCCACGGCCCGGGTAATACCTTGAGTCATATGTTTGAGCAGTTGTTCCCACAGATGCAGGTCGGTGGCGCCGGGCGGCAGGGCCACCAGCTTGCCGTCCTGGCGGCGGGCCACGGCCTTGCAATGCAGGTAATCCACATGCCGGCCGAGCAGGCGTGCGGCGGTGAGGGCGGATTGGTCCTGCCACTGCCAGTTGCCGATGTCGAACGTCATTTTCACGGGCAGGCCAAGGCGCTCGACCTCAGTGAAGAACCGCTGCAACGGCTCGATACGCCCACCCTGCAGGGTCTGGTCGTTTTCCACCAGCAGCTGAACGGGGTGGCGGTTGAGCAGGGCGTGCAGGCTTTGCAGGTCGTTGGTGTCGGTGAAGTAACCGAGGGAGACCTTCAGCCAGCGCGCGCCAAATGCCTGGGCGCGGTCGAGGGTGGCATTCAGCTCGGCGTTGGGCTGGGCGCGGCCGGCGACCCACAGTTCCAGCGGCGAGGAGAACACGCATTCCAGGCCATGCGCGGCGGCGGCCTGGGCCAGAGCGGCAGGGTGTTCGCGGGTCAGCAGTTCTTCGCGCCATTCGATGCGCTGGGCGCCGGCGGCGCTCAGCAACTCGACGAAACTCAGTTGGCCCTGCTGGCGTACCAGGTCAGCGCCGTAGCTGGAAAGGCTGATGGAGACGGGGTATTTATGCATTGTTATGTACCTCTGAAACCGGTTTCATTTTTCTACGCAAAACAAGTGTGGGAGCTGGCTTGCCTGCGATGACGGTGTGTCAGGCGATTACTACTTCGTCTGCTGAACCGTCATCGCAGGCAAGCCAGCTCCCACAAGGGATTGTGTGGAGCCACGGATGATTAATTCCGGCAAAAAATCCAGGGTGCGCGTCGGCGCGTCATCGCCGCGCAGGCGTTTGAGCAGGCAGTCGAAGGCACTGGCGCCAATCGCTTCAGTGGGCTGGGCGAGGGCGGTGATGCCGTTGCCCACCAATGGGTACCAGTCCAGGTCATCCAGGGCGATCAGGCCCACATCGTCAAACAGGTTACAGCCCAGGGCCTTGAGCGCACGGGTACAGGCCAGCGCGGCAATGCCGTTGGCGCAGAACAACGCCTTCGGGCCGGGCTTGGCAACAAAGGCCTGCAAACGGCTTTCCAGTTCGCCATCCAGTTCCAGCACTGCGCCAGTCAGTTCGGGGCGGCTGGCGATCTCGGCCGTGAAACTGGTCTGGCGCTCCAGGCGCGAGCTGGTGCCGTCGGCGGCTTCGCTCACCAGCAACACATCGCGATAACCCTGCTGTTGCAGATGCTCCACAGCGATGCGCACGGTGGCGGGGTTATCCAGCCCGACCAGGTCGCTGTGCAGCGGCTCGACCTTGCGGTCCACCAGCACCAGCGGCATTTCCTGCTGCAGTTCGAGCAATTGGTCGAGGTGATGGCCGAGGGTGTTCACAATCAACCCTTCGATGTTGTACGAGCGCAGCGCCGCCAAGTGTTGGCGTTCCTGTTCGTCATCGCGGTCGGTGTTGCACACCACCAAGCTATAGCCATGCCGGCGGCAGGCGGTCTCGACGCCGTGCATCACGGCAATGGAATAGGGGTTGCGGATATCGGCGACCAGCATGCCGATCAGGCGTGTGCGCCCTCGTTTCAAACCGCGGGCCATTTGGTTGGGGCGGTAGCCGAGGTCGCTGATGGCTTGCTCGATGCGCAGGGCAATGGCGTCGGAGAGCAGGGCGCGGTCATCACCGATAAAACGCGAAACGCTGGCCTTGGACACGCCGGCGCGCTCGGCGACGTCAAGCATGGTCACGCGGCTGCGTTGGGCGGCGGAAAATGGAGTCACGGTGGCGGGCCTTTCTTATTGGATTTAGTCGTTTGATTGCCAGCATTCGGCAGTCTGAAACCGGTTTCATAGAATGCCAGGCAGCCCGTTTCGTCAAGAACTATTTAAAAAAGGTCACGGCACCAGGCGTGAGAAAACCGACGAACGGATAGGGCTACCTGTTAGTTATGACAGTATCCGGCCAAAGGCTTTAGGCGTTTAATTTTCCTACGGACGATAGGCAGAAGTAATCCTCTCCTGTGATGCGTCGTCATGAAAATTAACCTGAGGCCGGAACATGGCTAACCTCCAAAAACCCTATCCGCGCTTCGGTTCGAAGATACTGACCCTGGGGGTCGGCGCAGAGTTACCGCCGATGACGATCACGGGTGTCGACCTTAACGACCCCGATGGCGTGGTGCCGCTCAACTATTTGTTAACCCCCTTGAAAGTCCAGATCCCACGTTGGTCGCCGTTACAGGTAGCGGGTGATGAAGACCATATCCTTGAGCTTCGAGAGCTCAGCGACGATGGCGAGTGGCTTATCGAGCGAATAACAATCAAGCCACCGCCGCCGGCAATTCCCAACGAATACGAGTTTGAAATCCCTTTGGCGTGGTTGAGGCGCCGTCCCCGTCGTACAGCGTGGCTTTTTTACTCGGTTATCAATGGCGGCAACACGACGGAATCTCAAAAAACACAGATCCTCGTCGATCTGGAACGGCCAAGCCTGCTGAAATCGACGGATACCGTGCGGTTTGTGGTGCCGCCCGTACCGGCGGTCAACGAGGCCTATTTGACAGCCAACCCTCTCGTGGCGTTTTACATCCCGCTCTACAACGTGATGGCGAAAGGGGATCGGATCGAGTTCTTTTTATCCAACCAGCCTAACGCTCCCGTAGCGGCGGCGGCGGGCGGGTCGTTGCTGAATGTCAGTAGCCTCCCATGGACCGCAACACTCGCGGCTGACGCCTTTCGCAAGCTGAGCAATGGCAACGCGTACGTGCGCTTCAGAATTTACGACGCGACGGGAAATTACAGTGACTTGAGTGCCGATCTCCCTTTCGTGGTGGGGTCTGCTGTGGTAGTCCAGCCTGTCACGCTTCCGGCGCCGAGACTGGAAAGCACACTTAATAGACTAGGTTACTTGACGTGTAGTTCGCTCACTACCGAGAAGAAAAGCGTTAGTTGGACAATTCTTCCGAACACCAACATACAGGTGGGCGACCAGATAAAGTTTATCTGGCAAGGGTATCAAACCAATAACTGGGAAACACTGCTTGCGAACGTCCTATTTGAACAGACTGCGACGTGGACGTTACTGCATCAAACGACAGGCATGCCGGTCGTCATGGATGCGTACTACACGGCACTGTTTCCCTTGCGCAAATTTTCATCCGCTATTGGTCGATATGAAGTCTGGCGTGGGGGTGCAAAGTTGGGCGACTCGCTGCAACGTTTGTTGCGTGTTGATTTGACTTTTCCCACGGGGGGCTATTGCGCGCCGGGTGGAATCATTTTAGATACGTGAGCCTTTGCTGTTTTGAACAGCGTGTCGTTGTTTTCGGAAAATAACGTAAGCACTCAAGGTGCGCCTTAAAGATTCGTGGTGGGTAAGCGTAAGTTTGCTCGAGTGGCGAAGTGGGTAGAAGGTTGTATGGTTTAAAACAACGGAGAATTAAAATGAATGTCGCAAATAGAAAAATTATCACTGATTTTGAGACCGCGATTCTTGCTCGTAATTATACCGATAGGTTTGCGCCAGCCACGTTTTTGGGTGAAGTGCCTAACTTTACTGGCTTGCTGTACCGAGAGACGGCATTGGGCGATACGATAACTGTCACTATACCGCTTGGGACTGGTGTACTAGCTGGTAACACCCTAACATTTGAGGTGGTGCCGTTTGATGTTACGGTACCCTTTGCCCTTCCTACTCCTGATGTTGAGGCAACCGATAGTCCATATTTTTTAACGGCTAAGACTTACCTCGCTTTTAGATTCCTTGCCGACCCCATCGGCGATACGGTGGTGTCTCTTCCTCGATCCCTTTTCTCATCGGGCGTACACTTGCTACGGTACGGTATCGGCGACGACGACCCGACTGTAGGCAACAGAACCATGTCTGTACCACAGTTGATCATTATAGACGGTGTGAGCCCGTATGATCTGCCGCGAATAGCCCCGCCTGCACCGGTGCCCCCTCAGCCTCTACCGGTCCCGTTTGATCGCAATTACTTCGCGAGCCAGCCCGGTCGAAGGGTGATGTTTACGCTGCCGTACGATGCTGCGAGAGGTCGTCAGGAAGGCGATTATGCGCAGTTTAGATTCGGCGAGTTGCCCTATCCTATTCCCATTGATTCAACCAGTGCGGAAACAAAATACCCGATTTCCAACGATCCGGCGGTTGCCGTTACCGTTCCATTGTCATTGGATACTATCGAGGCTGCGCCTAATGGTAACTTCCGTTTCAGCTACCAGCTTTGTGACGTTGCCAACTACTGCAGTGAATGGTCGAATGTTTACCTGCTAAACGATGTAGCCATGGGCCCCGCCGCCACTGACTTTTTGGCGCCGCAGGTTTTGCATGCAGTCCCTGGTGACAACCTGATCAATCGCGCCGATATGGCGCTTGAAGGCGGCTTGCAAGTACTCATTCCGCCTTATACCAATCCTCAGCGCTCAACCCCGACAGATACGTTCAGAGTGACCCTTACCCCGACGGCGACCCCGGGTTCGACTGGCGTTGCCGTGACGTTGGCTGATAGGCCACTGGGTAATACGCCTTTCTCCGTTCCCGTGCTGGCCACCCCGGCTCAACTTGCTACGCTCTACGGTAATGCAGTAGGCACCCAGCAAGTCACGGTTTCTTACGTCGTTATACGCGGCGGGGTTACTTACCCGGTAGCGGCAACTACGATATTCAATCTGGACCTGAATGTAATCGTAATACCCGGGACGACAGATGGAACGGATGCTAACCCTAATCTCCCTCCGGTCGTTGTTCAACCGGTACGCCCCGCTGGTGAAACCCGACCTAACAATAGACTCGAGCGTGTTGACAATGGCCGCGATGCCGTGGGTCTGGTAACACTGTGGAATGTGGCGACACTGCCTGCAGCCGCCACGCCGTTCGTGATTTCTTTCAGCTACGGCGCCTATTCGGCGGAAAAGACTTTTTCGACCCCTGCGGACATCCCAGCCAATGGAATCGTAGAGTTCCCAATTACTTGGGACACTATCAGGGCATTGGGCGGCCCTCTGCAAATTGCTAGCTACACGGTCCGTCGAACCACCTCTACCAACCAGCAGCAGCCGCTAAACGCGACGGAGGTCACTGTAGAATCTGTCTTCAGGCGAATGAATGCGCCTATCGTTCGACGGGCGACAACGACGGTTGTCTGCTCGACCTTGGATCCATTGAATACCGGCATACTTAGAGTATTTATTCCGCCTTCAGTGAATTTAGACGGTGCCACGAACGGCTCGATTACTATTACGGGGTATAGAAATACTAGCCAGGCGGCACCTGTAGCTGCGTCGACAACTATACCTTTCCCAAACCCACTCCCGCTGTCGGCGTCGACATTAGGGTTTGATTTAACGTTTCCTTCGCCCGGTGCTTTTTTCAAACAGATTCAAAACGCTCGGTCGGTGAACGCGGCCTCGCTAAGGTTGATATACAGTGTGACGGTAGCGGGTGAACTGGTGAACTCTGATCCTGCAGATTATCGCCTGAATCACATCAGACCTGGGCCGATTACCTCTGCGCTGTATTGTGATGGTACGCCTGTGCCAGTAGTGTAAAACCAAGGTAATAGCCAGAGCGCGGGAGACCGTCTCTGGCTTACTTGGTTATGTCAGTTGTTGTGTGTTGAAAAAGTGTCGCAATGATTCGGTCTTACAGCATCTGTTTATTGTTGACACTCCAGTTCAGGAAAAATCCTACAGAACTGGCGTGTTTGCTGGGTAATTATGGCGACGCTTGATTGGAGGGGTCTCACGAGATTTAGAATCCGCCCTATCGTTTCGTGAAGGAACGCCAACTAGAGGTCAACTAAGATGTCGGCAGTATTTAATTTCAAACCCACGCCTTTGAGCCTGGCCCTGACGGCTCAGGCTGTTACGCTGTTTCTTCTGGCGTCCCCTGATGTGCAGGCACGGATCATAACTCAGCCTGGCACGGTAATATCGTCGACTGCTCCGGTTACTAATTACGAGCTTAGCGCAGGTTCGAGCTTGATTGTTGACGGTGCGACCACCACGCAAATTAAGGCGGTGGGTGCAGGCTTGACGCTGCGGCCGGGTAGCACAACGTTAGATATCGATGCTACGGGTGGATCGACCGTAGTGGTTGATGGCTCTCAGGTGACTGCTCGTACAGGAGTATTTGGGTTAACTGCCGCTGTTCACGTTCTTAACAACAGCAGCGTATTGATCACTAACAACAGCACGGTCACTAATACCGGTTTGGCAGGTGTGCAGGCCAGCCGGAACGGCCTCAGCCAGGTTGGATCGACCATCACGGTAAACAACAACAGCCGGGTATCCGGTAGGGATTTCGGTATTACGGCCAGTGCCTACAGCACGGTCAACCTTGATCGCGCGCAGGTCCAGGCCACGGGTGCCACGGGCACCGGTTTGCAATTGGCGAACGCTGACGCCTTTGTAAGGAATAACAGCAGCATCGTAGGGGGGCGCAACGGCGTATTCATGCGTGCGGAAGGTAACGTGACCCGGACCAATACCTTGATCCTCGACCATTCTGTCGTCGAGGGCAAAACCGGTTCGGCGATCTTGGTAAACCCTACGGCGAACAATAGACCCTCGTCCGATATTCAGGTGCTGAACGGATCGAGGCTGATTGGCGGCAATGGTGTTCTGCTTGAGGTGGGCAATAGTTCCATTGCCAACATGAACGTCGACAACAGCACCTTGGTCGGTGACGTGCGCATTGGTGCAGGCAGCACGGGCACAGTGCAACTCAACAACAATGCGTCGCTGACCGGCCAGCTGTTCAACGTCAAGCAACTTGATGTCAACGGTAATGCCCAGTGGATGCTGGTGGGTGACAGCCAGGTCAATGCGCTGAGAATGGCCGGCGGTAACGTCGTCTTTGGCAGCCCAACCCAGTACTTTCAACTGAACACTAACAGCTTGGCCGGCAACGGCACGTTCAAAATGCACACCAACTTCAACACCGGCGAGACCGACTTGTTGAACGTCAATGGCAACGCCGAAGGTAATCACCAGCTGTTGATTGGCGCCAGTGGCTCGGAGTTGGCCACCGGCGAGGCCATCAAGGTGGTGCACACTCAAAGCGGCGGCGCCAAGTTTGGCCTGGTGGGCGATACCGTCGATGTCGGCGCTTTCGAATATGGGCTCAAGCAGGAAGGCACCGATTGGTACTTGGACACCGAGAAACGGGGTACCAGTACCAGCGCCAAGGCGGTGCTCGCACTCGCGAACGCGGCGCCAGCCGTATTGCTCGGCGAATCGAGCATACTGCGCACCCGCATGGGTGAAGTACGCTTCGGCGAAGGCAAGAGCCAAGGCCTGTGGATGCGTGGCTACGGTAACAAGGTGGACGTGGCGGCCAACAGCAACGGCGTGGGCTACTCACAGAATCAGTCGGGTCTGACCATCGGTGCAGACTGGGCGGTCGATGAACTGTGGACATTGGGTGTGATGGGCGGTTACAGCAATTCCACCCTAGGCCTGAGCCGCGGCAGCAGCGGTATGGTCAACAGCTACTACGCGGGTGTCTATGGCATTTTGCGTGATGACGAGAGTGGTGTGTATGTAGACCTCACGGCGAAGGTCAACCGCTTGAACGGCCAAAGTCAGGTCAACATGAGCGATGGTCAGCGCGCCAAAGGCAAATACTCGCAAGACGCGGTCAGTGCATCGGTTGAGGTCGGCAAGAATATCAAGCTCGATGACGACGGTTTGTATCTTGAACCCTTCGCTCAGTTGGCCGTCGCTGCTATCGGCGGCTCCAACTACACGATGGACAACGGTTTGAAGGCAAAGAGCGACCGTGCCACTTCAGCGATCGGTAAGGTCGGTGTAACCGCAGGTAAAAATATCCAGCTCGAAAGCGGTGGCATCCTGCAGCCGTACCTGCGTACTGCCGTGGCGCGTGATTTCAGCCCGGACAACAAGGTCTATGTCAACGATCAGCAATTTAAAAACAACCTGTCGGGCGGCAGTGTAGAGGTCGCGGCCGGCTTGGCTGTTTCGTTGTCACCCAGCCTGAGCGTGCATGCCGAAGGCACTCACATGAAAGGCAAGGCCTATGACCAGCCTTGGGGCGCTACTGTAGGCGTGCAGTGGGCTTTCTAAGCAGTTCACGCAGTTAAAAATGGGAAGCCTCGGCTTCCCATTTTTTTGCCTGCCAGATCTGTACGCCGGCCTAGCTGAACAACCCTGCGGCAATGTTGATCGAGAAACCCAGAATTGCGGTATTGAACAGGAACCCGATCAACGACTGGCCCAGCACGACTTTGCGCATACTGCGCGTGGCCACCCCCACATCCGCCGTTTGCACCGCCACGCCGATGGTGAACGAGAAGTACAGAAAGTCCCAATAGTTGGGGTTGCGCAAGCCTTCGGCAAAGCGCAGCGCTGGCTCGTCACCTTCCCAGGTATAAAAAAGCCGCGCGTAGTGCACGCTGAAAATCACCCCCGTCAGCAACCATGAACCGATCACGGTCATGCCGGTAAAACCGTAATGCAGCAGGCGCGCCGTACTGTCCAGGTCCTTGCTGCCTACCAGGTTGACCGTGATGGTCGCCAGGCTCGCAATCGCCGCGATGCACACCATAAACAGCACCAGGCCTGCGTTTTCATCCTCGACTTCGGCGATGCGTTTTACGTCGTCGGCGCGGGCGCGGGTCGCCAGCCACACCATCAGCAGCAGGTAGGTCCACACCCCGGCGTTCCAGCCGATGAGGACCTTGCTGATCAGCGTATCGGCAGGCGCCAGAATGCCCACGGCAAGGCCGAGCACGGCGGCGGATGAGAGGCGAGGGTGGGTGCGGGCAAGGAAGGCCATAGGTGCTCACAACAGAGGATGTTGTGAGCACCATAGCGCATTCTCCAGAGGCTAACTTGCTGGGGTGAGCCTGTTGGCCTGGATTTTCACGGGGGCGCTGGAAGCATATCCGTTATTTGGGTGATGGCTGATATGGGTTCTGCTCTTACAGCGGGTCACTTTTGGAAAAGAGCCCGGAATGCCGGCCCAGCCAAAAGTAACCAAAGGGCTCTTGCCCCACCACTCGGCACCTCGCTTAGGCTCGGCGTGCGGCCAGCGTGGTTTAACGGAGCGCCTAAGATCAAAAGCAAGAGCACGGCGGCCTAGTAGCCGACCTGAGTGGTTAGATCAAAAGCAAAGCCGAGGCGGCCTGACAGCCGACCTGATAGTGGAAGCTGAAACTCAATCAACTGTGGTAGCTGGCTTGCCTGCGATGCAGACACCTCGGTCCATCAAGTACATCGAGTTGATGCCATCGCAGGCAAGCCAGCTCCCACAGAAAAGCAGAGCACTGCGGTGCTGACAGTCGAACTCGGTCAAAACTGTGGGAGCGGGCTTGCTCGCGAAGGCGGTGGGTCAGTCAGCTCATGTGTAACTGACCCACCGCCTTCGCGAGCAAGTCGAGTCGTCGCACCGCCGCTCCCACATTGGGATCTCATTACATCAGCTAGATAGGGTGTTGCTGTGCTGTTGCCCTGCTTTTGCTTCAACCACTCAGGTCGGCTACTAGGCCGCCGTGCTCTTGCTCTTGATTTTGATCTTAGGCGCCCCGTTAAACCACGCTGGCCGAACGCAGGCTTTGGAGCGTGGGTAAACCGGCAGGACGCCGGTTTAGCCGCGATGGGCCAAGGATGGCCCATGGCGGCGGCCCACGGTCCAAAGCCTGCGTGAGGGCACACCGAAGCGTGAGCGAGGTGCCGAGTGGTGGGGCAAGAGCCCTTTGGTTACTTTGGGGCTTTTCCAAAGTGACCCGCCGTAAGGGCGGAACCCTAACCAGCCGTGACCGCAGCAACGGATATGCACTCAATCTACAAACCCCCGTCACAACCTCAGAGCAACACAAAGACTTGCGTCGATACCTACGCCTGTTGTGGCAAACCCGCTGATAGCAACGGGCCCGCCCGCCACTTAGGGTTTCTTGCGCACCAGCTTCATGACCACCACAAAGAACACCGGCACAAACACCACCGCCAGTGTGGCGGTGATCATCCCGCCGATCACCCCGGTACCAATCGCCTGCTGGCTGGCCGAGCTGGCACCGGTGGCAATCGCCAACGGCACCACGCCGAGGATAAATGCCAGCGACGTCATGATGATCGGCCGCAGGCGCAGGCGCGCGGCTTTTAAGGTGGCGTCGATCAGGTCTTCGCCCTGGTCATACAAGTCCTTGGCAAACTCGATGATCAAAATCGCGTTCTTCGCCGACAAACCGATGATGGTGATCAAGCCAACCTTGAAGAACACATCATTAGGCATACCACGCAAGCTCACGGCCACCACGGCGCCGAGTACGCCCAGCGGCACCACCAGCAACACCGACGTCGGGATCGACCAGCTTTCATACAGCGCCGCCAGGCACAGAAACACGATCAGCAGCGACAGGCCCAACAGCAACGGTGCCTGGGAGCCGGACAAGCGTTCCTGCAGCGACAACCCGGTCCATTCCTGCCCCAGGCCCGCAGGCAGTTGGCTGACCAGACGCTGGATCTCCTCCATGGCCTCACCCGTACTGTGCCCCGGCGCCGCCTCGCCGCTGATGGCGATGGCGGGGTAGCCGTTGTAGCGCGTCAACTGCGCCGGGCCCTGGGTCCATTTGGCTTCGACAAACGCCGACAGCGGCACCATTTTCCCAGCATTGTTGCGCACGTTGATCTTCATCAAGTCCGCCACCTGGCTGCGCTGGTCGCCTTCAGCCTGTACCACCACCCGCTGCATGCGGCCCTGGTTGGGGAAGTCGTTGACATACGCTGAGCCAATGGCCGAGGACAGCACATTGCCCACATCGGCAAACGACACGCCCAGCGCGTTGGCCTGCTTGCGGTCCACTTCCAGCTGCACTTGCGGCGCCTCGGCCAGGGCGCTTTCGCGCACGTTGGCCAGGATCGGGCTTTTTTCGGCGGCGGCTAGCAACTCGGTACGCGCAGTCATCAACGCGGCATGGCCGACCCCAGCACGGTCCTGCAGGCGGAATTCGAAGCCGCTGGACGTGCCCAGGCCGTCTACCGGCGGCGGCAGGATCGCGTAGGCAATCGCATCCTTGAGTTCGCTGAAGGCTTCGTTGGCGCGGTCGGCAATCGATGCGGCGGAGTCATCGCTGCCGCGTTCCGACCAATCCTTCAACGTGGTAAACGCCAACGCCGCGTTCTGCCCGGAACCAGAGAAACTGAAGCCCATGATCATGGTGGTGTCACCCACCCCGGGCTCCTCGGCGTTATGCGCCTCGATCTGCTCGGCCACCTGCACCGTGCGGTTCTTGCTTGCACCCGGCGGCAGTTGGATATCGGTGATGGTGTAACCCTGGTCTTCCACCGGCAGGAACGAGGAGGGCAGGCGGCTGAACATCCAACCCAGGCCTACCAGCAGCACCAGATAGATCAACAGGTAACGCCCGCTGCGCTTGAGGGCATAGGCCACCCAGCCTTCGTAGCGGTCAGTGAGGCGTTCAAAGCGTGTGTTGAACCAGCCGAAGAAACCGCCCTTGGCATGGTGCTCGCCCTTGGGAATCGGTTTGAGCAAGGTGGCGCACAGGGCCGGGGTCAAGGTCAGGGCGAGGAACGCCGAGAACAGGATCGAGGTGGCCATCGACAGCGAGAACTGCTGGTAGATCACTCCCACCGAACCCGGCATGAACGCCATCGGCAGAAACACCGCCACCAGCACCAGGGTAATACCGACGATGGCACCGGTAATCTGGCCCATGGCCTTCTTCGTCGCGTCCTTGGGCGACAGGCCCTCGGTGACCATGATGCGCTCGACGTTTTCCACCACCACAATCGCGTCGTCCACCAGGATACCGATGGCCAACACCATGCCGAACATGGTCAGCACGTTGATCGAGAAC
This sequence comes from Pseudomonas sp. D47, assembly GCF_045447305.1. NCBI lineage: Bacteria > Pseudomonadati > Pseudomonadota > Gammaproteobacteria > Pseudomonadales > Pseudomonadaceae > Pseudomonas > Pseudomonas sp. D47. Next base: position 14,694 of record NZ_JBJGXU010000030.1, on the reverse strand, counting down.
CCCAGCAACAGCATGGTGGCGAAAGTGCCCATCAGTGCAATCGGCACCACCAACGTTGGGATCAAGGTGTAGCGCACGTTTTGCAGGAACAGGAACATCACCGCAAACACCAGCGCCATGGCCTCTAGCAAGGTGTAGACCACCTTGGTGATCGAGACTTTGACGAATGGCGAGGTGTCGTACGGAATTTTGTACTCCACGTTGGCCGGGAAGTAGCGCGACAGCTCGTCCATCTTCGCCCGCACCAGGGTGGCGGTGTTCAACGCGTTGGCCCCCGGCGCAAGTTGCACACTGACGGCGGTGGACGGCTTACCGTTCAGGCGCGTGGAGAACTGGTACTCCTGGCTGCCGATTTCCACCCGTGCCACATCGCCGACGCGCACGGTGGAGCCGTCCGGGTTGGCCTTGAGCACGATGTCGGCGAATTCCGCCGGGGTCGACAGCTGGCCCTTGACCAGTATCGCGGCGGTGATTTCCTGGGTTTTGGTGCCTGGCAAATCACCAATGCTGCCTGCCGAAACCTGGGCGTTCTGCGCGCTGATCGCGGCGTTGACGTCAGCCGGCGTGAGGTTGAAGCCAATCAGTTTCTGCGGGTCGATCCAGATACGCATGGCGCGCTCGGCCCCATACAGCTGCGCCTTGCCCACACCGTCCAGGCGCTTGAGCTCGTTCATCACGTTGCGTGCCAGGTAATCGCTGAGCGCTACGGCATCGAGCTTGCCGTCGGTGGAGGTGAGGGTGACCAGCAGCAGGAAGCCGGCGGACACTTTCTCCACCTGTAAGCCTTGCTGGGTCACCGCCTGCGGCAGGCGCGGCTCTACCGCTTTGAGGCGGTTCTGCACATCGACCTGGGCCATTTCCGGGTTGGTGCCCGGCTGGAACGTCGCGGTAATGGTGGCCGAACCCAGGCTGCTCTGGGATTCGAAATACAGCAGGTGGTCGGCGCCGTTGAGTTCTTGCTCGATCAGGCTGACCACGCTTTCGTCCAGCGTCTGGGCCGAGGCGCCCGGGTACACCGCGTAGATTTCCACCTTCGGCGGGGCGACGTCGGGGTACTGGGCCACCGGCAGCTGCGGGATGGCGAGCGCGCCGGCCAGCAGGATAAACAGGGCGACCACCCAGGCAAAGATCGGGCGATCAATAAAGAACTGCGGCATGGCGGGTTATTCCTTGACTGGCTGGCCGGAGGCTGGACTGTTATCCACCTCGACTTTTTCACCGGGGCGCGCGTGTTGCATGCCTTCGACGACGATGCGGTCACCGGGCTTGAGGCCGCTGCTGACGATCCAGCGATCCTCAATCACCGCACCCAGCTCCACCGGTTGCAGGCTCACGGTGTGTTCGGCGTCCAACAGCAGCACCATCGGGATACCGGCGCTGTCGCGGGTGATGGCGCGTTGCGGCACGCTGATGCCTTGTTTATCCACGGCCTGTTCCAGGCGTACGCGCACAAAGCTGCCGGGCAACAGGTCGAGGTCCGGGTTGGGGAATTCGCTGCGCAGGATGATTTGCCCGGTGCCGGGGTCCACGCTGATTTCGGCAAACAGCAACTTGCCCGGCAGCGGGTACAGGCTGCCGTCGTCCTCGATCAACGTGGCCTTGGCCTGGTCCTGGCCGACCTGTTTCAAGCTGCCGGCCCGGAAGGCGCGGCGCAGGTCGTTGAGTTCGCGGGTGGACTGGGTGAGGTCAGCGTGAATCGGGTCCAGTTGCTGGATGATTGCCAGCGGCGTGGCCTCGTTCTGGCCGACCAGCGCGCCCTCGGTCACTAACGCCCGGCCGATACGCCCGGAAATCGGCGCGGTCACGGTGGCGTAGCCCAGGTTGAGCTTGGCGCGCTCGACGGCGGCTTTGTTCGCGGCCACCTCAGCATTGGTCTGGCGCACGGCGGCGCGGGCGTTGTCGTAGTCCTGGCCGCTGATGGCGTTGCCTTCGACCAACTGGCTGTAACGCTGCTCTTGCAGGCGTGCCTGGAAGGCGTTGGCCTGGGCCTTGCTCAGGTTGGCCTGGGCGCTGTCGAGGTCGGCTTTAAAGGGCGCCGGGTCGATGCGAAACAGCACGTCGCCCTGTTTCACGTCGTGGCCTTCCTTGAACACGCGCTGCATCACTACGCCTGCGACCCGTGCACGCACTTCGGCAATGCGCGGCGCGGCGATACGCCCGCTCAGTTCGCTGGTGATGGAGAGGGGCTTGGCCTCAAGGGTTTCGATGCGGACCTTGGCCAGGGGCGTTTCCGGCGCTTCGTCCGCCGATGGGCCACACGCGCTGAGGGCGAGTGTCAGTGCCAGCAGGCAAAACGGCGCAAACAGATTCTTCGACATGCTCATATCCCAATATTGACTGGCGCATCCTAAAGACACCTGCGTCGTGGTGCTGTGAAGCTGTGTAGCTCGTCTGTGAAGAAATGTAAGGTGCGACCCACAGTCGCCTGAGGGCGTATATCCTTGCACAATCCTGCAAACAGCAAAGATCAAATGTGGGAGCGGGCTTGCTCGCGAAAGCGCTGTATCAGCCATAAGTCTGCCAACTGAACCATCGTTTTCGCGAGCAAGCCCACTCCCACAAGGGTCTGGCTACAGCCGACGAACCGTATTATCTGGAAACACCATGCCCAATATCCTCCTGGTGGAAGACGACGCCGCACTCTCCGAGCTGATTGCCAGCTACCTGGAACGCAATGGCTACCACGTTAGCGTGCTCAGCCGTGGCGACCACGTACGTGAACGAGCGCGTCTGAACCCACCGGACCTGGTGATTCTCGACCTGATGCTGCCCGGCCTCGACGGTCTGCAAGTGTGCCGCCTGTTGCGCACCGACTCGGCGGGCTTGCCGATCCTGATGCTCACCGCACGCGATGACAGCCACGATCAGGTGCTGGGCCTGGAGATGGGCGCCGACGACTATGTGACCAAACCCTGCGAGCCGCGCGTGCTGCTGGCCCGTGTGCGCACCTTGCTGCGCCGCAGCAGCCTGTCCGAACCCCAGGTGGCTAATGACCAGATCGTCATGGGCAACCTGTGCATTGACCTGTCGGAACGCACCGTGACCTGGCGTGAGCAGGCGGTGGAGTTGTCCAGCGGTGAATACAACCTGCTGGTGGTGTTGGCTCGGCATGCCGGTGAAGTGCTTAGCCGCGACCAAATCCTGCAACGCCTGCGCGGTATCGAGTTCAATGGCACCGACCGTTCGGTAGACGTGGCCATCTCCAAGCTGCGCCGCAAGTTCGATGACCACGCCGGTGAAGCGCGCAAAATCAAGACCGTGTGGGGCAAGGGCTACTTGTTCAGCCGTTCCGAGTGGGAATGCTGATCCATGTTTCGTGTCCTGTTGCGCCTCTATCTGATCACCATCGTCACCTACAGTGCGGCGATCTACCTGATCCCCAAATTGGTGATCCAGGTGTTCGAACACCGTTACCTGAACTACAACGTCGAGCAAACCCGCGGCCTGCAAAAGCTCATCGTCAAGCAATACCTGCGCGCGCCGGTGGAGCGTTGGTCCCAGGTCACCGACCAACTGAGCCGCGACTTTGCGCCGCTGAAAGTGCAACTGCTGCTGCGCCAGGATGCGAGCTACACCCCTGAAGAAGAACAGCTGCTGGAACACGGCAAGCCGGTGATCCGCCTGGGCGAGTGGGGCTGGATGGAAGAAATCAGCTCGCCGATCAACCAGCAATTCGCGGTCAAGCTGACCATTCCGCCAGACCCGCTGGACATGAACCTGTTGTACTGGTCGATGAACGTGCTGATCGGCGCTGCGCTGCTCGCCTGCCTGCTGTTCTGGCTGCGCCCGCACTGGCGTGACCTGGAACGCCTGAAAACCACCGCCGCGCAATTGGGCAAGGGCAACCTGGCCGAGCGCACGCGTATTCCTGCCAGCTCCAACATCGGCAGCCTGGCATCGGTATTCGACACCATGGCCGACGACATCGAGCGCCTGCTCAACCAGCAGCGTGACCTGCTCAACGCGGTTTCCCATGAACTGCGTACGCCGCTGACTCGCCTGGATTTCGGCCTGGCCCTGGCGTTGTCCGAAGACTTGCCGCCGGCCAGCCGCGAGCGCCTGCAAAGCCTGGTGGCGCACATCCGTGAGCTGGATGAGCTGGTGCTGGAATTGCTCTCCTACAGCCGCCTGCAAAACCCGGCGCAACTGCCGGAGCGCGTAGATGTGGTGCTCGACGAGTTTATCGACAGCGTGCTTGGCAGCGTCGATGACGAGCTGGAAAACCCCGAGATTGTCATCGACGTGGCGCTCGACTGCGCCGTGGAGCGCTTCAGCCTCGACCCACGCCTCACCGCCCGCGCGTTGCAGAACCTGCTGCGCAACGCCACGCGCTACTGCGACAAGCGCATCCAAGTGGGCGTCAAGGTGTGTGCCAACGGCTGTGAAATCTGGGTGGATGACGATGGCATCGGCATTCCCGTGGACCAGCGTGAGCGCATTTTCGAACCCTTTTATCGCCTGGACCGCAGCCGCGACCGCGCCACCGGCGGCTTCGGCCTCGGCCTGGCCATCAGCCGGCGCGCGATGGAAGCCCAGGGCGGCAGCTTGACGGCCCTGGCCTCGCCCCTGGGTGGGGCGCGGTTTCGGCTGTGGCTGCCCAGCGTCGGCTGATCAGAGCACTTTGACGGCACGGCCGATTGCCTGGATCGGCCCGGTCGGTTTGCCGGTCGGTGAGCCCTGTAGATCTTCCAGGGTCAGCTCGAACAGCTGGTTTGGCGCCAGTGGCGGCAGTTTGTCCAGCGGCACCGACAACGTCTGGCCGGGCTTGACCAACCCCAGCGATACAGGGCCTTGCCAGCCATCGCCCTTGGTCCAGAATTGCAGGGCCTTGTCGGCAGGCACTTGCATCACACCCAATGGAATCAGCTGGATCTGCTGAGTATTGCTGGCTTGGATCACCCAGCCTGGCGCCTGGCTTTGTGGCGCTACCAGCACCACCACAAAGGTCGGTTCAGCGGTTGGCGGGCGCGTCAGCAGCAGCGCTGCCAATACTAACGTGGTGACCAGCCCTGCACCGGCCAAGCCACGCCAGAGTGCGAGCAGGTTCCACCACGGGGTTTGGGTGTTGGCGGGGGCGGGTGCGACAGTGCGCTCGATGCGCTGCCATAGCTGGGCGGAGGGTGGCACCGGTTCGGCCAATGCCGTCAACGGCAACAGGCGCTGCTCCCAGGCATCCACCGCCGCGCGCAACTCGGCATCCTGGGGCAAGCGCTGTTCAACCTCGGCGCGTTGCTCAAAGGGCAGGGTGCCCAGCACGTATTCGCCGGCCAGTTCGTCCAATGGGTTGCTCATGCCATGCACTCCCGCAGCGCGGCGAGGCTACGTTTGATCCAGGCTTTGACTGTCCCCAGTGGGGTGTCCAGTTTCTGCGCGATTTCGCTGTGGGAATAGCCGTCGACATACGCGTGGAGTACGCAACGGCGACGGGCCGGGTCGAGTTGTTCCAGGCAGTGCTGAATCTGCCCTGAGCGCGCAGTGAATTCAAAGCTGTCGTCGGCGTCTGCAACGTATTCATGTTCTTCGCCCAACGCCACTTCGCGGTGATGGTTGCGCACCCCATTCAATGCCAAGTGCCGAGTTACGCTGAACACCCAGCCACGCGCCGAACCACGGTTGGGGTCGAAACTGCCGGCGCCGCGCCAGATCTTGATAAACGCATCATGCACGATGTCTTCGGCCAGGGCTCTGTCCCGGGCGATACGCATGGCCACGCCGAGCAGTCGGCTGCTGTCGTGCTCATACAGTCGGCGCAGGGCGCGTAGGTCGCCACGGGCACAAGCGCCCAAACAGGCTTCGTAATCAAAAGTGGTTTCGGGCAAGGACACTGTTTTCCGCAGCAAGAACAAAACCAATGCCCCGACCCAGAGGTCGGGGCGCTAGCTCAGCAGCGTAGCTGAAATTGCTCAGTTGGCCGCCCAGAAAATGTAGTCGGCCTGGTACTTCACCCTCTCTTGCTTGCCCTTGTTGGCGGCGGTGCATTCGGTACTCGGCGCTACACCTCCTTGAAGCGCGACCCGCTGGACGTAACTGACGCCACTCATCGCGCCTTTGCCTTCGGCGGGGTTGGCCTTGACCAACTGATAGGGCAGGTTGCCCGCACTCGACGGCGCTACGGCCAGTTGAGTGCCGGTGATTTTCGAGCCGTCATTGGCCTGCCAGGTGGCCGGCGGGCCGAAGTAAGTGCCGACGGGCTTGCCGCTGCGATCGTTGAGTACGGCTTTGGGGCCAACGAAGGTCCATTCGGTCTGGCCGGCGGCGTTGGCTTTGTCGCGGCATTCGTAGGTGATTTCGCCGACGCCGGTGGTCTCCAGCGCCACCTTGTGCCCATCCGGCACCTTGATGCTGTCGGGCAAGCCGGTCTGGGCGAAAGCCGTTGGCGCAGCGGCCAGCAGGGCGGTCAGGCAGAACAGTGCTTTAGCGTTCATCGGTGTTTCTCCATTGAGTAAAACAGCGGGACAACTGTAAGCACTACCCGGGACGCGCACGATTGGATGCAGTGATTAGAAAATAAACGCGCAAGGGCGCACACTGTCGCCCCGCTATACCCGAGGAGAGATTGGCAATGACTGGTGTCCACACGTCTGCTCAACAGGGTTTCTCTACCCAAGCCGTCACCTACGCCCAGGGCCGACCCGACTATCCACGACAACTTACCGGCTGGCTGACCGAGGCGCTGCACATCGACGCGCACTCGACGGTGATCGACCTGGGCGCCGGCACCGGCAAGTTCACCCGTTTACTCAACACTCTGGCGCCTGCGTTAATCGCCGTCGAGCCGGTGCAAGCCATGGGCGCGCAGCTGAGTAAACTGTTGCCGGATGTGCGCCTGGTCAATGGCACCGCCGAATCCATTCCGTTGCAAACCGCCGTCGCCGATGCGGTGGTGTGCGCGCAAGCCTTCCATTGGTTCTCCACCGAGGCGGCGCTGACGGAAATCCACCGGGTGCTCAAACCGGGCGGGCGGCTGGGGCTGGTGTGGAATGTGCGCGATGAGTCGGTGGACTGGGTCGCGGCCATTACCGACATCATCACGCCGTACGAGGGCGACACGCCGCGCTTTCACTCCGGTCGTTGGCGCGAAGCCTTCACGGGGGAGTACTTTACTGCGCCCGAAATGACCACTTTTGCGTATCAACATGTTGGCAGTCCGCAGGAGGTGATCATGGATCGTTTCCTCTCGGTGAGCTTTATCGCGGCGCTTCCAGCGGCGCAAAAAGCCACGGTCACAGCGCAATTGCAGGCGTTGATCGAAACCCACCCGGCGTTGCGCGGGCGCGACACGGTGGCTTTTCCGTATCAGACCCAGGCCTATGTCTGTCATCGGCTGGCGTAAAAGGCATAAAGTCAGATCATATTGATATAAGTCGTTATAAGAAAAATCGCTATCCTGCGGCCAGAAATTTATAAGGCCGCAGGTAGCTGTAATGGATGTGGGTAATGTTGGTTTTGTAATTGCGGGCCTGATCGTTGGTTTTATCGTGGGCATGACCGGTGTCGGTGGTGGTTCGTTGATGACGCCGATCCTGTTGTGGTTCGGCATTAACCCGGCCACCGCCGTGGGCACTGACTTGTTGTATGCGGCTATCACCAAGTCCGGTGGCGTGCTGGTGCACAGCAAGAATAAGAACATCGACTGGACCATCACCGGCTGGCTGACGTTGGGCAGTGTGCCGGCGGTGCTGCTGACGCTGTGGTTCCTCGCAAGCCTGCACACTGATCCCAGTGCCATGAACGCGGTGATCAAGCAGGCTCTGGGTTTTGTGTTGCTGCTGACGGCGCTGGCGATTCTGTTCAAGAAAAGTTTGTTGGCTTTTGCCCAGCGTCATGCGGGTGATGACTATCACATGAGCCCGCGTAATTTGAACGCGTTGACGGTGGTGACTGGGGCGGTGCTGGGGACCATGGTTGCGCTGACGTCTATCGGCGCGGGTGCGCTGGGGACGGTTGCGCTGTTTATCCTGTATCCGTTTCTGGCTACGCGGCGGTTGGTTGGGACGGAGATTGCCCACGCGGTGCCGCTGACGCTGGTGGCGGGATTGGGGCATGCCAGCATGGGGAATATGGACTGGCATCTGTTGGGGTTTTTGCTGATGGGGTCGTTGCCTGGGATTTATCTGGGCAGTCATATGACCGGCAAGGTGCCGGATGGTGTGTTGCGGCCGTGTCTGGCGGTTATGTTGATGGGTATTGGGTATAAGTTGGCGTTTTGATTTTTCGCCTGGATTGAGTACATATCCGTTACCGCAGCAATGGATATGTACCCGGTCGTGATAAATCCTACCCCTTGCCCGGCCCATTCCCGATCTGCCACACAAACGGCGGCTCCGCCCCATTGATCACCCAATCCCCCACAATCCGCGCCTTGTAGATCACCGGATTATGCGAAGACACCGTCCGCGCATTCCGCCAATGCCGGTCAAGCGCCTTGCCTTGGCGCACATCCGACGCCCCCAGCGCATTAAACAACTCCGTGGTAGCCCGCTGAACCAACCCCGACACCACCACCTGCGCCGTCGCCGATTCAATCTCGGCCGCCACATTCGCTTCACGCTCCGCTACGTCATCCCCACCAAACCGTGCCAAGTACGCCCGTTGCGCCGGCACCGCAGCTTTCAACGCACTGGCCTCGGCGGCATACACCAACGCCGCCACGTCACCCACCACCTGTTGAACCTGCGCATCCTGACTGACATGCGCGGCATTGCCATGGCTGTAAATACGCGTGCGATTACGCACCTGATGCGCCACATCGTTGAGCGCCGCGCGGCCAATCCCGGCCAGGCTTGCCAGCAACACCAGCTGGTAAAAAGCGGTCTGGTATTTGAAACGGGTGGCAAAGTCGATCACGTTTTCCGCTTCCACCTCCGCATCGGTAAAGCGCGTAGTGCCGCTGCCCGTGGTGCGCTGGCCAAAGCCGTCCCAATCATCGCTTTGCACCACGCCAGGCTGGCGCGTGCGGGTGGCGGCGATCACATTTCCACCGGTGTCACTGCGCTGCGCATACACGTCGATCCAGTCGGAGAAAAGACTGCCGGTGCTGTAGAACTTTTCACCGTTGAGCTTCCATTGGTCACCGTCGGGGCTGACCTGTGTGACCACATCACCGATGGCCACGTTGCCGATTTCAGTCCAGGCGCAGCCGACGATATCGCCATCGACAAAGCGCTTGAACCACCGCTCACGGCCGGCGCTCGGTGGCGCATTCAGGCGGTCCTCGGCAAAGGCGAAATGCCCGCGCAAGGCCTGCGGCACGTTGGAGTCGGCGGCCGCCAGTTCAATCAGCAGTTCGAACAGCTGTGGCAACGACGCGCCGCCGCCGCCGTATTCCACCGGCACCCGCACCGCGCCAAAACCAGCTTGCTTGAGCCATTGGATCGGCTCGTAGGGCAGGGTGCGGGTGCGTTCGCGCTCCACGGCACCCTCGGCAATGCGCTGGAAGATCGGCCGAAAGCGTGCGGCCAACGTGGGGTAGTCGACGCCGGTGGACAGTGGGTTGATGACGTGTTGCTCGGTCATGGGGACGGCTCCTGGGCAGTGATCAATAGGTAGCCGATTGCACAGTCCGTGCCGGGCGCCAGGGCCCGTGTTTACGGCGCCTGGATACGTACAATTGTTGCCCCGGCAACAGCAAACCGACAAACCGGCGCGATCCACGACATTCAAGCCAGCGCCGCTGAACATCGGTTCTAAGTCGCCAACGCCTTTGCGCCGGGCTTTTGCCGCTGCCTGGCACGCTTGCTGCTCAAGCACTGGGTACATCCCTTTGTGCGAGGTACTCCCAGATGAGTCAGCAAGCCGTGAAATTTGCCTATTGGGTGCCCAACGTCAGCGGTGGGCTGGTGGTGAGCAAGATCGAGCAACGCACCCATTGGGGCATCGACTACAACCGCAAACTGGCACAGCTGGCCGAAGCGGCCGGCTTTGAATATGGGCTGACGCAGATCCGCTTCACCGCAGGTTACGGCGCGGAAAACCAGCATGAATCCGTGGCGTTCAGCCATGCATTGCTGGCGGCGACCACCACGCTCAAAGTGATTGCGGCGATCCTGCCCGGCCCGTGGCAGCCGGCGCTGGCGGCCAAGCAACTGGCAACCATCGACCAACTCACCAACGGCCGCATTGCGGTGAATATCGTCAGCGGTTGGTTCAAGGGCGAATTCCAGGCGATCGGTGAACACTGGCTGGAACACGATGAGCGTTATCGGCGTTCCGAGGAGTTTATCCGCGCGCTGAAAGGCATCTGGACCCAGGACGATTTCACCTTCAAAGGCGACTTCTACCGGTTCAACCATTACACCCTCAAGCCCAAGCCACTGGGCCAGCCGGAAGTGTTCCAGGGCGGCAGCTCGCGAGCGGCGCGGGACATGGCCGCGCGGGTGTCAGACTGGTACTTCACCAATGGCAACACGCCGGAAGGCATCAAGGCCCAGGTCGATGATATTCGCGCCAAGGCGGCGACGAATAACCATTCGGTCAAAGTTGGCGTGAACGCCTTTGTGATCGCCCGCGACACCGAGGAAGAAGCCCGCGCCGTGCTCGCCGAGATCATCGACAAGGCCGACCCGGAAGCCGTGAATGCCTTTGGTGACGCGGCCAAGCAGGCCGGCAAAGCCTCACCGGAAGGCGAGGGCAACTGGGCCAAATCCAGCTTTGAAGACCTGGTGCAGTACAACGACGGCTTTAAGACCAACCTGATCGGCACGCCGCAACAGATTGCCGAGCGCATTGTTGCGCTCAAGGCCGTCGGCGTGGACCTGGTGCTGGCGGGCTTCCTGCACTTCCAGGAGGAAGTCGAGTACTTCGGCAAACGCGTACTGCCGCTGGTGCGCGAGCTGGAAGCCAAGGCCGGCATCAAGCAGGTGGCCTGAGCCTTTACCGAGTGAAGAGCACGACGGCCGCGCGCAGCTTGTTGTTGCCAAACCGGCACATGCGTTCGAACTCCCCATGGCTGACCGGCAAGTGCTGGCAGTCCAGGGGCTGGCGGTGCTGGCTGTGGTCCACATCCGGGTCGTGCAGGTAGACGAAGTCGTCGTCGCAATCGGTGACCATCACCCAGTGCGGCGACTTGGAGCGGGTCAGCCGGTAGCTGCTGATCAGCACCAGCGGCTGCCCGCCATCGCGCAGTACCTGAGGTAAATCCAGCGCGCCGCCAAGCACCTGCTCGACGTCGCTGCCCGTCAGTTCTTCCTCAAACGCCTCGTGCACCAGGCGCATGACGTCCTTTTTATGCTGGTCACGCACGCCATCCAGAAACAGCGGCCCGCGCACATTCACCTGCATACGTACGCGAAAGCCCCGGCGCCACGCCGCCAGTGCCAGGCCCTGCGGGCTGCAGCCACCGTGGCCTGCGGTCATGAACACGGTGGTCGCTTCACGCCAGATTTGCAGCTCCTCGCGCCGACCAGCCACACGCGCAGGCACCAGCGCGCCCATGGCCATCAGCAGGCACGCGGCGCCACAGGTGAAGTCGGTGGTCTGCTGGTAATACGGCACGCTTTGCGGGCGCGCGTCCTGGTGCTGGACGATGCGTTTTTCAAGGCGCAGGGCCGGGGCGTGGTCTTCGTAGTAGTCGTTGATCAGCGCAAAGCGCCGGTAACCATTGCGCTCATACAGGGCCAGGGCGCCGGGGTTGTCGGTGCGTACTTCGAGGCGCAGGTAGGCGCAATCGTGGGCCACGGCGCAAGCCTCGATACGCGCGAGCAACTGTTTGCCCAGGCCCATGCCGCGTGCGTGCTCGGCGATGGCGATGGAATACAGCCGCGCCAGTGAAGTACCGCGATGGAACAGCACCAGCGCATAACCGAGCAAACCGTCGTCATTTTCAGCGACCAGCAACTGGCCATGGGCGCGGCTGACCATCCACTGAAAACTGCGTGGCGACAGCCGGTCGGTGGTGAAGCAGTGCTGTTCCAGTGCCACCAATTCGGGCACGTCAGCGGGTGTTGCAACGCGAAAGGAAAGAGCCATATGACCGCCGTAAAAGTTGCGTAACGAAACGGGACTTCTCTAAAAGATCGTGCTTAATAGAAAAGGTCGAGTTCTCTAAAGCGGATCAAATATTATGTCGGCGGTACAAAGTCATTGGCGTGAAGTATCCGAGCAAACAGTCGCGGCGACAATAACTTCCAAGGGTTATTTTTCGCCTCCCCTCAAAGGTTCCAGCCAAGTCGTGATCATTGTCGAACGCAAGGAAGATTGGGCCTCCTACTTTCCCAGCGAAGACATCGTCACCGCCCAGGAGTACCTGGAGCAAACCCGCGAGAACGAGACGGGCAAGCGTGTACAGGTGATCAACCTGTGCCGCAGCTACAAGTACCTGGGGCACGGTTACTACTGCTCGCTGCTGGCCGAGGCGCGTGGGCACAAGGTGATTCCATCGGTGCGTACCATCAGCGAACTGACCAAGAAGTCGTTGTATGGCTTGTCGCTGGATGACCTGGATAAAACCCTCGATAAAGCCTTGAGCCATCACCTTTACAGCAATACCGAAGGCTTTACCCTGACGCTTTACTTTGGCCGAACCAATATAGAACCGTTGCAGGAGTTGGCCCGTCAGTTGTTTGAAACCTTCCCGTGCCCGATTCTGTTAGTTGAGTTTCGCAAGAATAACGGCTGGCACATCGAAGGGGTCAAGTCCGGCGTATTGCATAAGTTACGCGACGACCAGGAAGACCAGTTCGCCCACGCCCTCGACAACTTCAGCCGCAAGATCTGGCGCCAACCGCGCTCACGCCGGTTGGCCCGTTATGACCTGGCGATTTTGCACGATCCCCAGGAGCAACTGCCGCCATCCAACGCCCGCGCCCTGGAAAACTTCGTGCGGGTCGGCAAGGGCTTGGGCATTGATGTGGAACTGATCGAACGCAAGGATTATTCGCGCCTCGCCGAATACGACGCCTTGCTGATCCGCGAGACCACCAGCGTCGACAACCACACTTACCGCTTCGCCAAAAAGGCCGAAAGCGAAGGCCTGGTGGTGATGGACGACCCGGCGTCAATCCTGCGCTGCACCAATAAGGTCTACCTCACCGACCTGCTCAACAGTCACCAACTGGGCATGCCCGCCACCGAAATTCTGTACAAGGAACGACCGGAAGATTTCGAGCGGGTCGGCGAGCGCCTGGGCTTCCCGCTGGTATTGAAGATCCCCGACGGCTGTTTCTCCCGGGGCGTGATCAAGGTGGAAAGCCAGGAGGCCTTGCTCAAGGCCACCGCCGAGTTGTTCGAACATTCGGTGCTGTTGCTGGCCCAGGAATTCTTCTACACCGAGTACGACTGGCGCATCGGCGTACTTAACCGCAAGCCGATCTTTGCCTGCCAGTACTTCATGTCCAAGGGCCATTGGCAGATCTACAACCACAAGGCCATCGGCCAGGACATCAACGGCGAATGCCGCACCCTGGCGGTCCACGAAGCGCCCAAGGCGGTGGTGGAACTGGCGGTGAAGACTGCCAACCTGATCGGCGACGGCCTTTATGGCGTCGACCTCAAGCAGTCCGGCGACAAAGTGGTGGTGATCGAGGTCAACGACAACCCCAATATGGACGCCGGCATCGAAGACGCCTACCTGCAAGACGACCTGTATGCCCTGGTGCTGGAGGAGTTTGTGCGGCGCCTGGAGTTGAAGCGTCAAGGCCAGGTGTGGTGACGCGCGATGATCCAGCGCTTTGAGTTCTCCGGTGGGAAGTTGCGCAGTGGGGAGAGCGAAGATGCCCCGATCATGCTGTTCAACAACCCCGACCTTGCAGAGCGTGAGTGGCTGCGCGACCACCACAAGCTGGATGAACATGCCCTGGCCTCGGCGCTGGACCCGGATGAGGTGTCACGTATCGAGTTTCACCCCGATAACCTGTTCCTGATCTGGAAGCGCCCGGAAAACTATTCCGGCGGCGGCAATCTGGTGTTTGAGGTGTCGTCCTGCGGCCTGTTGTTTTCCCAGGATCGCCTGTTGGTGATCGCCACTGATGAAACCCCGCTGTCTGGGCTCGGCGCACGCCGGCCGCTGCACACACCGTTGGATGTGTTGCTCGACTTGTTGCTCAATAACATTCATCACTACTTGGGCCACCTTAAGGTGATCAAGCTGGTTGCGCGGGAGTTGCAGCAGCAGTTCAACGCGTCGATGAGCAACCATCACTTGATGCAGATGTTCAGCCTCAGCGAGAGTTTGATCTATTACATCAATGCGCTGCACAGCAACGGCGCGGTGCTTTCGCGGCTGCGTAACCATGCGGAAAAGGAGCATTTCAGTGCTGAGATTTTGGGGTTGATCGATGATTTGATCATCGAGAATCACCAGTGCTACAAGCAGGCGGAGATCTACTCCAATGTGTTTTCCGGGTTGATCGATGCGCGTGGGAACTTGATGAACAACAGCATGAATAATCTGTTGCGTAAGTTGACGCTGATCAATGTGGTGTTTTTGCCGCTTAATCTGATTGCCAGTGTGGGTGGGATGTCGGAGTTCAGCATGATGACGGCGGGGACGCCTTGGTGGGTGTCGTATCCGCTGCTGATGTCGGCGATGGCGTTGGGGGCGGGGTTGATGGTGTTGGGGTTGAAGCGGATTGCGGGTGGGGCGAGTGTGGTGTGATTTGAGGTGATGTAAGTACATATCCGTTGCTGCGGTAACGGCTGATATGGGTTCCGCCCTTACGGCGGGTCACTTTTGAAAGAGCCCAAAAGTAACCAAAA
>NZ_JBJGXU010000003.1:0-210289 GCF_045447305.1 Pseudomonas sp. D47 | reverse complement strand
TGGCCGTAAGGGCGGAACCAATAGCCGCCGTTACCACAGCAACGGATATGTACTCATACCTACCTAAAAACCCCGTCAAAAGCTCAGCGCAACACAAAAATTTGCGTAGATACCCATGCGCATCGCAGGCAAGCCAGCTCCCACACGACCTTGGTCGACACTGACTAACCCCAAGCATCATGCGAGACTGTCTCACCGGGCCTGGAATGCCTGGGTGTTCTTATGCTCGGAGTTACCATGACGCTGTCCAGCGGGCTGATCGCCGCCGTTGCCCTGGCCTATATGGCCATTATGTTTGCCATCGCCTTTTACGGTGACCGCCGCCACGCGCCGTTGCCGCCGAAGGTGCGTGCGTGGGTGTACAGCCTGTCGCTGGCCGTCTACTGCACCAGCTGGACGTTCTTCGGCGCAGTAGGCCAGGCCGCCGAACAACTGTGGGCATTTTTACCGATCTATTTAGGACCGGTACTGCTGCTGGTGTTGGCACCTTGGGTGCTGCAGAAGATGATTCTGATCAGCAAGCAGGAAAACATCACCTCGATCGCCGACTTTATCGCCGCGCGCTACGGCAAATCCCAGTCCCTGGCGGTGGTGGTAGCGCTGATCTGCCTGGTCGGCGTGCTGCCCTACATCGCCCTGCAGCTCAAAGGCATCGTGCTGGGTGTGAACCTGCTGATCGGCTCCGGCCCCGACACCACCGGCACCCGCGCCCAGGACACCGCGCTGATCGTGTCGCTGGTGCTGGCGCTGTTCACCATCGTGTTCGGTACACGCAACCTCGACGCCACTGAACACCACCGCGGCATGGTGCTGGCGATTGCGTTTGAATCACTGGTCAAGCTGTTCGCCTTTCTCGCCGTCGGTGCGTTCGTGACCTACGGCCTGTACGACGGTTTCGGTGACCTGTTCAGCCAGGCGATGCTGGCGCCGCGCCTTGAGGAGTACTGGAAAGAAACCATCAACTGGCCGTCGATGGTGGTGCAAACCGGCGTGGCAATGATGGCGATTATCTGCCTGCCTCGCCAGTTTCACGTCACCGTAGTAGAAAACATCGACCCGCAGGATTTGCGCCTGGCCAAGTGGGTATTCCCGGCCTACCTGATCCTGGCCGCGCTGTTCGTCGTACCCATTGCCCTGGGCGGCAAAATGCTGCTGCCCGGTTCGGTATTGCCCGACTCTTACGTGATCAGCCTGCCCATGGCCCAATCGCATCCGGCCCTCGCCGTGCTGGCGTTTATCGGCGGCGCGTCGGCGGCAACCGGCATGGTGATCGTGGCCAGCATTGCCTTGTCGACCATGGTGTCCAACGACATGTTGCTGCCGTGGTTGCTGCGCCGCTCCGGCGCCGAGCGGCCGTTCGAAGTGTTCCGCCACTGGATGCTGTCGGTACGCCGGGTCAGCATTGTGATCATCCTGCTGCTGGCCTACGTGAGTTATCGGCTGCTCGGTTCCACCGCAAGCCTGGCGACCATCGGCCAGATTGCCTTCGCCGCCGTCACCCAACTAGCCCCGGCGATGCTCGGCGCACTGTACTGGAAGCAGGCCAACCGGCGGGGTGTATTTGCTGGGTTAGCGGCAGGCACCTTTTTGTGGTTCTACACCTTGGTCCTACCAGTGACCGCGAAAAGTCTTGGCTGGTCGCTCAGCCTTTTCCCCGGCCTGACGTGGATGCATTCACACCCCTTTGGCTTTTCCGTCACCTCGCTGACCCTGGGCACCGTGTTCTCGCTGGCGGGTAACTTCACGCTGTTCGTGTGGGTCTCGATGCTGTCGCGCACAAGGGTTTCCGAGCATTGGCAGGCCGGACGTTTTATCGGTCAAGAGACCAGCCAACGCGCCAGCGCGCGCTCAATGTTGTCGGTACAGATCAGCGACCTGCTCAGCCTGGCCGCACGCTTTGTCGGTGAAGAGCGCGCGCAGCAGAGCTTTATCCGCTTCGCCTATCGTCAGGGCAAAGGCTTTAACCCGAATCAGAATGCCGATAACGACTGGATCGCCCACACCGAACGCCTGCTGGCCGGTGTGCTCGGCGCTTCTTCGACGCGCGCTGTAGTAAAAGCCGCGATTGAAGGGCGGGAAATGCAGTTGGAGGACGTCGTACGCATCGCCGACGAAGCCTCCGAGGTGCTGCAGTTCAACCGCGCGCTGCTGCAAGGCGCGATTGAAAACATCACCCAGGGCATCAGCGTGGTCGACCAGTCGCTGAAACTGGTGGCCTGGAACCGGCGCTACCTGGAACTGTTCAACTACCCCGACGGCTTGATCAGCGTCGGCCGGCCGATTGCCGACATCATTCGCTACAACGCCGAGCGCGGCCTGTGCGGGCCGGGCGAAGCTGAAGTGCACGTGGCACGGCGCCTGCACTGGATGCGCCAGGGCCGCGCGCACACCTCCGAACGTTTGTTCCCGAATGGACGCGTGATCGAGCTGATCGGCAACCCGATGCCCGGCGGTGGGTTTGTCATGAGCTTCACCGATATCACCGCGTTCCGTGAAGCCGAGCAGGCGCTGACCGAGGCCAACGAGGGCCTTGAGCAACGGGTGACCGAGCGCACCCATGAACTGTCGCAACTGAATGTGGCGCTCACCGATGCCAAAGGCGTGGCCGAGTCCGCCAGCCAGTCGAAAACGCGCTTTCTGGCAGCGGTGAGCCATGACCTGATGCAACCGCTGAACGCGGCACGGCTGTTCTCCGCCGCCCTCTCCCACCAGAACGACGGCCTGTCTGCCGAAGCCCGCCAGTTGGTGCAGCACTTGGACAGTTCGCTGCGTTCCGCCGAAGACCTGATCAGCGACCTGCTGGATATCTCGCGCCTGGAAAACGGCAAGATCAACCCACAGCGCCAGCCCTTTGTGCTTAACGAGCTGTTCGACACCCTGGGCGCCGAATTCAAGGCTTTGGCCCACGAACAAGGCCTGCGTTTCCGCCTGCGTGGCAGCCGTTTACGGGTGGACAGTGACATCAAGTTGCTGCGGCGAGTCCTGCAGAACTTTCTGACCAACGCCTTCCGCTATGCCGACGGCCCAGTTCTACTTGGCGTACGCCGGCGCAAGGGTGAGCTGTGCCTGGAAGTGTGGGACCGCGGCCCGGGCATTCCACTGGATAAACAGCAGGTAATCTTCGAAGAGTTCAAGCGCCTCGACAGCCACCAGACCCGCGCCGAAAAAGGCCTGGGCCTGGGCCTGGCGATCGCCGATGGCTTGTGCCGAGTGCTGGGCCATCGCTTAAGCGTACGTTCGTGGCCGGGCAAAGGCAGCGTGTTCAGCGTGCGCGTGCCGTTGGCGCGTAACCAGGCCAGCCCAAAGGTCAAGCCGACGCTAGACAATGGGCTGCCATTGAGTGGCGCGCAGGTGCTGTGCGTAGACAATGAAGAGAGCATCCTGATCGGCATGCGCAGCTTGCTGACGCGCTGGGGCTGCGAGGTGTGGACCGCCACCGATCAGGCGCAGTGCGCAGCATTGCTGGCCGAAGGCATGCGCCCGCAACTGGCGCTGGTGGATTACCACCTGGACCATGGCGAAACGGGTACTGAGCTGATGGGCTGGCTGCGGGCGCAATTGGCCGAGCCGATTCCCGGGGTGGTGATCAGCGCCGATGGCCGGCCGGAAATGGTGGCCGAGGTGCACGCGGCGGGGTTGGACTATTTGGCCAAGCCGGTGAAACCTGCGGCGTTGCGGGCGCTGTTGAGTCGGCATTTGCCGCTGTAGGACGGCTGAGCACAATGCCCTGTGGGAGCTGGCTTGTCAGCTCCCACATTTTGGATTGCGTTTATTCCGGTAGATGCGCCACACCGTCTGAATCGGTCATGGCACGCTCAAGCAAATCCGCCGGCAGGCTTTTACTGGCGCGCGCACCCAGCAACTTTAATTGCTCGGTACGACTGACCAGATTTCCGCGTCCATCCGTCAGCTTGTTGCGTGCCGCGCTGTAAGCCTTATCCAGCTGTTGCAGACGGTTGCCCACCTCATCCAGGTCCTGGATAAACAGCACAAACTTGTCATACAGCCAACCGGCGCGCTCGGCGATTTCCCGCGCGTTCTGGCTCTGGCGCTCCTGCTTCCACAGGCTGTCGATCACCCGCAGGGTGGCCAGCAAGGTGGTGGGACTGACGATGACGATATGGCGGTCGAACGCTTCCTGGAACAGGTTCGGCTCAGCCTGCAACGCGGCGGAAAACGCCGCCTCTATCGGCACGAACAACAGTACGAAATCGAGGCTGTGCAAGCCTTCCAGGCGTTTGTAATCCTTACCGGCCAGGCCTTTGACGTGATTGCGCAGGGACAGCACATGCTGCTTGAGCGCCGCCTGGCCTATCACGTCATCATCCGCCGCCACGTATTGTTGATAGGCCGTGAGGCTGACCTTGGAGTCGACCACCACCTGTTTGTCGCCGGGCAACATGATCAACACGTCAGGCTGGAAGCGCTCGCCGTCCGGCCCTTTAAGGCTCACCTGAGTTTGGTACTCGCGGCCCTTCTCCAGCCCAGCATGTTCCAGCACGCGCTCAAGGATCAGTTCACCCCAGTTGCCCTGGGTTTTCTGGCCTTTGAGCGCGCGGGCGAGGTTGGTGGCTTCGTCCGACAGGCGCAGGTTCAGTTGCTGCAGGCGTTCAAGCTCCTTGGCCAGGGAAAAGCGTTCGCGCGCTTCGTTCTGGTAGCTTTCTTCAACGCGCTTTTCAAAGGACTGGATGCGTTCTTTGAGCGGGTCGAGCAACTGGCCCAGGCGTTCCTGGCTGGTTTCGGCAAAACGCTGTTCACGCTCGTCGAAGATCTTCCCGGCCAGCTCGGCGAATTGCGCGCGCAGCTCGTCCCGCGAGCCTTGCAGGTCGGCGAGGCGTTGTTGATGGCTTTCCTGCTGCTCACGCAGTTCGGCGCGCAGTGACGCCGACAGCGCATCAAGGCGGCGCAGCTCGGTTTCTTTGGCGCTGCGGTCGAGGTTCCAGGCGTGGGCGGCGTCGCGGGCGTTATCGCGGTCGATCTGCAGCAGTTCGACTTCACGGCGCACCGCGGCCAGGTCCGCTTGCTTGGCGGCGTTGGCCTGGCTCAGGTCACTGATTTCATCGCGGCTGGCATCCAGTTGCGCGGCCAAGCCCTCCTGGGCCAGTTGCGCGGTGGCCAGGCGCTCTTCCAGCAGCTCCCAACCGCTCATGCGCGCACTCAGCCGCCGCTGGATCTGCCAGCACACGGCCAATAACGGCACTGCAGCGCCAGCGAGGCCCAAGGCAATGCTGGTCCAGTCAAACACCATAGCCATTTCTGCCATCACCGAAAAAGAGCAAGGTTAACCAAGCATAGGGCTTGAGGACAGCTCAGTCTTCGACCTGCCCCAATTCGCGCTGGGCGCGGTGGTCGCCGGCACGGGCGGCCAGGCGCAACAGGTCGTGGCCGATACGGCGGTCGCGGGCGTTGCCGCACTCACGGCACATCAACTGGCCCAGGCGGCTCTGCGCGGCGACCACGCCTTCACGGGCCGGCTGCTTGAGTAAACGCCCGGCGAAATGCTTGATGTTGGTGTTGTGCCCCAGGTGCGGGCTGTCGAGCAGCCACAAGGCGACTTTTAAGGAGAAACGCTTGGGTGCGGTAACAGTTTGAGGGGTGTCGGTAACAGAAGGTGGTACTGAGCGAAACTTCATAAAGCACTGCGGGACAGAACGGAAGGCGCGCCACTCTACTCTTTTTTTCCTACAGGTAAAGCTGAAAAATCTCAGCACGCCCGTCCTAGAGCAAGCGCTTGGGACAATCCACAGAAGCTGTGGATAACTCAGTGGACAACCCGCCTTTAACTCGCGCAAAGCCCCATGGAACGGGGGCTGCAGTCAAACTGACGATTTTTTCACCAATAAAAAAAAGCGATATTTTTCATTGACTTAAATTTTCATCGCAGGCAAACAGCGCTGCTTCCAGGCGGTTGCCGGCGGGGTTACACACCTCGCAACTAATGTGCACAAGTACCCATCCACTGGTTATATCTCCGCCGTTTTTTACTTCAATGCGTCCGAAAAATGTTACCGGCGGTACAAACCGGGGGCCTTTTCAAAATTGCTTCGGCTCGCCACACTGCCTGACCTCCACGCAACCTTGTAAGGCTCGATGAAAGGAATTCTCTTATTCGCCATGTTGCTGCTGGCCATCTGTGCGATCTCATTGGGCATCAACGCAGCGCTGCCCTCACCCGACGGTGCACTGTTTGCCATCGCGATCCTGCTATCGGCAGCGTTTACCGCCGTGAGCCTGTGCATCGAACTGGGCGATGGCCGCATCAATGACATGCGCGACGTGATGAAGGTAATCGAAACCGGCCGCTCCTGGCGCCTGACCCTGGCGGCCTACGGGCTGGGCTGCTCACTGGTGGCGGCCGCGACGGTGCTGGTGTATCGCGGGCTGCTGGGCGGCTGATTGAAGTTTTTTGGTTAGCACACTTCCCTTGCGTGCTTCAATCCGTTACTATCCGCAACGTTAGTACCAAGCTGAAAGTCAATTCTGGTCGAACAACTCCCCTGAACAACACGGGATCGACCACCTCGATGGTTTCCAGGTATTTCTTGCGACGACACTGCCTTTGAACAAGCAAAGGGTGTCGCGAAGTTTCAATACTCTGACCGAACCAGCCTGCAAATTGATCAGGATCTTCACCCCGGGCCCAGAACCTTTGCCCATGTTGTGTTGCCTGCCCTCCTAAGTACCTACCTGCCAGCCCAAGCGCGCCTAACTTATTAGCGCTTCAAACTGGCTGCTTTGTTCCAGTCGGGTTCTTCGTTTGATCAATGGTGATCAGCGTCACTGGAACGTTTTAACGTTGCACGGTTCTTATCCGTGTCATTTGTAGGAACACCAATAATATGTCCACTCAAATCCACACTCAGGATGCCATTCGCACCCTCACTAACGCTTTTGCACCAATGAACTGCCTGATCATGGCCGCTCGCAAAGGCTGCTTCAGCTTCACCCTGGTCAACGAACACGGCATCGCTCGTCACAGCGAACGCCTGTACCCCGATCAATACTCCAGCGCAGAACCGCTGCAGGCCGTGATCGAGCGTACCCGTCAGGCATTGACTGCCTGATCGACCCGAGTCGCTGAAACACAAAAACCCTGCTTAAAACGCAGGGTTTTTTATTGCCTGAAATTCAGCATCGGAACACAAGTACTCAGTACGAATAGATATAAACGTTATAACTAAATGAAGAAGATGTTTTAAAAACAGTCCTTTACATCACAAATATGACACTACACTTCAACTCAAGCGGCATGATCCGCTTGCGACGAGCCTGAGATCCGATCCACTGCTGCCAAGCCCCCACCGTCTCAGGCATCGTCGACCACTTTCATGGACTGAGGCTTGTATGGGTATCGCCGCCAGCGAATTGTGTCGTTATGTGATCAGGCCGACGTTGATTTACCTCGGCCGCCATAACCCTGCAGCTGAAGCCCTGCTGTTGGGCATTGCCGCCAGCCAATCGGAACTCGGCTCGGCCCTGCATGACCGCCGCGGCCACGGCTTGTACAGCATCACCGAGCCACGCCACCGCGCCCTCTGGGACGATTACCTTGCGCGCGACCCCGAACGCGCCAGCCTGGTGCGCGGCCTGGCCAGCCAACACGCCTTCCTCAGCGCGCCCCAGCTGGAACTCACGGTTAACCTGCGTTACGCCACCGCCATCGCCTGGCTGCTGGTGGAGCAACACCGCCCTGCCCTGCCGCCACCGGGCGACGTATTAGGCATGGCGCGTATCTGGAAAGAAATATTTCACCCTCAAGGTCGGCTGCGGGATTTCACCCAAGCCTGGCAAACCTGTGTTTCACCCATGAATCAGGTCACTTGTTGATCAGGCGTTTTGCAAGATTCGGCTAAAAACGCTGATTTTGGTCTGATTGTCCTACAAAACCGCTCTATCTCCTACATTACAGCCTATAGCGCTAACTTAAATTTATTGATACTTTCCGCAGCGGTGATCACCACGGAGTTCTAATAATGAAAAAAGTAATGCTCAAGACCACACTTAGCCTCGCCGTTGCCATGGCTTCCTCCCAACTGTTCGCAAGCGGCTTCGCCCTCAACGAACAAGACGTCGCCGGTATGGGTACGGGTTTCGCAGGCCGGTCTTCTTCTGCCGAAAACGCCAGCACTGTCTTTGGTAACCCTGCCGGTATGGCTCGCCTCGAAGGCCAGCAAATCACCGGTGGCGTCGCCGCTATCGATGCATCGACCGACATCAAAGACGCCAGCGGCCGCTCACGCGGCAGTAACAAAGGGGACATGGTGCCGTTCACCGCTGTTCCTTTTGGTTTCTACACCAACAAACTTAACGACCAGTGGGCAGTCGGCTTCGGTGTTTACGCACCGTTCGGCCTGAAGACTGACTACGAACGTGGCTTCCAAGGCCGCGCATTCGGCAACAAGAGTGAAGTGGCTGTTATCACCTTCCAGCCGACTGTGAGCTACGCCTTCAACGACAAGGTGTCGATCGGTTTTGGTCCGACCATTAACCGCATTTCCGGCACCCTGGAGTCGCAACCAAGCCTCGCGGGGCTGCCGCTCCCAGGTCTGGCAGGCACCGGCGACAGCAAAATCAAAGTCAAAGGCGACGACACCGCGCTCGGCTTTAACGCCGGTATCCTGGTGCAAGCCACCGACACCACCCGTGTCGGCCTGACTTACCACTCGAAAGTGAAATACAAGCTCGAAGGCCACACCGACGTGACGCCAGGCGCCGGCGTTCCTGGCGGTTACCTGCGTGCCAACCGCTACGACGCTTCGCTGAAAGTCGACACCCCTGAATCCTGGGACGCTTCGGTTACTCAAGACCTGAGCGATGCCTGGAAGGTTTACGGTGGTGCGACCTGGACGCGCTGGAGCCGCCTGAAAGACATTACCGTCAACAACGAAGGTGTGACGGCAACGACCGGTGGTGCACTCGCACCGCGGATCGTCGGCCAGATCCAAGAGCCGCAAAACTGGCACGATACCTGGGCCTACGCCCTGGGTACCTCGTACCAAGTGACCAAGCAAGTGGTCCTGCGTACCGGCTTGACCTTCGACCAGTCGCCGACCAACAACACTGACCGTTCGCCGCGTATTCCTACCGGTGACCGGACTATCTTCAGTGTCGGCCTGGGCTACGCGGTGATGGATAACATGACCATCGACCTGGCTTACTCCTACCTCAAGGAAGAGCCGGTCAAGGTGAACAAACAGAACGCGCTGGGCCAGACCTATGCGTCCAAGTACGAAAACAGCGCCAACGGCTTCGGCCTGGGCATGACGTACAAGTTCTGATTCAAACCGTATAAAAAAGCCCCGCTCTCCTGCAAAGGAGGCGGGGCTTTTTAGTCGGCGATGATCAGGGTTTAGACGCAATCGCCTCTTCAACCGCCTTGATCAGCTCCGGGCTGTCCGGCTTGGTCAGGCTGGAGAAATTGGCGATCACCTTACCCTGGCGGTCGACCACGTACTTATAGAAATTCCACTTCGGCGCGTTGGTCTGCTGCGCCAGGACCTTGAACAAATGCACCGCATCCGGCCCCTTGACCTTCTGCGGCTCGGTCATGGTGAAGGTCACGCCGTAATTCACGTAACACACCTTGGCGGTCTCTTCGCCGGTCTTGGCCTCCTGCTTGAAGTCATCGGACGGCACGCCGATCACCTCCAACCCTTGTTCTTTATAGCGTTGATACAGGGCTTCGAGGCCTTTGAACTGTGGCGCGAAGCCACAGAAGCTGGCGGTATTGACGATCACCAGGGGGTTGCCGGCAAAGCGCTGGCACAGATCAATGAATTCCTTGGCCCGCAACTTGGGCAATTGGCCCTCCAGCAACGGCGGGCAGTTGGCAGCCATTGCTACACTGCCAGCAGCCATCAGGACGGGTACAGCGAGCCAGCGCATCAGCATGTCGAAAGTCCTTAATTCAGTTCAGACACAGAACTTAACAGATGGACATACCCAGTTGCATCAACGCGAGCCCACCCTGTTGCCAGCCCCACCAGGCCAGCCACAACAAAACCAGGCCTGCCGAAAGGGCCAGCCCGCGCAGCGTTACACTCATGCCGCCTCCATTTGCGTCAGGCGCGCCACTGGCCGCTCACGCACTGGCCAGTTCAGGGCCGCTGCAAGCAGGCTCAGCAGGATCGACACCTGCCAGATCAAATCGTAGTTGCCGGTTCGATCATAGACCACCCCGCCCAACCAGCCGCCGAGAAACGAACCGAGCTGGTGGAACAGGAACACAATCCCACCCAGCATCGAAAGGTTTCGCACGCCAAACAAGGTGGCGACGGTACCGTTGGTCAGCGGCACGGTGGACAGCCACAAAAAGCCCATCGCCATGCCGAACAGGTAGGCCGTGACTTCGGTCACCGGCGCCCACAAGAACAGCACGATCACCACCGCGCGCAGCAGATACAAGCCGGTGAGCAAGCGCGGCTTGGACATGCGCCCGCCGAGCCAGCCGGCGGTGTAGGTGCCAAACACGTTAAACAGCCCGATCAAGGCCAGCACCGTGGTGCCCACCGTGGCCGGCAGATGCTGGTCGACCAGATACGCCGGCAAGTGCACGCCGATAAACACCACCTGGAAACCGCAGACAAAAAAACCAATGGCCAGCAGCCAGAACCCAGAGTGGGAACAGGCCTCTTTCAACGCTTCGCGCAGGGTTTGCTGACCGGCCATCACCGGCAGCGGTTTGTCCTTGAGCATCGCCACCAGCGGCAGGATCAGCGCCACCATCAGGCCCAACGCCAGCAATGCAGCCGACCAGCCCAGCCAGCCGATCAGGCCCAAGGTGCCGGGCACCATGGCGAATTGGCCGAAGGAACCTGCGGCGCTCGCAACGCCCATGGCCATGCTGCGTTTTTCCGGCGGCACCGCGCGGCCGACCACCCCGAGAATCACCGAAAACGAGGTGCCCGACAGGCCGATCCCGATCAACAAGCCTGCACTGAGCGACAACGACCACGCCGAATCGGACATGCCCATCAACACCAGCCCCACGGCGTACAGCACACCGCCGACAAACACGGCTTTGGTCGCACCGAAACGATCGGCCAGGGCCCCGGTAAACGGCTGTGCCAGGCCCCAGATCAGGTTCTGCAGTGCAATGGCGAAGGCAAACGTCTCACGGCCCCAGCCGAATTCGCTGCTCATCGGCGCCAGAAACAGGCCAAAGCCGTGCCGCACACCCAAGGACAACGCCAGGATCAGCGCACTCCCCACAAGAACCCAGCCACTGGTGCGCCACATCGAGGTCATTCTTATTCTCCGTCGCGGGTATATACCCGCTTGTATTCGAATAAACTCGCGCTCAGGCGAGTTCGTCCAGCAAGGCCAACAAGGTTTCGCGCTTTTCGGCGCCTAACTGATCAATCAATTTCTGCTGCGCCGCTTCCCATGCCGGCAATGCGGCGGCCAGACGTTGCTCGCCGGCGACGGTCAGCACCACCAGGCGGTTGCGCAAGTCATCACCCTCGACCAACTGCACCAGGCCTTCGCCTTCCAATACCCGCAGGTTACGCCCCAAGGTACTGCGATCCAGGCCCATGGCTTCAGCCAGGCTGGAAATGCTCGGTTGATCCAGGCGTTGCAAGTTACACAGCAAAGAATACTGGGCGACGTTGATCCCGAAGCCGTCGAGAGCGCCGTCGTAGTGCCTGCTGACGCCACGGGCGGCGCGTCGCAGGTTGGTGCATAAACATTGGGAGGCAAGCATGGAAGGTGTATATACCCGCGATTATGGAAATGCAAGAAAGTGTTACAACGCCAAGCCGACCAACACCGCGACTTCCAACAGCTCCAACAGTGCGCCGGCCGTGTCGCCGGTGGTGCCGCCGAGCCGATTGACCATCAGTTGGCGCAGGCCGATAAAGCACAGGGCCGCGAGTAAAACAGCGATCCCGCCGCTGAAACCTCCGATCAGGATGCAGGCCAGGCCGCTGAGGATCAGCACCTGTTGGCCGACGATCCGCGGTAAATGATCTGACAACGCCTGCCCCAGACCTCCTGCACGCACATAGCGCGTGGTGAGGAACAGCGCCAGCATCGATGCACGTCCGATCAGTGGCGCGAGGATCAGCGCGGCACTGTTGTGTTGCTCGATCAAGGCCACCAATGCCGTGAACTTGAGCAGCAACACCAAGCCCAAGGTGACCACGGCAATCGGTCCGCTGCGCGGGTCTTTCATGATGGTCAGGGTGCGCTCACGATCGCCGAAACCACCGAGCCAGGCATCCGCGCTGTCGGCCAGGCCGTCCAGGTGCAAGCCTCCACTGAGCAGCACCCACGCCGTCAGTAACAGCGCGGCGTGCAGCAACAACGGGGCGCCCATCAACGCCGTGTTCAGGGCCCACAGCAGCAGCCCGAACAACAACCCGACCAGCGGATAAAACAGCAGCGAACGCCCCAGCTCCTGAGGCTGTGGCATGCCCGGCAGCCGAATCGGCAGGCTGCTGAGAAATTGCAGGGCGATCCAGAATGGCAGCATCGTCAGCGTCCTTCCTTCAACACGCCGTCGGCCGCCACCTGCAGGCTGAACAGCCCACCGTGGCCGACTTCGACATTCAGCAGTTGCTCGCGGGGCAAACCGCGCGCTTGCGCCAGCAGCAGACGCATGACGCCACCGTGGCTGATCAGCAACACGCGCTCGCCAGCATAAGCTTGATGCAAACGTGAGACAGCGCCGAGAACACGGTCGGAAAAGTCGCTGACACGCTCGCCTTCAGGCGGTGTGAAGCGATAGGGATCGGCCCAGAACAAGCCCAACCCTTCGGCATCGGTTTCCATCAGCGCGGCCGCGCTCTGCCCTTCCCAGGCGCCGAAGTGCAGCTCTTGCAGATCCTTTTCCAGACTCATGGGGAGCTTGAGCCGAGCACCTAACTCTTGGGCGAACAGCGCGCAGCGTTGCAGTGGCGAGCTGACCAACCGGTCCCACGGCCCCTGCTCCACCACAGCGGCGCGCATCTGCTCCCAGCCCTTGGCGGTGAGTGCGTCGTCCAGGCTGCCGCGCAGGCCACCGCCCAGCTCCGTTTCGCCGTGGCGCAGCAGGTCCAGGTGCAAGGTCATGCCGGGCGGTCCGCCACGGCGGCTTCGGCGAAGGTCGCCATCTGCCCGTGCAATGCGCACGCAAGGCGCAACAACGGCACCGCCAGCGCTGCACCGCTGCCCTCACCCAGGCGCAGGCCCAATTCCAGCAACGGTTGTGCGTCAAGGCGTTGCAGCACATGACGATGACCCGGCTCAGCGCCGCGATGGCCGAACACCAGCCACTCACGGCACGCTGGGTTCAAGCGGGTGGCAACCAACGCCGCAACCGTGCAGATAAACCCATCCACCAGCACCACGATGCCTTCCTGGGCGCAGGCCAGGTAGGCACCAACCAGCGCGGCAATTTCAAACCCGCCGAGGTTGAACAGGGTCTGCAACGCGTCGCCACGCTGCCCGGCATGCAACGCCAATGCGCGCTCGATGACGGCCACCTTGTGACTGACGCCTTGGGCATTTAAACCGGTGCCCGGACCGGTCAGGTCGCTGACCTGGCAGTCGAGCAACGCGCACGCCAAGGCGCTGGCAGCGGTGGTGTTGCCGATGCCCATCTCACCGCCGATAAACAACTGCGCGCCGCTCTCCAAGGCACGGCGCGCGCTGTCGCGACCGGCGTGCAGGGCCAAGCGACCCTGAGCCTCAGTCATCGCCGGGCCGTTGACGAAATTGGCCGTGCCCGCGCCGATGTTCAGGTGACGCACACCCGGCAGGTTCAGCGACGGCGTTACCGTCCCCAGGTCGACCACCTCCAGCTGCGCATCCAACTGCCGCGCCAATACGCTGATGGCCGCGCCGCCGGTGACAAAGTTGTGCAGCATCTGCCCGGTCACTTCCTGGGGAAACGCCGACACGCCTTCTGCGACCACACCATGATCACCGGCGAAAATCGCGATCCACACGTGGTCCACCAACGGCTTGACCTGGCCTTGCAAGCCGGCCAACTGCACCGCCACGGCTTCCAGCTGACCGAGAGAACCGGTCGGTTTGGTCAGTTGCTGTTGGCGAGCCAGCGCGTGTTCATGCGCCGAAGCGTCGACGGCCTTGCAGGGGTTGAGCCACCAAGTGTCAGTCATAACGCAGTACCTTTCAAAGTCAGGGGCAGGCCGGCGACGGTCAGGACAACACGCTGACAGCGCTCAGCCAAGGCTTGATGCAGCCAACCGGCTTCATCCACATAGCGGCGAGTCAATTCGCCCAGCGGCACGACACCCAGACCGGTCTCGTTGCTGACAAAAATGATTTCACCTGGCAACGAAGCCAGGGTTTCCAGCAGTTGGTCACGCTCAAGCGCCAGACGCGCCGGGTCTTCGAGCATCAGCAGATTGGTCAGCCACAGGGTCAGGCAATCCACCAACAGGCAGCGCTCGGCGGCGGCGTTTTCACGCAGAACGCGCGCCAATTCGATGGGTTCCTCGATCAAGCCCCAGTGATCGGGGCGACGCTGGCGATGCAGCGCGACGCGCTCGTTCATCTCACCGTCCAGCGGCTGGCTGGTGGCGATATAGGTAACGGGCAAAGCGCTCTCATTGGCGAGCTTTTCGGCGAGACGGCTCTTACCGGAACGGGCACCGCCGAGGATCAACTGATACATGGGAAGGCACCTTTATTGGCCGGCCGGTCGCTTGAAGTGGGCACCGTCAAATGTGGTGCATCAGTTGAATAGTGGCTGGCTGGCAGGCCGCCATCGCAGGCAAGCCAGCTCCCACAGAAAAGCAGATCTGCTTTTGATCTGGCCTTTGATCTGGCTGTTGATCTGGCTTTTGACTTTGATCTCAGTCGCCCCGTTAAACCACGCTGGCCGAACGCAGGCTTGAATCCGTGGGTAACCCGGCAGGACGCCGGGTTAGCCGCGCTGGGCCAAGGATGGCCCATCGCGGCGGCCCACGGATTCAAGCCTGCGTTCGGGCACACCGAGCCTAGGCGAGGTGCCGAGTGGTGGGGCGAAGACCTTTTGGTTACTTTTGGGTCTTTCCAAAAGTGACCCGCTGTAAGAGCGGAACCATAGGTCGCCGTTACCAAAGAAATGGATATGTACACCGACCCACCGCCTTCGCGAACAAGCCCGCTCCCACATTTAGGGCGTGGTGCATCAGTGCAATAGTGGTTGACTGGCAGACCGCCATCGCAGGCAAGCCCGCTCCCACCTAAAGTCCGTGTGTACACCGTCAAATCCCGCACAGCTTGCGCAATAAGCCGGTATCCAGATGGTTCTCCACCAAGTCCGCCAACCGCTCAATATCACGCTCGCGCAAAGCGTGGTAATCCACTTCCTGCACAGACTCCAAACCAGCCCAGCGCAATAGGGCGCTGCAAGCGGCCGGCGTCTCAAACAACCCATGCAGATAGGTGCCAAGAATCTGCCCGTCTTCACTCTGCGCGCCATCACTTCGGCCATCATCCAAAAACACCGCGGCACGCGACAAGCCACTGCCCGAGGTCACACCCGCATGGATCTCATAGCCACTGACCTCAGCATCCTCCAGCAACAACCGCCCACGCACATTGCGCAATTGCTTCTCTTGCTCCAGCGTCGTGCTGAACGCCAGCAACCCCAGCCCATCGCTGGACCCGGCCAGCCCTTCCAACCCCAGCGGGTCATGCACTTGCTCACCGAGCATCTGCAACCCACCGCAAATCCCCAACACCTTGCCGCCATAACGCAAATGCCGCGCCACGGCCGTGTCCCAGCCATTAGCGCGCAGGTACGCCAAATCGCTGCGCACACTTTTCGAACCCGGCAAGATAATCAGGTCAGCCGCCGGAATGGGCTGGCCCGGGCCGATAAACTGCAAATCCACCTGCGGATGCAGGCGCAACGGATCAAAATCCGTATGATTGCTGATACGCGGCAACACCGGCACCACCACGTTGAGCACCTGCGCGGCCTTGTCGATCTGGCGCTGGTCGATGCCGTCTTCGGCTTCCAGATGCAAGTCCATGACGTAAGGCAACACGCCCACCACTGGCTTGCCGGTGCGCGCTTCCAGCCAATCCAAACCTGGCTGCAACAGCGCAATATCGCCACGAAAGCGGTTGATGATGAAGCCCTTGACCCGCGCCTGCTCGGTCGGCGAAAGCAATTGCAGGGTGCCGACCAGATGGGCAAACACGCCACCGCGATTGATATCGGCGATCAGCAGCACCGGGCAATCCACCGCTTCGGCGAAGCCCATATTGGCGATGTCATTGGCGCGCAGGTTGATCTCTGCCGGGGAACCCGCGCCTTCCACCATCACCACCGGGTAGGCCTCGCTCAAACGCGCGTGGGAGGCCAGCACTGCCTGCATCGCAATGGCTTTATAGTCGTGATAGGCCACGGCGTTCATGCTGGTCACGGCGCGGCCATGGATGATCACCTGGGAGCCGGTGTCACTGTTGGGTTTGAGCAGCACCGGGTTCATGTCGGTGTGCGGCGCGAGGTTAGCGGCCTGGGCTTGCACGGCCTGGGCGCGGCCGATCTCGCCGCCTTCAGCCGTCACGGCGCTGTTGAGCGCCATGTTCTGCGGCTTGAACGGCGCCACCGCCACGCCCTGGCGCACCAGCCAGCGGCACAGCGCGGTCACCAGGGTACTTTTACCGGCGTCGGAGGTGGTGCCTTGCACCATCAGCGTACTCATGCGGCGTCCTTGTAGGCGGCCAGGGCCTCATCAAGTCGAAGCCAATCCGCCTCAGTGTCGGGCAGGCCGAAACGCAGGCTGCTGTCGTGGATAAACAGACGCAACAGAATGCCGCGCTGGGCCATGAATTCGTGCAGGCGTTCGGCGTGCGGCGTGATCAGCCATTGGAACAACGCGCAGCCGCCTTGGGGTTGAAAGCCGTGGCGCTCCAGCAGTTCAAATAGGCGCTGGCCGGCTTCGATGCAGCGATTACGCTGATGGGCATGCCCCGCCGTATCGCGCAGGCACACTTGGCCGAGCACCCGCGTCGGCCCGCTGACCGTCCACGGGCCGAGCTGTTCGGCCAACAATTTGAGCAGCTTGCGCTCCGCCAGCACAAAGCCCAGGCGCACACCGGCCAGGCCGAAGAATTTGCCGAACGAGCGCAACACAATCAGGCCGACTTGGTGGGTCTGGCTGGCCAGGCTCAAGTGCGGGGTGACGTCCATAAACGCTTCGTCCACCACCAGCCAGCCGCCGCGCTGGGCCAGTCGCGAGTGCCACTCCAGCAGGCGCTGCGGGGGCAGCCTCAGGCCAGTGGGGTTGTTGGGGTTGACCGCCACCAGCACATCGAGGCTGTCGAGAAAGAAGTCGA
The DNA here is from genome assembly GCF_045447305.1 of Pseudomonas sp. D47. NCBI lineage: Bacteria > Pseudomonadati > Pseudomonadota > Gammaproteobacteria > Pseudomonadales > Pseudomonadaceae > Pseudomonas > Pseudomonas sp. D47. Next base: position 193,006 of record NZ_JBJGXU010000003.1, on the reverse strand, counting down.
CTTCCTGCTCCTGCACCTCGCGCACCACGTAACCGGCGCGACGCCAGGCTTCGGCGTGCTCGGCATAACACGGCGACAGCACGCCGACCTTGCCGGAACGACGCAAGCGCGGCAGCAATTGGATGGCTGCCTGGGAACCCGCCACCGGCAGCACGTGAGCAGCGCCGTAGTATTCGCTGGCGGCCTTCTCCAGGCCGTCATCGGTTTCCGGCAAGCGCGCCCAGGCCCGCAATGGGATCTCAGGGATCGGCCACGGCCAGGGCGCCAGGCCGCTGGACAGGTCGAGCCAATCCGCCTCGGCAATCCCGTACTGAATCACTGCCTTACGCAGCCGGCCACCGTGTTCAAGCATAGAATTGCGCCCCCGCGCAGAGGATCAACAGCCATAACCACACACCGCGCTGCACCAGTTGCCAGCCGCGGTCGATAGCGTCGGCATCCGCCGCCGGGCCTTCGCCCAGTTGCGGGCGCTGATGCAGCTCACCGTGATAAATCGCCGCGCCACCCAGTTCCACCCCCAATGCGCCCGCACCGGCGGCCATCACTGGCCCTGCGTTAGGGCTGTCCCACGTCGGGCCCTGGGTGCGCCAGCATTTGAGCGCTAGGCGGGTTTTGCCGAGTACGGCGTAGGTCAAAGCCACCAAGCGCGCGGGAATATAGTTGAGTACATCGTCGATCTTTGCCGCCGCCCAGCCGAAACGCTCAAAGCGCTCGTTGCGATAGCCCCACATGGCGTCGAGGGTGTTGCTCAGGCGATAGAGCACCACGCCCGGCACGCCAGCGACGACAAACCAGAACAGTGCTGCGAACACCGCATCGCTGCCGTTCTCCAGCACCGATTCGGTGGCGGCACGCGCGACTTCGGTGCTGTCCAGTTCGCTGGTCTGGCGGCTGACCAGGTAACTCACGCGCTTACGCGCTTCATCCAGGTCATCACTGCGCAACGCCTGGGCGACCGGGATCACATGTTCGCCAAGGCTGCGCATGCCCAGCGCCAGGTACAACGCCAGAATCTCCAACGCCCAGCCGATATACGGCGCCCATGACAACGCGGTGGCCAGCAGGGTCAGCGGCACCACCGCGACAAACCACGCGGTCACGCCGTGGCTGCGCCAGCCGCGGCCACCGCTGTTGAAACGCTGCTCGATGCGCCCGGCGAAGTTGCCGAACGCCACCAGCGGATGCCAGCGCTTGGGCTCGCCCAGCAGCGCATCCAGCGCCACGGCAGCGACACACAGCAAGGCCACACTCATTGACTCACTCCCCACACATTCTCATACAACATGTCACTCATCGGCCGTGGTTCGGTCCAGCCTTCGAGCTGCAACATCGGTGCCGGGTAGAACTCGGCGACCGGGCCCAGGCACAACACCGCCAGGGGTTTGGCACCGGGCGGCAAGCCCAGCAGGTCGGCCAGGGCTTGCGGTTCGAACAACGAGACCCAGCCCATGCCAAGGCCTTCGACACGAGCCGCCAGCCACAGATTCTGGATCGCGCAGGACAACGACGCCATGTCCATTTCCGGCAAGGTGCGACGGCCAAAGATATGGCGTTCGCGGTCATCCATCAGCGCCGCCACCAACACTTCGGCGCAGTCGTGGATGCCTTCAACCTTGAGCTTCATGAATTCATCGGAGCGCTCGCCCAGCGCCTCGGCGGTGCGCACGCGCTCTTCTTCCACCAGTTGCTGAATCTGCCCGCGCAATGGGCGGTCGCTGATGCGGATAAACCGCCAGGGCTGCATCAAGCCGACGCTGGGCGCCTGGTGCGCGGCCTGGAGCAGGCGGTGCAGCAAGTCGGGGGCCACGCTGCCACCTGTGAAGTGGCGCATGTCGCGGCGTTCGGCGATGGCGCGGTAGACGGCGTCGCGTTCGGCTTGGGGGTAGGCGTTGTCAGTCATGGCCCTATCGCGGGCAAGCCCGCTCCCACATTTTGATTTGCGAACGCTGTCGATGTGGGAGCTGGCTTGCCTGCGATAGCACTCTCAAGGCTCGGCGCAAACAAAGCAGCCACCGCCGTAGGGTTGGAGGGAAAGTAAAAGTGCACGTAGGAAGCCGTCATCCGCCCCTGTCGGTAAACCGCCTCAGCACCGCGCCCGCCGTTAGGGCTAAGCCCACGAGCAATTGGCTGCCACTCAGTACTGGTCAGGGAATGGTGATAGGTGTGACCGCGCAGTACGCCTTCCGGCAACTCGACGCTTTGCAGGGCCAGGGCTGCGAGTTTCTTTTGCATCACCGCATCACCTTGCAACAGGCCGACCAGTTCGGCACGGGTGCCGTCGACATCGGTGAGCGAGTCCAGTAAATAAAGCATGCCGCCACATTCGGCGAGCATGGGTTTACCGGCGGCGTGATGGGCGCGGATCGCGTCGAGCATCAGGGTGTTTTCCGACAGCGCCTGGTGGTGCAATTCCGGGTAACCACCGGGCAAATAGAGGCTGTCGGCGTCAGGTAATTCGCTATCGTGAATCGGCGAGAAGAAGCACAACTCGGCGCCCATCGCCCGCAGCAGGTCGAGGCTGGCGCCATAGGTGAAGGCAAAGGCTTCGTCACGGGCGACAGCGATGCGCACGCCAGCCAGCAAGGGCTCGGCTTCGATCACTTCAGGCGCGGCGAAGGTCACCGGTGGCGGCAAGGCGACTTCGCAACTGCTGCCCAGGGCTTGGGCGGCGGCGTCCAGGCGCACGTCGAGGTCATTCAATTCGCTGGCTTGCACCAGACCCAGGTGGCGGCTGGGCAATTCGATCCCGGTTTCCCGCGACAGCGCGCCGTACCAGCGCAGGCCTTCGGTGAGGCTGCCTTCGAGCAATTGTGCATGGCGCAGGGTGCCGACGCGGTTGGCCAGCACGCCGGCGAACGGCAGGTCGGGCTGATAGCGCGCCAAGCCCAAGGCCAGCGCACCAAAGGTCTGGGCCATGGCGGTGCCGTCGATCACCCCGAGCACCGGCACGCCAAAGTGCCGCGCCAGGTCAGCGCTGGAGGGCGTGCCGTCGAACAGGCCCATCACGCCTTCGATCAGGATCAGGTCGGCTTCGCCCGCCGCCTCCCACAGCAAACGGCGACTTTCCTGCTCACCGACCATCCACATGTCCAATTGATACACCGGCGCACCGCTGGCGCGTTCGTGGATCATCGGGTCAAGAAAGTCCGGCCCGCATTTGAACACGCGCACCTTGCGCCCCAGGTTGCGGTGCAAACGCGCCAGCGCGGCGGTGACGGTGGTTTTGCCTTGGCCGGACGCCGGTGCGGCGATCAGGACGGCCGGGCAATGACGGGGCTGATTCAAAGTTCGACGCCCTTCTGTGCCTTGATACCGGCCTGGAACGCGTGCTTGAGCATGCCCATTTCGGTGACGGTGTCGCCCATTTCGATCAGCTCAGGCTTAGCGCCACGGCCGGTGACCACCACGTGCTGCATCGGCGGGCGGGCTTGCAGGTCGCTGAGTACCTGGTCCAGATCAAGGTAGCCGTGCTTGAGGGCGATGTTCAGTTCATCCAGCACCACAAGGCCGATGGAAGGGTCTTGCAGCAGTTCGCGGGAAACTGCCCAGGCGGCTTCGGCGGCGGCGATGTCGCGCTGGCGGTCCTGGGTTTCCCAGGTGAAGCCTTCGCCCATCACGTGAAAGCGCACTTGCTCGGGGAAGCGGCGGAAGAACAGTTCCTCACCGGTGCTGTTGCGCCCCTTGATGAACTGCACCACGCCGCACTGCATGCCGTGGCCCATGGCGCGGGCGAGCATGCCAAACGCCGAACTGCTCTTGCCTTTGCCGTTGCCGGTCAATACCAGCAGCAAGCCGCATTCGCTCGGGGAATTGGCGATACGTTCATCGATCACGGCTTTTTTGCGCAGCATGCGCGCCAGGTGGCGTTCGTCGCGGTCGGGGGAATCGGTCATGACAGCTCTCCGTTGGGGCTGGACAAAAACGGCGGGCAGGAAAAAGAAATAACAGACAGCCAAGCATCGCCCACCGTGATGCTGTTGGATGTTTCAGGCCGGTCTCCGGACTCATGAGTGGCCTCCCTTTATAGAAAGCAGGCCAACGGTGCGCCTTCCCATATCACGTAGATACAGTGGCAAAAGGCACCGTTTTCACTCATTTACCGTTGCGGGGGCAGCGCCGGAATTGCGGCAGCACTGTGTAGAAGTGCGCTCACTCACCGGCTTCCCTGTTTCACTCTGTCGACCCACCGGTCACAGAGCACCTGGAACAAGCCGCGAAGGTTAGTGGGTTGGGGGTGGAGCGTCAATTAAAGCTGGCCTTGTACTGGAACGATCTGACCGGCAAACACCTCTACCCTTACAGGTATTAAGGAGAAAACCATGCATAAAACCAGACTCGCCCTACTGATCATGCTGGCAGGCACCCTCGCCGCCTGCGGTGAAAGCTCTACTCTGAAGGTCTCAGACGGCACCGGGCCCTCGCCTAAGCTGCCGGAGCCGAACAAAACCCTGATCCCCACCGTGAATATCGCCCCGGCGATTGGCTGGCCAGAGGGCGCGAAGCCGACAGCCGCAGCCGGTACTCAGGTCGCGGCATTTGCCGAAGGCCTGGACCACCCGCGCTGGCTGTATGTGTTGCCCAACGGTGATGTACTGGTGGCAGAAACCAACGCCCCGCCCAAGCCGGATGACTCCAAGGGCATTCGCGGCTGGGTGATGGAAAAGGTCATGGGCCGCGCCGGCGCCGGCGTGCCGAGCCCGAACCGCATCACGCTGCTGCGTGATGCCAACCACGACGGCGTCGCCGAAACGCGCACGGTGTTCCTGGAGAACCTCAACTCGCCGTTCGGCATGACCTTGGTCGGCAACGACTTGTATGTCGCCGACTCGGACAAGCTGTTGCGCTTTCCTTATCAGCCGGGCGAAACCGCAATCAAGGCCGCCGGCACCAAAGTGGTCGACTTGCCCGGCGGCAGCATTAACCACCACTGGACGAAAAACGTGGTGGCCAGCAAGGACGGCAGCAAGTTGTATGTGAGTGTCGGCTCCAACAGCAACGTCGGCGAGAACGGCTTGGCGGCGGAAGAAGGTCGCGCGGCGATCTGGGAAGTCGACCGCGCCACCGGCCAGCACCGCATTTTTGCCTCCGGCTTGCGTAACCCCAACGGCATGGCTTGGGAACCGCAGAGTGGCAAACTGTGGACGGCGGTGAATGAACGCGATGAAATCGGCAGCGACCTGGTGCCGGACTACATCACTTCGGTCAAGGACGGCGCGTTTTATGGCTGGCCGTTCAGTTACTACGGGCAGCATGTGGATATACGCGTTTCACCGCAGAATCTGGACCTGGTCGCCAAGGCCATCGCCCCGGACTATGCGGTGGGCCCGCACACTGCGTCTTTAGGCCTGACCTTCGCTGAGGGCAGCAAACTCCCGGCGCAGTTCAGCAACGGCGCGTTTATCGGCCAGCATGGTTCGTGGAACCGCAAGCCGCACAGTGGCTACAAGGTAATTTTCGTGCCGTTTGAGGGTGGTCAGCCTAAAGGGCAGCCGGTGGATGTGCTGACGGGGTTCCTCAACAGTGATGAGAAAGCCATGGGCCGGCCGGTGGGCGTGGTAATTGATCAGCAGGGGGATTTGCTGGTGGCCGATGATGTGGGGAATAAGGTGTGGCGGGTGTCGGCGGCTAAGTAAGACGCCATAAAACCAATGTGGGAGCGGGCTTTTGTGGGGGTTGGCTTGCCTGCGATGGCATCAACTCGGTTTAACGATAAGACCGAGGTGCCTGCATCGCGGGCAAGCCCGGCTCCCACAAAAGCCCTCCTCCCACATTTTGATTTCTAGGGGTTGCGCGCCAGATTCGCAGGCAATACACGCTTGGCGCTCAAATAAGCATTCTGCCAATAGGCCTTGGACAGGGTATCGAGCTTCACCGTACCGCCGGTTTGCGGTGCATGTACGAATCGCCCTTCGCCCACGTAGATACCCGCGTGGCTTACCTGTGAGCCGCCGCCGGTCGCGAAGAAGATCAGGTCACCGGTCTGCAGGTTGTTTTCGCTCACATCCTGGGCACGCATCACGATCAATTCACGGGTGGTGCGCGGCAGGCTGATGCCCGCAGCGTCACGGTAGACAAACCCGATTAAGCCGCTGCAATCAAACCCGGAGTCCGGCGTGTTACCGCCCCAACGATAAGGCGTGCCGACCAGGCCCAGCGCACGGAAGAGCACGTCTTCGGCTGCCGGCGAGAAATTTTGCGTGGAATAGTTGAACACCGGCTTAGGCTTGACCGCTACAGGCGCGGGCGGCGGTGGTCGGCTTGCGCAGGCGCTGAGAAGCGCGGCGCACACCAGAAGAATGAGGCGGGCTGAGGTCGACATGGGCAGAACAATCCTGGTCTGGATGCGGCTTTCGCTGCCGAGCGCTGAAAACCAGAACGCGCAAGCAAAGCTCGCGCGAACGGATTACAACAATGTCCAGGGATTCTAGCGCTTACACGTCAAACTTCAAGTATCACTTTAACTTTACTTACTAGCGGTAACCGTAGTCGGGGCCATGGCGAGTGCGCGCTTGGCTTCGATGAAGGTTTTGCTCCAGTAGCTGTCACCCAGGTTGTCGACTCGAACACCGCCACTGCGACGGCTGCTGGAGTGGATAAACTGGTTATCGCCCAAGTAGATACCGGCATGGCTCACACGACCACGGCCAGCCGTACTAAAGAAAAGCAGATCACCGGGCTTAAGGTTCTTGCGTGCGACCAACGGTGCATCCACGTTGATCATTTCGCGCGTGGAGCGAGGCAGATTCATGCCCGCTTCTTCACGGAACAGATAGCCGATGAAGCCGCTGCAGTCGAAACCGGCTTCGGAGGTGCCGCCGAAACGGTAACGGGTACCGATCAGGGACATGCCGCGTTCGAGGATGCTGTCGGCCAGAACTGGAAGCTGGTAAGGCTTGCTGCCGGCGAAGGCGGCGAGTTCTTTCTCAGTTGCCTGCTCTTCTTTATAGAGAGCTTCCTGATAGACAGTGGAAGACTGCGCTGCAACGAATTTTGCCTGAGACTGTTGTGCTGGTTTTTGCTGCTCAGCCACGTTTTGAGTGTGGGTGGCGCAACCAAACAACAGGGTAACGAGTGCGAGAGGCACGAGGGGTGCGAAGCGATTTAGCATGGGCACGACCGTGGCTGATGTGTAAAGAAGCCGAGACTATGCCCTCTATCACATCGATTTGCAAATTCAATCGTGATCTATGTGACTTCTTGTTTGGACTATGACATCTAAGCCCTTAATACCCTATACGCGCCTTTTGCGTGGCTAAAGCGGCCCAAACGCAGGTTTTCTGGCGCCTGAAATTTGCCGAAAGCCCCGTAATACAAGGGCTGGCTACCAGCCGAGGGTTTCCTTGAGGAAAGGAATGGTGAGCTTGCGCTGAGCCTGCAAAGAGGCCTGATCGAGTTGTTCGAGCAAATCGAACAACGCGCTCATGCTGCGGGTGCCACGGGTGAGGATAAAGTGCCCGACCTCATCGGTGAGGTGCAAGCCGCGACGGGATGCGCGCAATTGCAAGGCGCGCAGTTTGTCTTCGTCGGACAGCGGGCGCATCTGGAAGATCAGCGCCAGGGTCAGGCGCGACTTGAGGTCGGCCAGCTTCACTGGCAGCTCACGTGGCGAGGTGGACGCGGCGATCAACAGGCGCCGGCCGCTGTCACGCAAGCGATTGAACAGGTGAAACAGCGCCTCTTCCCAATCCGCCTTACCGGCAATCGCCTGAAGATCATCCAGGCACACCAACTCGTATTGCTCCAGGTGGTCGAAGATCCCGATACCCCGGTCCATCAACTCAGCCAATGGCAGGTACACCGCCGGCTCACCCATTTGCTCGAAGCGCAGGCACGCGGCCTGCAACAGGTGGGTACGCCCCACGCCGTGCTTGCCCCACAGGTAGATCAGGCTTTCAGTCCACCCGGCGTCGGCTTCGCAGAGCCGCTCGACATAGCCGAGTGCAGCGGCATTGGCGCCTGGGTAGTAATTGATAAAGGTGGCGTCGTCACGCAGACGCACACCCAAGGGCAGCTGAATCGGTTTCATGCTGACTGAACGGCTCCAAACGAACCGTTAGTGGCCTCTGTGTAAAGTTTGCAAAGTTTATACCCGTGACGCCGGGCGCACAATGCAGCAGACCACAAGCAAAATCAAAGGTTTGCGTTAACTTGGGGCGATTTGCGCAAATAGTTTGACACCACCTTCCAAAAACAACAAACCCGGCCTGGGCCGGGTTTGTGACGAAGCGGTTACAGATCGGGGTCTTCAGCCCCGGTATACACATCCGAATCTTTATACAAATCGTGCACATGACGCACCAGCACCATGATCACCGCCGCCACCGGCAGCGCCAGCAGGATGCCGGTGAAACCAAACAGCTCACCGCCCGCCAGGATCGCAAAGATCACCGCCACCGGGTGCAGGCCGATCCGGTCACCCACCAGCAGCGGCGTCAACACCATGCCTTCAAGGGCCTGGCCGACCATGAACACCGCGACAATCCCGAGCATCGGGTACAGGTCGCCGCCAAACTGGAACAACCCGGCCACCAGTGCCGCGCCAATGCCGATCACGAAGCCCATATAAGGCACGATAGCGGCCAGGCCGGCGATCAAGCCGATCAACAGGCCCAGCTCCAAGCCAATCGCCATCAGGCCGGCGGCGTAGATAATCCCCAGGGCCAGCATCACCAGCAACTGACCACGCACGAACGCGCCCAGTACCTCATGGCACTCTTCGGCCAGGGAAACGATGCGCTCTTCGCTGTTGCGCGGCAGCAGGCTGCGGATTTTGGCCATCATCAGGTCCCAGTCACGCAGCAGGTAGAACGCCACCACTGGGATCAGCACCAAGTTGGTCAACCAGCCAATCAACGCCAGGCTGGATGCCGTGGCCTGGCTGAGCACGACACCGACGATATCGGTGGTCTGACCCATGTGCTCACTGATCGCCGCCTTGACCTTGTCGAACTTCCAGAAGCCATCAGCCAGGCCCAACTTGGCCTGGGCCCACGGCATTGCCGTGTGCTGCAACCAATCGAGCATCTGCGGCGCCAGTTCATACAAGCGAAACAGCTGCTTGGCCAGCATCGGCACCAATACCAGTACCAATGCTGTGATGACCAACGTGAACAGCGCAAACACCGCCACCACACCCAAGGTCCGCGACAGGCCGGCTTTCTCCAGGCGATCCACCACCGGATCGAACAGATAGGCGAGCAGCAGCGCCACCAGGAACGGCGTCAGGATCGAATGCAGTAAGAACACAAAAACGCACAGCAGGACAATCCCGCCAAGCCACACCCAACGACGCGTATCCGCCATAAACCACTCCATTATTTGCTTCTATCTATAAAGGAAGAACAATTACCAGCGAAAACGCAGCTGTGCCTGAGGTTCAGGCGCAACAGCGGGCTGTGTAGCGTCCACCACCGGCTGCTGGGCCGGCACCTCACCCGCAGGCACTTCCTGCAACTTGGCCAGGCTCAACTGGGTACGCAACTGATCGGCACTGCCGTTGACGCGGTACACAATACGGTTGCCATCCACGCGCTGCGGCTGACCACCAAAAGGCTCGAGCAGATGGCCCAGTGCGGCGTAGCGCTCCAGGGTCATGCCCTGCACTTCGAGCAACTGCTCACTGCTCACACCGGGTTTGACGGCAAAACGTGGCGCCAACTTTTGGCTGACGGCGAGCAATACGGCATCGGCCACGGCGGCGGTGTCGGCACCTTGGGCGGTGCCCTGCTCACTCTTGTCGCCCAGCCACAGGCGCCATTTGGCCTGCCACTGGTTACCTTCCTGGCGCGCGTGCACGGCGAGCAATGCGTCGGCACCGTAGCGCTCAGAAGCTGCGCGCAGTGGCGTGGCGTCGGCGCTTTCCAGATTCGGTGCTGTGGCGACTACCTGTTCGTCCAGATCACCCAGCGGCAGGCGCCACGGCAAGCCACGGTGTTGCGCCGCCCGACGCAGCGCGCCGGCGACGGCTTGGCCATCACCGACCAGGCTGCTGCCTTCGGTGGAGTCGTTCAGCCACCAGCCGAGGATCGACGGCCGATTGCTGCCCCAGATCGACAAGCCCGCCTCACGCAGCGCGCGATCGGTGCTCACCGGGTCGAAATCCACTTGCAGGCTTTCCGGTGGGCCGGCGTCGTAGCCGTACTGGCTGATGATTTGTTGCGGGTCCTTGCGAATCGCCGCCAGGCCCGGGCCATCGGCGGCCTTGGCGTCTCCCGTCAGGCGGATCACCAGGGTTTGCACGGCGCGCTGGGTGGCTTGGTCGCGCTCCTGCGGCGACTGGCTGCTGACAGGTTCAAGCACTTGATACAGGCCATTGAGGGTTTCGGCATGACTCGCCAGGCTGACCAACGACAAGCAGCCTACAAAGAAGAATTTACACAGACGCATGGAAGATTCCCGAACAACAAATTTAGCGGCTGGAACAGACCGCGTGAACTCGGCTTAGCATGGCTGTGACCACAGCAGCCGGTAAAACATTCACAGGGTCTTGGTAAGTTTTCGCAACGTCATAACGGTAGCGGTTTAAAGGCTATACCTTAATACACGCCAAAGCAGACCCCATTAGCATTTTTTTAACCGGCTTTTTTAACCTATATGGCCCTGCCCGTCGGCCCGAGGATGGCCGCTGCCTCTCAAGCCTGATAAAATCGCGCGCCTTCGCAGACCGTCAACGGCTGGGCCTTTTATCAAAAGCGCCCGCCGCTCGGTCGTTACCCAGAAATCCCCCCTAAAGGCCTGGATCATGAGCAAGCAACCCTCCCTGAGCTACAAGGACGCCGGTGTAGACATCGACGCCGGTGAAGCATTGGTCGAACGCATCAAGAGCGTCGCCAAGCGCACTGCGCGCCCCGAAGTCATGGGCGGCCTGGGCGGTTTTGGCGCCCTCTGCGAAATCCCGGCCGGCTACAAACAGCCTGTACTGGTCTCCGGCACCGACGGCGTGGGCACCAAGCTGCGCCTGGCCTTGAACCTGAACAAGCACGACAGCATCGGCATCGACCTGGTTGCCATGTGCGTCAACGACCTGGTGGTGTGCGGCGCCGAGCCGCTGTTCTTCCTCGACTACTACGCCACCGGCAAACTCAACGTCGAAACCGCGACCCAGGTCGTGACTGGCATCGGCGCGGGCTGCGAACTGTCGGGTTGCTCTCTGGTCGGCGGCGAAACCGCTGAAATGCCAGGCATGTATGAAGGCGAAGACTACGACCTGGCCGGTTTCTGCGTCGGTGTTGTAGAGAAATCCGAAATCATCGACGGCTCCAAAGTCGCTGCCGGTGACGCCCTGCTCGCCCTGCCATCCTCCGGCCCGCACTCCAACGGCTACTCGCTGATCCGCAAGATCATCGAAGTGTCCGGCGCCGACATCGAGACCATCCAACTCGACGGCAAGCCGCTGACCGACCTGCTGATGGCCCCGACACGCATTTACGTCAAGCCACTGCTCAAGCTGATCAAGGACACTGGCGCGGTCAAAGCCATGGCCCACATCACCGGTGGCGGCCTGCTGGACAACATTCCGCGTGTTCTGCCAAAAGGCGCCCAGGCGATCGTCGACGTGGCCAGCTGGCAGCGCCCGGCAGTCTTCGACTGGCTGCAAGAGCAAGGCAACGTCAACGAAACCGAAATGCACCGCGTGCTGAACTGCGGCGTGGGCATGGTGATCTGCGTGGCTCAAGAGCACGTTGAAAGCGCACTGAACGTACTGCGCGAAGCAGGCGAGCAGCCGTGGGTCATCGGCCAGATCGCCACCGCTGCCGAAGGCGCGGCTCAAGTTGAACTGAAGAACCTTAAGGCACATTGATGCAAGAGCGGATGCCCGCTACATGTGATGTCGTGGTGCTGCTCTCCGGCACCGGCAGTAATTTGCAGGCCTTGATCGACAGCGCGCGCATCGGCGACAGCCCGGTGCGCATCGCTGCGGTGATCTCCAACCGCAGCGACGCCTACGGCCTGCAACGCGCCACGGACGCGGGTATCGCTACCCGCGCCCTGGATCACAAGGCTTTCGAAGGCCGCGAGGCCTTCGATAGCGCCTTGATCGAACTGATCGACGCCTTCAACCCCAAGCTCGTGGTCCTCGCCGGTTTCATGCGCATTCTCAGCGCTGATTTCGTGCGGCACTACCAAGGGCGCCTGCTGAATATCCACCCGTCCCTGTTGCCCAAATACAAAGGGTTACATACTCACCAACGCGCCCTCGAGGCCGGTGACACCGAGCACGGCTGCAGTGTGCACTTCGTCACCGAGGAACTCGATGGCGGGCCTCTGGTCGTACAGGCTGTGGTTCCGGTAGAGTCTGCAGACTCAGCGCAGACACTTGCGCAACGGGTTCACACCCAGGAACACAGGATTTACCCACTGGCTGTTCGCTGGTTTGCCGAGGGGCGATTGATTCTTGGCGAACAGGGTGCATTATTGGACGGTCAGTTACTCGCGGCCAGCGGCCACTTGATTCGAACCTAGGAGATTTTATGCGTCGCGCCTTGCTCTTCGCTTTTGCGCTGTTCGCCTTGCCCGCCGTGCAAGCAGCAGACCTTCACCCTTTCTCCGCCAGCTACACCGCCGACTGGAAACAGTTGCCCATGAGTGGTTCGGCCGAACGCAGCCTGACCAAAAATGACAATGGCTCCTGGACCTTGAACTTCAAGGCTTCCATGATGATCGCCAGCCTCACCGAGACCAGTGTGATCCTGTTCGACAAGGACGCCCTGCAACCGAAGAGCTACAGCTTCGAACGCGGCGGTCTGGGCAAGGCGAAAAAGATCAACCTGGACTTCGACCAGACGAGCAAAAAAGTAACTGGTTTCGAAAACAAAGACCCGGTCAACGTCACCCTCGAAAGTGGCATGCTCGACAAATCGACCTACCAGCTTGCCCTGCAGCGCGATGTTGCCGCCGGCAAGAAAAGCATGAGCTACCGCGTGGTTGAAGGCACCGATGTCGATACCTACGACTTCCGCGTGATCGGCCCGGAAAAGGTCCAGACCAAAGCCGGCGCTATCGATGCTATCAAGGTCGAGCGCGTGCGCGACCCGTCGCAGAGCAAGCGCATCACTCAGATGTGGTTTGCCAAGGACTGGGGCGGCATCCTGGTTGCCCTGCGTCAGGTGGAAACCGACGGCAAGGAATACAACATCATGCTGTTGGACGGCACCGTTGACGGCAAGGCTGTCAAAGGTAGCTGATGGGCTGATGAGCTGAAAAAGGAGCCTCGCTGAATGCGGGGCTTTTTTTCGCCTGCAGGTTTTGTGCTGGACGCTCTACCGCTATCGCAGGCAAGCCAGCTACTACATTGGAATGCATTTAACGGTGGGAGCTGGCTTGCCCGCGATGCCGTCAGCCCAGATAACCCAGCTTGAAACCCCACTCAAACATGAAACTTTTGTCATAAAACTCAGCAGCCTGCGACGCAATGTCACGGTTTACGGGGCCTGCGGCACTGTTGCGTTTTGTGCAATGAATTGTTGCGTGCAAAACCAGTTTACTTAGCAAGCTAACAAAACATATAAAAGAGGCCTGCGACGACTTGCCGCAGATCAACCAGAGATTGGAGCAAGCAGATGACTGTAAAAGTAACTGAACGCGACGATGCACACATGTCTCACGAAGCACTGGGCCATGGGATTCACATCTGGGATGTACATCAACAAGACCAACTGGTCGGCATGTTCCACGACGAGAGCGAAGCCCACAATTATAAAAACGAGCTCGAAACTCTTGAGATGAAGCGCCAGGCACAAAGCTCCTGAAACTCTGATATCGCGCAGGCATCCGGCCCCACACAGCAGCTGGATTACCTGCAAAAAAAACCCCGCCTTTTGAGCGGGGTTTTTCGTTTTTACCGTATTACCACATCAGGTCATCCGGGATCTGGTAGGCAGCGTACGGATCATCTTCATCCGGCACTTGGCTTTCAGTCAGGATGTTGAGCTGCACGATACGCTCCGGCGCACGCTCCTGGATCTTCAGCGCCGCTTCACGCGGGATCACCTCGTAACTGCCACCGTGGTGCACGATCGCCAGGGAGCCGTTGCTCAGTTTGTTACGCATCAACGTGTTGACCGACAGGCGTTTGACCTTCTTGTCGTCGACGAAGTTGTAGTAGTCCTCAGTCGTCAGCTTAGGCAGGCGCGAGGTCTCGATCAGTTGCTTGACCTGGGCCGTGCGGGCCTTGGCCTCGGCTTTTTCCTGCTGCTGGCGGTTCAGTTCCTGGTCACGCTTGACCTTCTCGGCGTGCGCCTCGGCAGCCAAACGCGCCTGGGTGTCATCAACTTCGGCTTGGCCTTTATGGACCAGGCGCTGCTGCTTCTGCTTCTCTTTGCCGACCTGCTTGGCCTGCTTTTGGTTGACCAAACCTGCTTTAAGCAACTGGTCGCGAAGGGAAAGGCTCATGGTGCTTACTCACTTAGGCAACTGCTCAACCGCAGCTGGACACATTCTTTTCCTGACGTTTGGCTTCGCCCCACAGGGCGTCCAACTCTTCGAGGGTGCAATCTTCTATGGATTGGTGCGTATCGCGCAATGCCTGTTCGATAAATCGGAAACGTCGTTCGAACTTGGCATTGGCGCCACGTAGCGCAGTCTCCGGGTCAACCTTGAGGTGACGCGCCAGGTTGACCGCCGCAAACAGCAGGTCACCGACTTCATCGGCAATCGCCACCGAGTCGTTATCGGCCATGGCTTCGAGCACTTCATCGAGCTCTTCGCGCACGTTATCCACCACCGGCAAGGCTGATGGCCAGTCGAAACCGACCTGGCTGGCGCGCTTTTGCAATTTGGCGGCACGGGACAGCGCCGGTAAAGCCGTGGGCACGTCATCCAGCAGGGACAATTGCTGCGGTGCGTCGGACTTTTCCGCGCGTTCCTCAGCTTTGATCTGCTCCCAACGCACCTTGACCTGCTCTTCGCTCAACTGAGGAACATCCAAGGGCGCATACAAATCGCCCGTAGGAAACACGTGAGGATGGCGGCGGATCAACTTGCGGGTAATGCTGTCGACCACCCCGGCGAACTCAAAACGGCCCTCCTCCCGCGCCAACTGGCTGTAATACACCACTTGGAACAACAGGTCGCCCAGCTCACCTTGCAGGTGATCAAAGTCGCCGCGTTCAATGGCATCAGCGACTTCGTAGGCTTCTTCCAGGGTGTGCGGGACGATGGTCGCGTAGGTTTGCTTGATGTCCCACGGGCACCCGTATTTGGGGTCGCGCAGGCGGTTCATCAGGTGCAGCAGGTCTTCAAGTGAATACATCAGTCAATCTCTGTTCGCTCCCACACAAGCCCGGCGCCCCCAGAAAGCAGTCCACACATATTTTCAGACCGCATCATGGTGTGCGATTACGCCGGGTTTCGATGATGTTCGGCAACTGGGAAATCCGCCCCAACAACCGCCCCAACGCGTCCAGCCCCGGAATCTCGATGGTCAGGGACATCAACGCGGTGTTGTCCTCTTTGTTCGAGCGGGTGTTGACCGCCAGCACGTTGATCCGCTCATTGAGCAGCACTTGCGACACGTCACGCAGCAAACCGGAACGGTCGTAGGCGCGAATGATGATGTCCACCGGGTAGGTGAGCACCGGCACCGGGCCCCAGCTGACCTGGATGATACGTTCCGGCTCGCGCCCGCCCAGTTGCAGCACCGAGGCGCAATCCTGGCGGTGAATGCTCACGCCACGGCCCTGGGTGATGTAACCGACGATGGCGTCGCCCGGCAACGGCTGGCAGCAGCCGGCCATTTGCGTCATCAGGTTGCCCACGCCCTGAATCTGGATATCGCCGCGCTTGCCCGGTTTGTAGCCGGTGGCTTTGCGTGGGATCAGCTCCAGCTGCTCGCTGCCGCGCTCCGGCTCGACCAGTTGCTGGGCCAGGTTGACCAGCTGCGCCAGGCGCAGGTCGCCGGCCCCCAGGGCTGCGAACATGTCCTCGGCGATCTTCATGTTGGCCTTTTCGGCCAGCTTGTCGAAGTCCACCTGCGGCAAGCCCAGGCGCGCCAATTCGCGCTCAAGCAAGGTTTTACCGGCGGCGACGTTCTGGTCGCGCGCCTGCAATTTGAACCAATGGACGATCTTCGCCCGTGCCCGCGACGTGGTGATGTAGCCCAGGTTCGGGTTCAGCCAGTCGCGGCTCGGCGTGCCGTGCTTGCTGGTGATGATCTCGACCTGTTCACCGGTCTGCAGGCTGTAGTTGAGCGGCACGATGCGCCCGTTGATCTTGGCGCCCCGGCAGTTGTGGCCGATTTCGGTGTGCACGCGGTAGGCAAAGTCCAGCGGCGTAGCGCCTTTGGGCAAGTCGATGGCGTGACCGTCGGGGGTGAAGATGTAGACGCGGTCCGGCTCGATATCCACGCGCAGCTGTTCGGCCAGGCCGCCGATGTCGCCGAGTTCTTCGTGCCACTCAAGCACTTGGCGCAGCCAGGAGATTTTCTCTTCGTACTGGTTGGACCCGGCCTTGACGTCGGTGCCCTTGTAACGCCAGTGCGCACACACCCCAAGCTCAGCCTCTTCGTGCATGGCGTGGGTGCGGATCTGCACTTCCAGCACCTTGCCCTCGGGGCCGATCACTGCGGTGTGCAGCGAGCGATAGCCGTTTTCCTTGGGGTTGGCGATGTAGTCGTCAAATTCCTTGGGAATGTGCCGCCACAAGGTGTGCACGATACCCAGCGCGGTGTAGCAGTCGCGCATTTCCGGCACCAGCACACGCACGGCGCGTACGTCGTAGATCTGGCTGAATGCCAGGCCTTTGCGCTGCATTTTGCGCCAGATGGAATAGATGTGTTTGGCCCGGCCGCTGATGTCGGCATCGACGCCGGTGGCCTGCAACTCGGAACGCAACTGCCCCATCACATCGGAGATAAAGCGCTCACGGTCAAGCCGCCGCTCGTGCAGCAGCGTGGCAATCTGTTTGTATTGATCGGGTTCGAGGTAGCGGAAGGACAAGTCCTCCAGCTCCCACTTGATATGGCCGATACCCAGGCGGTGCGCCAGCGGCGCGTAGATGTCGAACACCTCGCGGGCAACGCGGTTGCGCTTTTCGTCGTCGGCGGTTTTTACCGCACGGATCGCGCAGGTACGTTCGGCCAGCTTGATCAGCGCGACGCGCACGTCGTCGACCATCGCCACCAGCATCTTGCGCAGGTTCTCGACCTGGCCCTGGGTGCCCAGCACCATCGACTGGCGTGGGCTGAGGCTGGCGCTGATGGCGGCCATGCGCAGCACGCCGTCGATCAACTTAGCGACCACGGCGCCGAAACGCTGGCTGACCAGCGGCAACGCAATATGCCCTTCGCGCACGCCGCGATAGAGCACGGCGGCGATCAGCGAATCCTGGTCCAGCTTGAGATCGGCGAGGATCTCGGCGATTTCCAACCCGGTGCGAAAGCTTGATGTGCCCTCCGCCCACAGGTTCTTGGCCGCATTGTCTTGCTGTTCAGACTCACGAGCGAACTCGCAGGCTGCTTTCAAGGCTTCACGGTCCAGTGCCGGGTCGACACTGACGGCATGATCCAGCCATGCCTCGAGATTGATACTGCCGTCGGTGTTGATCGGCTGGTGTGCTCTCACCTGTACCATCTTGCTTACCTTCCCTACGACGCACCTTTGATGCGCCAAAAATCATCGCTGACCTGCTGCGTAACCCTAGCTCTGCAACCAAGGCTACGTGCAACTCCCTGACAGGTCACGGCCCAGGAGACTACAGGCCAGTCGGATTAAACGGGCATCCTAGCCCGCTTCAAATAACGCCATGGCCTCGACATGAGATGTCTGTGGAAACATGTCGAGGATCCCGGCACGTTTTAGCCGGTAGCCTTGCTTGACCAACTCAACCGTGTCCCGCGCCAGCGTGGCCGGGTTGCAGGACACATACACCAAACGCTTGGCTCCTAGCGTGGCGAGCTTACGCACAACCTCCAGGGCACCATCGCGGGGTGGGTCCAAGAGTACCGCAGAAAAGCCCTGTTTGGCCCATTCCGCGTCAGTCAAAGGCTGGGATAAATCGGCCTGAAAAAACTGCACATTATGCAAATTGTTGCTGACAGCGTTCTGCGCCGCGCGGTCCACCATGGTCTGTACACCTTCTACCGCGACCACTTCGCGCACGTGTTTGGCCAGCGGCAACGCAAAGTTACCCAGCCCGCAGAACAGGTCCAGCACCCGTTCCTCGGGCTGTGGCGCCAGCCATTCCAGGGCTTGGGCGACCATCGCGGCGTTGACGCCAGCGTTGACCTGCACAAAGTCCCCGGGCCGATAAGCCAGTTCCAGATCCCATTGTTCCAACCGATAACCCAACGCCGAGTTCGCCTCGACGGGCTCCGGCTGGCCCTCGCCATGCAGCCACAACTGCGCTTCATGGAAGGTGCAAAATTCTTGCAGGATCAGCAGGTCCGCCTCGGACAACGGCGCCATATGCCGCAGCAACACGGCGATGGATGAGCCGCTGAACAACTCCACATGCCCAAGCGCCTGCGGTTTGCTCAGGCGGCGCAGCATGTTCGGCAAGCGCTGCATGATCGGTTGCAAGGCCTGTACCAGCACCGGGCAATCATCGATGGCGACGATGTCCTGGCTGGCCACGGCGCGAAAACCCACCTCAAGCTTTTTCGCCTTGGCGTCCCAGCGCACAGCCACGCGGGCGCGACGACGGTAGGCGAATTCCGGCCCACTCAAAGGGGCGGCCCACGCTTGCGGTTCGACACCGGCCACACGCGACAGTTGTTCGGCGAGCATGCGCTGTTTCAGGGCGAGCTGTTCGTCATGGGGCAAGTGCTGCACGCTGCAGCCGCCGCAGCGGCCAAAATGCGCGCACGGCGCCGGGCGGCGCAGTTCGCTGGCCTTGAACACACGCTCGGTGCGCGCTTCAACCACTTTGCCGTGGGCGCCCAATACCCGCGCTTCGACTTCTTCGCCGGCCAGCGCACCGTTTACAAACCAGGTACGGCCTTCAAAGAACACGATGCCGCGGCCATCGTTGGCCAGGCGCTCGATGGTCAGGCGTTGTTTCTTGCCTACCGGAATCTGCGGGGCCCGGCTGCCGCCTGTCGGTTGGAAGCGCAGGCCTCTCTCGTGCTTGGCCATCAGTTGGGTTCGTCGAAGATGCCGGTCGACAGGTAACGGTCGCCTCGGTCACAGATGATCGCGACGATCACCGCGTTTTCCACTTCTTTGGACAACCGCAACATACCGGCCACGGCGCCGCCGGAGGACACGCCGCAGAAGATGCCTTCTTCGCGCGCCAGGCGGCGGGTGGTGTCTTCGGCTTCACGCTGGGCCATGTCGATGATGCGGTCCACGCGCGTGGCGTTGTAGATCTTCGGTAGGTACTCTTCGGGCCAACGGCGAATACCGGGAATCGCCGCGCCTTCCATCGGTTGCAGGCCGACGATCTGGATCGCCGGGTTCTGCTCCTTGAGGTAGCGCGAGTTGCCCATAATGGTGCCGGTCGTGCCCATGGAGCTGACGAAATGGGTGATGGTGCCTTGGGTCTGGCGCCAGATTTCCGGGCCTGTGCTGGTGTAGTGCGCCTCTGGGTTATCGCCATTGGCAAACTGGTCCAGCACCACGCCACGGCCTTCGGCGGCCATGCGCTCGGCGAGGTCGCGCGCGCCTTCCATGCCTTCTTCCTGGGTGACCAGCAACAGCTCGGCGCCATAGGCGGTCATTGCCGCCTTGCGTTCGGCGCTGCCGTTGTCGGGCATGATCAGCACCATCTTATAACCCTTGATTGCCGCGGCCATGGCCAGGGCGATCCCGGTGTTACCCGAGGTGGCTTCGATCAAGGTGTCGCCGGGCTTGATTTGCCCGCGCAGCTCGGCGCGGGTGATCATCGACAGCGCCGGGCGGTCCTTGACGGAGCCGGCCGGGTTGTTCCCTTCAAGCTTGAGCAGCAGAATATTGCTGGTTTCACCCGCCATGCGTTGCAAGCGGACCAGGGGCGTGTTGCCGACGCAATCGGCGATTGTAGGGTACTGCAAGGTCATGGCGTATTCGCAATCCAGACTGCGGGGGCGACCATCATACCGGGAAAGGCTGGCGGGCCATATCACGCAAAGTGTGGTGCTTATGGCTTACAGGAATAAGCGAGTGGCGTGTGGCCTGTGAGGACGCTATCGCGGGCAAGCCCGCCGCCACAGAGGACAGCGTGCAGATCAATGTGGGAGCTGGCTTGCCTGCAAAAGCCGCACCTCGGTAAACCGACTAACCCAATTGCCCGTCGCCATGATTCTTACGAAACACCTCGTCCCCCATCGCCGAAATCTGCCCGTCAATCAGTGCCTCGAACGGTTTAAGCAGCGCCTCAAAAGAGGTCGGCGCTTCCAGCACCTGCAACGCCTGCACAATTGCCTCTACCGTCGACAAAGCCCCTGGCCCCGGCGCTTTGCGCAACCGGTAGCGAGAAACGCCACCCTCGGCCAGGGTCACCCGGGGCAATGCGGCCAATAAAGGATTGAGGTGCAGCAATTTGCGCGCTTTGCGCCAGGTGCCGTCGGGCACCACCAACAACAGCGGTTGGTCGTCGGGCGCATACACCTGCAAAGGCTGGGCGTCATCAGCGGGAAACAGCAGGCGCGCTTGATAACCGGGCGGGTTTAACAAGGTCGCCAAATCGTCAAACACCTCACCCACCACCAACTGTGCATTGCTCAACCCCAACGCCGCCAACCGCGCGGTATTGAGCGCATGGTTGACCTCACTCGGGTGCTGCAGCAGCAACACACGGGTGCGGCTGTCGAGGCTGGGGATCAGCGGGCACAGGCAATGAGTGGCGGGCCGCTGGCAAGTTGGACATTGGGGTCTGGACATGTTTTTTCAGGCCTGGTTGAGCTGGGCTTTGAGTAAGTCGCGAAAGGTCTGGATCAGCGGCTCGCGGCTACGGCCACGGCGCATGATCATCGAGAACGGCGCCTGATAGCCGAAGGTCGCCGGCAGCAGCACACGCAAGTCGCCCTTGTCGGCCCAGGCTTGGGCGTAGTGCTCAGGCAGGTAGCCGATATAGGCGCCGGACAGCACCAGGATCAACTGCGCCTCCATACTTTCCACCGTGGCGGCGCTGTGTTTGAAGCCGTGGCGCGCCAGTTCTGCCTGGCTCCAGTAGCCACGCCCGACCATACGCTGCTGGGTGATCACTTGTTCGGGGATGCGCCGTTCGCTGAACAACGGATGCCGCGTGCTGCAATACAGCCAGTGTTGCTCGCGGTACAGCGGCATGTAGATCAACCCGCTCATGCGGTTGGAGAACGCGCCGATGGCCAGGTCCAGGCGGTTGTCCTGCACGCCCAATTGCAGCTCATAAGGGCTCATCACCGACAAATTCAAGTGCACAGCCGGGTGTTCCAGGCTATAGGCGCCGATCGCTTCGGCGAACGGCAGGGCCTTGTCGCTGACGGTGGAGTCGAGCACGCCGAGCTTGAGGGTGCCGCGCAACTCACCTTTTAACGCGGCGGCGTATTGCTCGAACCCTTCCAGCTCGCCTAATAGACGCAGGGTTTCCTGGTGGAACAGCTCGCCTTTGCTGGTCAGGCTGAACCCGCCGCGCCCGCGATGGCACAGCACCAGGCCCAAAGCTGCTTCCAGCTGGCTCATGTAGGTGCTGATGGCCGACGTCGACAAGTTGAGTTCGTGCTGGGCATTGGCGAACCCTTGGTGCCGCACGACGCTGACGAAGATGCGCAGGAGTTTCAGGTCGGGCAAGGCGTTGGCCATGGGTTCTCCAGATAACACAAAAACCTGTGGGAGCGGGCTTGCTCGCAAATACGGTGGATCAGCCGAACTATTTGTACCTGACACACCGTATTTGCGAGCAAGCCCGCTCCCACATTTGAACCGAGTTTACCTCAGGCATTAGTTTAGAAAAATCTGAACTAAGTATTTGCCCCTGCCGATTCTTCCCGTCCCGGGCTTTTCGCAGAATCGGCCTCTAATAAACAAAACAACGATGAGGCAATCCCGTGGACAAGATTTTTCACCAACCACTGGGCGGCAACGAAATGCCGCGCTTCGCCGGCATCGCCACCATGATGCGACTCCCCCACCTGCAGTCGGCCAAAGGCCTCGACGCCGCCTTTGTCGGTGTGCCCTTGGACATCGGCACCTCGCTGCGCGCCGGCACCCGCTTCGGGCCGCGTGAAATCCGCGCCGAGTCGGTGATGATCCGCCCCTACAACATGGCCACCGGCGCCGCGCCGTTCGACTCGCTGTCGGTTGCCGACATCGGCGACGTGGCAATCAATACCTTCAACCTGCTGGACGCTGTGCGCATCATCGAAGAAGCTTACGATGAGATCCTCGAGCACAACGTCGTCCCGATGACCCTTGGCGGCGACCACACCATCACCCTGCCGATCCTGCGGGCGATTCACAAGAAACACGGCAAGGTCGGGCTGGTGCACATTGATGCCCACGCCGACGTCAACGACCATATGTTCGGCGAGAAAATCGCCCACGGCACCACCTTCCGCCGCGCCGTGGAAGAAGGCTTGCTCGATTGCGACCGCGTGGTGCAGATCGGCCTGCGCGCCCAGGGCTACACCGCCGAAGACTTCAACTGGAGCCGCAAGCAGGGCTTTCGTGTGGTCCAGGCCGAAGAATGCTGGCACCACTCGCTGGCGCCATTGATGGCTGAAGTGCGTGAAAAAGTCGGCGGCGGTCCGGTGTATTTGAGCTTCGATATCGACGGTATCGACCCGGCCTGGGCGCCTGGCACCGGCACCCCGGAAATCGGCGGGCTGACCACCATCCAGGCGATCGAGATCATCCGTGGCTGCCAAGGCCTCGACCTGATTGGTTGCGATCTGGTAGAAGTTTCGCCGCCTTACGACACCACCGGCAACACCTCGCTGCTCGGCGCCAACCTGCTGTACGAGATGCTCTGCGTACTGCCCGGCGTGGCGCATCGCTGATGAGCACGCAAGCCGTGCTGCAAGCGGCGGCCGACCTGGTGTCGGCCTTCGCCCGCAATGACCGCGCCGCCTATTTCGGCGCGTTCACGGTGGATGCCAGCTTCGTGTTCTACACCCTCCCCCTGCCGCTGCTCAGTCGCGATGCCTACCAGGCGTTGTGGGACCGCTGGCGCCGGGACGAGGGGTTTGAGGTGCTGTCCTGCACTTCAAGCAACGCCTTTGTCAGCCTGCAGGGTGACGTGGCGATTTTTATGCATGACGTGGCCACCGAGCTGCGCATGAACGGGGAGCAATTTTTTAGCCAGGAACGCGAGACCATTGTCTTCACCCGACAAGGGTCAGACGCACAACAAAAACAAGGCCTGTGGCTGGCCTGTCACGAACATTTGTCCGCTATGCCGGAAGGGCTGCCGCCCCCTTAGCCAATGTGATCGGAGCTGATCATGAATAATAAAAACAACGATAAAAGTATTCGAAAGATAGAAACCAACGGGGTCGAGCAGATCCCGGACCACGAACGTACCGCCAGCCCCAAGGATCTGTTTCGACTGATCTTCGGCGGAGCCAATACCTTTGCCACCGCTGTGCTGGGCGCGTTTCCGGTGCTGTTCGGCTTGTCGTTCCAGGCCGGTGTCTGGGCGATTGTGTTGGGCGTGCTGGTGGGCGCGCTGATCCTGGCGCCGATGGGCCTGTTCGGGCCGATCAACGGCACTAACAACGCCGTGTCTTCCGGTGCACACTTTGGTGTGCACGGGCGGATTGTCGGCTCGTTTCTGTCGCTGCTGACGGCGATTGCCTTCTTCTCACTGTCGGTGTGGAGTTCAGGCGATGCGTTGGTCGGTGGTGCGAAACGCCTGATTGGTTTGCCAGAAACCGACCTGACGTTAGGCCTGGCCTACGGCCTGTTCGCCCTGCTGGTGCTCACCGTGTGCATCTATGGCTTTCGCTTCATGCTGTGGGTCAACCGCATTGCCGTGTGGGCGGCGAGCCTGCTGTTCCTGTTGGGGATCTTCGCGTTTGCGCCAGCCTTCGACAGCCACTTTGCCGGCACCGTCGCCATTGACCAGACCGGCTTCTGGGCCGCCTTCATCGGTGCGGCGCTGGTAGCCATGAGCAATCCGATTTCCTTCGGCGCGTTCCTGGGTGATTGGTCACGCTACATCCCACGTGAGACGCCGAAAATACGCATCATGCTGGCGGTGGTGCTGGCCCAGATCGCCACCTTGATTCCGTTCCTGTTCGGCCTGGCCACCGCGACCATCGTGGCGGTCAAGGCTCCGGACTACATCGCAGCCAACAACTATGTCGGCGGTTTGCTGGCAGTCGCGCCGAGCTGGTTCTTCCTGCCGGTGTGCCTGATCGCGGTGATCGGCGGCATGTCCACTGGCACCACGTCGCTGTATGGCACCGGGTTGGACATGTCCAGCGTGTTCCCGCGCCTGCTGTCGCGGGTCAAGGCCACGCTGCTGATTGGGGTGATGTCGATTGCCTTCATCTTTATCGGACGTTTCGCCGCCAACCTGGTGCAAAGCGTGTCGACCTTCGCCGTGCTGATCATCACCTGCACCACGCCGTGGATGGTGATGATGATCATCGGCCTGATCGTACGCCGAGGCTTTTACTGCCCGGATGATCTGCAAGTGTTCACCCGCGGTGAAACCGGCGGGCGCTACTGGTTCAGCCATGGCTGGAACTGGCGCGGCCTGGGCGCCTGGATCCCGAGTGCGCTGGTGGGCCTGTGCTTCGTCAACTTGCCGGGGCAGTTTGTCGGGCCACTGGGCAACTTGGCCGATGGCATCGATATCAGCCTGCCAGTGACGCTGGGGCTGGCCTCGGTGGTGTACCTGAGCTTGCTTCGCGTGTTCCCGGAACCGGCCGCCGTCTACGGCCCGGCCGACCCTCGCAGCCAGCGCACGGATGCGCGCATTAAACCGGCGCTGCAACAAGCCGCCTGATCGCCCATAAAAACGATAATCGGAGACCCGCCGTCATGGCTTTGGATTTATTCGTCGTACTCATCTACGCCGCCGGCATGCTCGTGCTCGGCTATTACGGCATGCGCCGCGCCAAGACCCACGAAGACTACCTGGTAGCCGGACGTAACCTGGGCCCGTCGCTGTACATGGGCACCATGGCCGCCACGGTACTGGGCGGTGCATCCACCGTCGGCACCGTGCGCCTGGGTTATGTGCACGGCATCTCCGGCTTCTGGTTGTGCGCCGCACTGGGCGCCGGGATCATCGCGCTGAACCTGTTCCTGGCCAAACCGCTGCTCAAGCTGAAGATCTTCACCGTCACCCAGGTCCTGGAAAAACGCTACAACCCCATGGCCCGCCAGGCGAGCGCGGTGATCATGCTGGCCTACGCGCTGATGATCGGCGTGACCTCGATCCTGGCCATCGGCACCGTACTGCAAGTACTGTTCGGCCTGCCATTTTGGGTCTCGGTGCTGCTGGGCGGTGGCGTGGTGGTGGTGTATTCGACCATCGGCGGCATGTGGTCACTGACCCTGACCGACATCGTGCAGTTCGTGATCAAGACCGTCGGCCTGATGTTCATCCTGCTGCCGATTTGCCTCTACCGCGTCGGCGGTTGGGACCAACTGGTGGCCAAGTTGCCAGCGTCGAATTTCAGCTTCACCGAAATCGGCTGGGACACGATCATCACCTACTTCATGATCTACTTCTTCGGCATCCTGATCGGCCAGGACATTTGGCAACGGGTGTTCACCGCCCGTGACGAAAAGGTTGCCCAGTACGCCGGCACCTTCGCCGGTTTCTACTGCATCCTTTACGGCCTGGCGTGCGCCTTGATCGGCATGGCGGCGCACGTGCTGCTACCGGACCTGGACAACGTCAACAATGCCTTCGCCGCCATCGTCAAAGCCTCGTTGCCGGACGGCATTCGCGGCCTGGTGATTGCCGCCGCACTGGCCGCGATGATGTCCACCGCCAGCGCCGGTTTGCTCGCCGCCTCCACCGTCTTGACCGAAGACCTGCTGCCGCGTTTGCGCGGGGGCAAGCAGTCGAGCCTGAACATCAACCGTCTGTTCACGATGCTCACCGGCATCGCCGTGCTGGGTATCGCATTGGTCGTGAACGATGTGATCAGCGCCCTGACCCTGGCTTACAACCTGTTGGTGGGCGGCATGCTGATCCCGCTGATGGGGGCGATTTTCTGGAAACGGGCGACCACGTCGGGCGCCATTACGTCGATGACCTTGGGCTTCGTGACCGCACTGGTGTTTATGTTCAAGGATGGCTTGGATGCGAACACGCCGATCTACTACAGCCTAGCGATTGGGCTGGTGAGCTTTGTAGTGGTGAGTGTGTTGTCGCCCCGGCCAGAGACGGTGGCGGCTCGGGCGATTTGAGCTATAAAAGAATCTAGAGCAGTTTCTTCAGCGGGTGCGACGTCGGATATCGCGGCCGTTTTTTTTGCCTGACACAAAAACAACTGTGGGAGCGGGCTTGCTCGCGAAAGCGGTGTGTCAGTCAATATTTCGTTAACTGACGCACCGTCTTCGCGAGCAAGCCCGCTCCCACATTAATTCTGCGGCGCTACCAGCTCTAGCGGCGACGCGGGCGGCGCTGCTCATCATCTGTGCGAATCGGCACAGGTTGCAGCGGAGGCTCGATCAAGCCGAGCGCGACTCCAACGTCATGGAGCCAGGTTTGAATTTTCTCTTTCATGGTTGCTCCCTTTGCGGGTAATGCGAGTTGGCGAGAGTTTTATCGCCCTTTCCTACAGTGATAGTAGCCCTAAGTCCTACGTAATGCTTGAACGAAACCACAACGAACTATTACTGAATTGATCCAAATGCTGACGGATCGTTCAAGCGATATAGCGCGCGTCCTGCAAGAACCCGGCGTTGCCTTCTTGCTGCAGCTCGATCCATGCATTGAGGTTAGCGCCGAGCATACCCTTTCGCCACATCAGCCAGGTCGTTGCAGTAGCAAAAGGCCCTGTAAGGGGATGAACGGACACGCTGTCCTTGCCCGGCAGGCTGTCGAGCATCGATTCGGACATTAATGCCACCCCGGAACCCGCGATCACGCAGGCAAGCATGCCCTGATAGGACTCAATCTCGATTGCCCGGCCCATGGCCACACGCTCATGGGAAAACCAGGTTTCCAGGCGTGTACGGTAGGCGCAACTGCGGCGGAAGGTGAACACCGAACGCCCCGCTACGTCCTGCGGCCCACGCACTGGTGGGTGATCGGCTTCACAGATCAGCACCAGGCGCTCTTCACACAGCGGCACGCCGTCCAACGTAGCGATGGTCAGCGGGCCGTCCACCAACGCCGCGTCCAAACGCCCGGTGATCAGGCCTTCCAGCAATTCACCGCTGGGCGCCGATTGCACCTGCAGGTTCACCCTCGGATACGCCTTGTGATAGCGCGCCAACAGCTTCGGCAAGTGAATCGCGGCGGTGCTGTACATGCTACCCAGCACAAAGTCGCCGGCCGGTTGCCCGCCTTGAACGGCGCCGTGGGCTTCGTCATGCAGCGCGATCAGGCGAGTGCTGTAGTCCAACAACACTTTGCCAGCAGGAGAAAGCTGTAACCGCTGGCGTTCGCGCACGAACAGTTCCACGTCAAGCTGCTCTTCCATCTGTTTGAGCCGGGTCGAGAGGTTGGACGGTACACGGTGCAGGCGCTCGGCCGCACGGGTAATGGAGCCCTCTTGCGCTACGGCTTGGAAAATCCGCAATTGACTGAACTCCATACCTTTCTCCAAAACTGAACAAGTTACTCACTATTATTCATTTTTACAGAAAGTCAATTCACTTTAGCCTGAAGGTCTTCGCGTCCTTGCAGGAAACCTGAACATGTCACCGCTGATTCGCTGACTCGCCAGCTCTATTGCCCTGATGATGACCATGGGCATTGGCAGCTTCGCCCTCACCCCGCAGATGCCGCAATTCAAGGGCGCCTGGCAGGCCGATCTGTTCTGGCCCTGTTTTGGTCTGGCTGCCGCTCTCGGGGTCGTGGTGGTGAGCGTGCGCCGTCATAGCCCGCCCCCCCCGTCGTGGGTTGATGAGCACTTTGTGGCTGCAAGCGGCCGGCGTGTTCGCCTGCTTGCTGGGCAATGGCTGGGGCCTGGCGCTGGGGTATTGCTGTGCGGGACGCCGTTTCTGGCGTGCATGATGCTGGTGATGCAGCGCCGGCCTGTTGACCGCCTGCTTTGCCATCGGCCAATTAAGTGGCCCGCTGCTGGCATCGATAAGCAGCCACCTTAGCGGCGGCCTGCAACCGGCGTTGGTGATCGCAGGTGCAGGCCTGGTGTTGGCAGGTGCGGTGTCACTGCGCCCTGGCGCTGCTGTCAGCCAGCAACCATAGGCGCTGGTACGCGAACCTGTTCTCGTCGCGAAAGAACCAGGAAAAACAGCCCTCCCAGGAAGCACCCGGTAAACCAGGAAAAGTTGGCCATGCCCTGCAACGCCGGGGTGAAGGTGATCGCAACGCCCATCAGCGTCGCCGGCACCAAGGCTTTGACGGCCGTCCAGTTCACGCCGCCGTCGAAGTAATAGCGCCCGCTTGGGCTGTCATCGAACAGCGCGTCCACATCGACCTGCTGTTTTTTGATCAGGTAGAAGTCCACCAATAGAATCCCGAACAGTGGCCCTATAAACGCCGCGAGGATGTCCAAGGTGTAGTGGATCATCAGCGGGTTATTGAACAGGTTCCACGGAGTGATGAAGATCGAAGCCACCGCCGCGATCATCCCTCCGGCCCGCCAGCTGATTTTGCTCGGCGCGACGTTGGCGAAGTCAAACGCAGGCGACACGAAGTTGGCGACAATGTTGATGCCGATGGTCGCCGTGACAAAGGCAAAGGCGCCGAGCAGTACGGCCATGCTGTTGTCGATTCGCGAGACGGTGGCAATCGGGTCATGCAGCATTTCGCCGAACACCGGCAAGGTGCCCGAAACGATCACCACCGTGACCAGCGAGAACGCCAGGAAATTCACCGGCAGCCCCCAGAAATTACCGCGACGCACATCCCGCATGCTGCGGCAGTAGCGGCTGAAATCGCCGAAATTCAGCGTAGGCCCGGAGAAGTACGAGACCACCAGCGCCGTTGCCACGATCACCTGGCCGAAAGCCTGCCAGCCCGACAAGGATTTTTCCGCCAGGGTAAAGCTGATGTTGGCCCAGCCGGCTTTCCACACAATCCAGCCGGCCAGGGCGAACATCACCGCATAGACCACCGGCCCCGCCCAGTCGATAAAACGCCGGATGGATTCCATGCCGGCCCAGAACACCGCAGCCTGCAACGCCCAAAGGCTTAAGAAACCAAACCAGCCCAGGTAGGACAGGCCGGCAAAATGCGGTTCTGCATACACCGCCATCTGTGGGAAGAAGCGCAGCACCACGATGATCAAGGCACTCGACGCCAGGTAGGTCTGAATCCCGTACCAGGCCACGGCGATCAGGCCGCGAATCACCGCCGGAATATTGGCCCCAAACACGCCAAAGGCCAGCCGGCAAATGACCGGATACGGCACCGCCGCTTGCTGACTCGGTTTGGCCACCAGATTGGCGATCAACTGCACGATGCAAATACCCGCAAGCAAGGCGATCAGCACCTGCCAACTGGCCAGCCCGAGGGCGAACAGGCTGGCGGCGAACACGTAGCCGCCGACACTGTGCACGTCGCTCATCCAGAAGGCGAAGATGTTGTACCAGTTCCAGTTTTGCGGCAGTGGGCCCAGGTCCTGGTTGTACAGGCGCGGGCTGTAGCCTTTGGGCAATTGTTCGGTCATCGCTGGCTCCTCGAAATACCGGCCTGCGCTTCCGTAACGGGATGCATACGGGAGGCGGCATGGTTTGTATACGAGGCTTTCAGCAGAATGCGTGCCAATGGCACACAATCCCTCTGGATCGGCGCTCCAAAGGGGTTTATGCAGGGCTAAATTCAGGCACTACGCTCAGCAACGGTGCACATAAATCCTGTACACAATCAGTGGTGCACCCGATCTGCACACAGGTAGCCAACCGTGCAGCACGCCGCTGTCAGGACGGTGCCCCACGCCATGTCCATGATGGCCAACCCAGCGGACCAGCCTTGCAGCGTGGCCCAGTTGCTCAGGTCATACGTGCCGTAGGCCACCAGCCCGAGCAAGGCACCCAGGCGTACGGCGCGTTGCCAACTGCCGCTTGGCAGGACCACGAACACCACGCAACCGATCACATACAGGAGATAGAACAACACCGCGGGCAACAGGCGGGGTTGGTCAAGCATCAATGGGCCGAGCAGGGATTTGTAGGTCGGGCCCATAAGGACACCGAGCCAGAGGCCGTCGAGCACCAGGAAGGCAAGCAAGGTGGCGAGGTAAGCGAACAGTGTTTTCTTGGTCATTTACGCAACCTCTGCAGGAGCCCAATTGCTCCTACAGAAGAGCAAACCGCACTCAGCTTAGTTCAATGCGATCCGCGTGAATCACAATCTGACCTTGCTTGTAGAGCGCGCCAATGGCCTTTTTGAAGTTGCCTTTGCTCACGCCGAACAAGTTGCTGATCACTGCCGGGTCGCTTTTGTCGCTGACCGGCAGGGTGCCGTTGTTTTCACGCAACTTGGCGAGGATCTTCGAGTTCAGGCTGGAGGCCGCTTCCTGCCCGACCGGTTGCAGGCTCAGGCTGATGTTGCCATCGGCGCGAATCTCTTTGATAAAGCCTTTCTCTTCCTTGCCCGGGCGCAGGAACTTGAACACTTCGTTCTTGTGGATCAGGCCCCAGTGCTTGTTGTTGATGATCGCCTTGAAGCCCATGTCCGTGGCTTCGGCCACCAGCAGGTCGACTTCCTGGCCCACCTGATAGTTGGCAGGCGTCTTGTCCAGGTAGCGGTCAAGACGTGCGGTGGCGGTGATGCGCTTGGTGTGCTTGTCGAGGTAGACGTGCACGACGCAATATTCACCGGCGGTCATCTGACGTTTTTCTTCCGAATACGGCAGCAACAGATCTTTTGGCAAACCCCAGTCGAGGAACACGCCAATGCTGTTGACTTCAACGACTTTCAAACTGGCGAATTCGCCGACTTGTACTTTCGGCTTCTCGGTCGTCGCGATAAGTTTGTCATCGCTGTCCAGATAAATGAAAACGTTAAGCCAATCTTCATCTTCACTGGGAATATCTTTAGGAATGTACCGATTAGGCAAGAGGATTTCGCCCTCTTGCGCACCGTCCAGGTACAAACCAAAGTTAGTGTGTTTAACCACTTGCAAGCTGTTGTAGCGCCCGACTAAAGCCATTTCCAAATACCCTCGTTACGTGGGCGGCATTCTACCCGAGTTGCGCCCCGCACGCGCGCGCACCTGAAAAATCACGGGCTGACGTGGTGTCCCGATGGCATCGCCCCGCTCGTCTGATCAGGTCACTGAATTTTGCCGCTGGCCAGTGGCGGCCATCTCCCGGGCTTTCTAGTTAAAACAGTAAGTTAGGGGTTATTTCAACGGTAAACTTCGGCTAATTGCGGCCACACCCATTATTCCAGGGGGATATTTGCCAAGCAATTGTCAAGTGTTTCCTGTACGATGCATGGCCAAGTTAATTTTCTACAGGTTAGTGGCCGCCATGCGCGTAAAAGCATCCAACAGCAAAGCAAAGCCAGCTCCAGCCGTTGAAACCAGCGAATCGATCAACAGCCAGATTGCTGCTTTCCTCAAGTCCGGCGGCGAAATCCAGCAAATTGCCAAGGGCGTGAGCGGCCAGACTTTCGGCCCGTCCAAGCAGATCAGCCTGGGCAAAAAGTAAAATTCGCGCAACACCCCCTGCGTTGCATCTAGTCCCTAAGCGTCTTGCCCTCAAGGCGCCAGGACTAGAGCCCGAAATACCCTCACTGCATCACACCATAGTGCGCTAATCGACGAACGGGCCTCACCTGCAGGTTTTCGCCGGTATGCTTGCACACGTCTAGCACGGGCATCTGCCCAATTTTCCCTGTCACTGCTCCTCGCTTTTCATGGAGTGAAGCTTGCTCAAGCCCTGCATTTTTCTGATAACTGCCCTTGCGGCAAGCCCCTTTGCGCAAGCGCAGATTTTTCAGCGTGAATTGGGCGATTTCGACCTGAAATTGGGCACTACGCCAAGCCGTAGCATGGCCCAGGGCCTTGTAAAGCCTACCGCTCCGGGCAGCGACTCATTCCACGGCGGCCTCGACCTGAGCCACGACAGCGGCCTGTATTTCGGCCAATTCTCACCGAACATGGGGCTTTCACCCGCCAATAACCTCGAAGTCGACTCCTACATGGGCTTCAAACGCCCTTTCGACAAGACCCTGGGTTATGAAGTGGGACTGATTCATTACAGCTACCCCAAGCTCAGCCCACTCAACAGCCAAGAGTTCTACGGCGGCTTGAACCTGTTGGGCAATCGCTTCGGCGCCTCCTTCAGCAACGACCCGGACCGCCAGGACAGCACCCTGTTTGCCGACCTTGGCGGCACGCAGCCTTTCGGCATCGGCGTCAGCATGAAGTACACCACGCACCAACTGGGCTCCCCGGCCTCGGTGGAAGGCGGTGCCATCAGCAGCTTCAGTGATTGGTCGATACAACTTTCCCGCGCGTGGAAGGGCGTCGACCTGGACCTGATCTACAGCGACTCCAGCCTCAGCGGCGGTGACTGCTCGGCCTACTCCGGACACAATTCGCAATGCGACGGTCTCTTGACCTTAAAGGCTGCGCGATCGTTTTATTGATGGGCTGAACTGTCGCCCACAGCACGAGTTCACATGCATTAACTCCCTTTGCGCAAGGACTCGCCCATGCTGCGTCGGCTCAAACTATTAATCGTATTGCTGAGCCTGAGCTTGCTGCTCAGCGGCTGCAGTCGCGTGGGCCTGGCCTACCGCAACCTGGATATCATCATCCCCTGGAGCCTCAACGACTACCTGGACATGCACGCCGGGCAGAAGAGCTGGTTCAACGACACACTCAAGGAACACCTGGCCTGGCACTGCACCACGCAATTGCCGGGCTATCTGGATTGGCTTGATCGCCTGCAACAGATGGTCGACAACAACCAGGTCACTGACGACGCGCTGCAAACGCGCACTGTGGAAGCCAAGCAGGCGATTGCCGAAGTCGCACGGGAAATCACGCCGTCGGCCATTCAATTGCTGCAAGGCCTGGATGATCAGCAGGTCAAGGACATGAGCGACGCCCTGGCCAAGGACCTGCGCAAGCGTCAGGACGAATACCTCAAGCCGCCCCTGGAGCAGCAAATCAAGGAACGCGCCCAACGCATGAGCAAACGCCTGGACGCTTGGATGGGCCCGCTCAGTGCCAGCCAGCAGAATCGGGTCACCGCCTGGTCCATTAGCCTCGGGGAGCAAAACGAGCAGTGGATCGGCAACCGCGCCCGTTGGCAGGCGCAGTTTATCGACGCGGTGCAGCAGCGTCAGAGCGCGGACTTCGCGCAGAAAATGCAGCAGTTACTGGTGGACCGTGAAAGCCTGTGGCCCGCGCAATACAAGGTCGCCTATGCCCAGACGGAAACGGCGGCACGCAGCCTGATTGTCGACCTGATGGCCGAAAGCACGGTGCAGCAGCGCATGAAGCTGACGCAGAAGATTGGCGGTGTGCGCAGCGACTTCAAGGCACTCAAATGCCTAAAGGCTGCCGGCAATACCTGATCTGCAAGTAAGCCAATATGGGAGCGGGCTTGCCCGCGATAGCGGTAGATCAGCCGGCAGATTGATTGCCTGACACTCCGCATCGCGAGCACGCCCGCTCCCACAGGGTCATACAGCGCCTATTAGATCAAGCAATCTGCGCCTTTGAGGCCACTTCATCAAACGTCGCCGGCTCCAGCGCATCCGGCTGGTCATCCAACACCTGGCGCGGGTGATCGTTGCCCGGGATGGAGCTGTCAATCAGCGCCAGCAGTTGCGCACCGCGAGCGGTCAAGATGAAGTTCTCACCGTTTCCGCCCTCTTCCTCGGGCCGCGATTCAATAAACCCACGCTTGAACAGCAGCGCTTCGTAATCCGCAGCGGTCTCTTTCAACGTATCCAGATTGCCAGTGGACTCGCCCGCGGTGGCCTTCTCGGCAGCTTCCTGCTCGGCATATTTACGCGGTGCAAAGCTGCCTTCGCCGTTCTGCACTTCATGCAGCAGACGTTCGATCAAATCCCAGTTGTAAGTCGTCATCCTGATTCCTCCTGCAGGCCGATGGAAAAGTAGCCTGTCTAGTGGTGTGACATGCCCCGTCACCGGGCGTTCAGCCGAATAGACCGGCGTCATTTCTCTGAACTTTCCAGACGTTCGCCACCTCAACTGAACACCACTGCCAAGGAGGACCGATCATGAAAACCCTGATGAACCTGGCCATTGCCGCCACGCTGCTGACTGCCCTGCCCGCCTGGGCGTGCACGCCGGAGGAGGCCACGGCGAAGCGCGAACAACTGGCACAGGAAGTGACCAAACTCACTGAGCAGAACCCGACCAAGGCCAAGGAAATGAATGCAGAGCTTCAGAAAATGGACATGGACACGACGGCCGCTGATTTACCCGATAAATGCCAGTTGATCGATCAGCGCCTTAAAGATCTCAAAAAAGCGGCTGCCGAGACAAAAAACTGAAGGCATAAAAAAACCGGACATCGTCCGGTTTTTTTCATACCCGCGCAGCCTTACTCGGCAGCTGGCGCTTCTGGCTTGCGACGCTTGAGCGGCGCCATGCCGTCCTTGCTGACGAGCGACAGGTTGTCGGTCTTCGGCCGGTTGGCAATCTTGCGCTTGGTCGGCGACTTGGCACCGGCCTTTTTCTTGTCGCCCTTGGCGTCGACCTTTTTCTTCTTCACGCCAACGGCCTTGCCCGACGCTTTGACCTTCTTCGGCCCGGTGTAGGTGCCTTTGACTTCCTTGATGGTGCGACGCTCGAACGACTGCTTCAGGTAGCGTTCGATGCTCGACATCAGGTTCCAATCACCGTGGCAGATCAGCGAGATCGCCAGGCCATCGTTGCCGGCGCGCCCGGTACGGCCGATACGGTGCACGTATTCGTCGCCGCTGCGAGGCATGTCGAAGTTGATCACCATGTCCAGGCCATCCACGTCCAGGCCGCGGGCGGCAACGTCGGTGGCAACCAGGATCTTCACGCCGCCGGCCTTAAGGCGGTCAATAGCTAGCTTGCGGTCCTTCTGGTCCTTCTCACCGTGCAGCACGAACGCTTTGTAGTCCTGTGCCACCAGACGACCGTAGATGCGGTCAGCTGCAGCCCGGGTGTTGGTGAACACGATGGCCTTTTGATAGGTCTCGTTGGCCAACAGCCAGTTAAGGATCTGTTCTTTGTGCACGTTGTGGTCGGCGGTGACGATTTGCTGACGCGTGGTGGCGTTCAGGTCGCTGACGTTGTTGACCTGCAGGTGCTCAGGGTTGTTCAGGATCTTGGCGACCATGTCGCGCAGGGTCGAGCCGCCGGTGGTGGCGGAGAACAGCATGGTTTGCTGGCGATTCACGCATTCAGCTACCAGACGCTGCACATCATCGGCAAAACCCATGTCGAGCATGCGGTCGGCTTCATCAAGCACCAGCACTTCGACTTCCTTGAGGTCGAGGTTGCCGGCGTTGAGTTGCTCGATCATGCGCCCTGGGGTGCCGATGAGAATATCCGGCACCTTGCGCAGCATCGCGGCCTGGACCTTGAAGTCTTCGCCGCCGGTGATCAGGCCGGACTTGATGAACGTGAACTGCGAGAAGCGCTCCACTTCTTTCAAGGTCTGCTGGGCCAGCTCGCGGGTCGGCAGTAGGATCAGGGTTTTGATGCTGACGCGGACTTTGGCCGGGCCAATCAGGCGGTGCAGAATCGGCAGGACGAAAGCGGCGGTTTTGCCACTCCCGGTTTGAGCCGTCACCCGCAGGTCACGCCCTTCGAGCGCGAGCGGGATGGCCGCTGCTTGCACAGGCGTAGGCTCGACAAATTTAAGCTCGGCCACGGCTTTGAGCAGGCGTTCGTGCAGGGCGAATTGGGAAAACACGGGTGCTACCTCGAAGAAATACAAAATATCAGCTGCATAGGGTAACGGTTTCGGGCGTCCAAACCGAGTTTCTTTACGCGAACGGCGCTAATCAGCTGCTTTTTTGTCAGGACATTTGTCTACAACGTCAACTTTGTCGCACTTAAATGCTCTAATCGGCCCGTGTTGTCTTACAGAAGAATCGGTTTCATCCATGGATATCAAACAGTTCTGGCTCAACGTCCAAGACCTTTGGGGCGCCCTCGATCAACACCCGCTGCTGCATGCAAGCTTAGGTTTGGTGGTATTGCTGGTGGTGGCCCTGCTGCTCGGACGGGTCGCACGCTACCTCATCCTCCACACCGTCAAATTGCTCGGCCGGCAACCGGCGCTGCACTGGCTCAATGACCTGCGGCACAACAAAGTCTTCCACCGCCTGGCGCAGATGGCCCCATCCCTGGTGATTCAGTTCGGCCTGTATTTGGTGCCAGAGCTGAGCAAGACCGCCACGCTGTTTATCAGTAATGTGGCCTTGGCGTTCACCATCCTGTTCATGACGCTGGCCGTGAGCGCCCTGCTCAATGCGCTGCTGGATATCTACGCGCGCACTGAACATGCCCGCACCCGCTCGATCAAGGGCTATGTGCAACTGGCGAAGATGGTGTTGTTCGTATTCGCCGCGATCATCATCGTCGCCACCCTGATCGACCGTTCGCCGCTGTTGCTGCTGTCGGGCCTGGGTGCCATGTCGGCGGTGATTCTGTTGGTGTACAAGGACACCCTGCTGTCGTTCGTCGCCAGCGTGCAACTGACCAGCAATGACATGCTGCGGGTCGGTGACTGGATCGAAATGCCCCAGGTCGGCGCCGACGGTGACGTGGTGGACATCACCCTGCACACGGTCAAGGTGCAGAACTTCGACAAGACCATCGTCTCCATTCCTACCTGGCGCTTGATGTCCGAGTCGTTCAAGAACTGGCGCGGCATGCAGGCGTCCGGTGGGCGTCGCATCAAACGCAGCCTGTACATCGACGCCAGTGGCGTGCGCTTCCTGCGCGACGACGAAGAAGTGCGCATGACCCAGGTGCACCTGCTCACCGACTATATCAGCCGCAAACAAGCCGAACTCAAGGCCTGGAACGAAGCCCAGGGCAACAGCGCGCAACTGTCGGCCAACCGCCGCCGCATGACCAACCTGGGCACCTTCCGCGCCTATGCCCTGGCCTATCTGAAAAGCCACCCAGACATCCAGCCGAACATGACCTGCATGGTGCGCCAGATGCAAACCACCGCCCAAGGCGTGCCGCTGGAGATCTACTGCTTCACGCGCACCACGGCGTGGGCCGATTACGAGCGCATTCAGGGGGATATTTTTGATTATTTGCTGGCGGTGCTGCCGGAGTTCGGCTTGAGCCTGTATCAGCAGCCGAGTGGCAATGACTTGCGGGCGGGGATGTTGCCGGCGGTGTTGGGGGCCAGTCATTTGCCGGCGCCCGAAAGCAGCGCTGTCTAACACCACCCTCCCCCTGTGGGAGCGGGCTTGCCCGCGATAGCGGAGTATCAGTCAGCCCATCAATGGCTGACCTACCGCTTTCGCGAGCAAGCCCGCGCCCGCAAGAGTTCAACGGCTGATCGCCTCCTTGCGCACGCCCAGCCGACTGATCCAAACCGCGCCCAAAATCACCAACCCGCCCAACGCCAGCCTCCCCAGCGGCTCGTGCTGGTTCCAGATCAGCAAGTTCAGCAACAACCCCACCGGCACATGCAGGTTGTTCATCACCGCCAAGGTGCCGCCGTTGACCAGGCAGGCGCCCTTGTTCCACCAGTACATGCCCAGCGCGGTGCTGACCAACCCGAGGAACACCAATACGCCCCATTGCAGTGGCGCTTGCGGCAGGAAGTCGGCCTTGCCGAACAGCACGAATGCCGGCAACACCACGATCAAGGCGCCCAGGTAGAAATAGCCGAAGCGCCGGTAATGCGGCAAATCACTCGGATAACGCGCCACCAGGTGCTTGTACATCACCTGCCCGGCCGCGTAGGTGAAGTTGGCCAGTTGCAGCAGCAAAAAGCCGCCGAGGAAGTGCGGGGTAATCTGGTCGAAGCGGATCACCGCCGCGCCGCCCACCGCCACCAGTGCAGCGATCAGCGCCCAAGGGTTGAAGCGTCGATTGAGCGCGTCTTCGATCAGGGTCACGTGCAACGGTGTGAGAATGGTGAACAGCAGCACTTCCGGCACGGTGAGCACACGAAAACTCAGGTACAGGCACACGTAGGTCACACCGAACTGCAGCGCGCCGATCACCAGCATGCCACGCATGAACCGTGGCTCTACCGAGCGCCAGCGCGTCAGCGGGATAAAGACCAGCCCGGCCAGCACCACGCGCACCAGCACGGCGAAGTAGCTGTCGACGTGACCGGCGAGGTATTCGCCGATCAAGCTGAAAGAAAATGCCTGAATCAGGGTGACAACCAGTAGATAGCCCATGCGCGCCTCATTTCGAATGGGCGCGACTTTAAGGGTTTTCGGTGTTTGACGAAACTCGAGGCAAAAAAAACCCGACCTCGCTAAAGCGGCAGTCGGGCAGGAGCACTCAGGAGCAACAAGTGCAAAGGGAGGTTCGATACGCGTACTTGAAGGGTTTGCGTGGGGCGATATAAACACCACGCGATTATGTGGCGATTAAACGATCAAGCAACCTGGGCCAGCAGCGCTTTCGCGTGATTGATGCCCTTCTCCTGGAAGTCCCCGCTCAGGTTCACCCCTTCGGCGTGAATGAAGGTGACATCGTGAATCCCGATAAACGCCATGACCTGACGCAGGTAGGGTTCCTGGTGATCAGAGGTCGCGCCGGTGTGTATACCGCCACGCGCGGTCAGCACGATAGCGCGCTTGCCGGTGAGCAACCCTTGAGGGCCGGTGGGTGTGTACTTGAAGGTCACACCGGCACGCAACACGTGGTCCAGCCACGCTTTGAGGGTGCTGGGGATGGCAAAGTTGTACATCGGCGCGGCCATCACCAGCACGTCGGCAGCCAGCAGTTCGTCAGTCAATTCGTTGGAGCGGTCCAAAGAAGCCTGTTCAATGCCGCTGCGCTGTTCGGCGGGCTTCATCCAGCCACCGAGCAGGTTGGCATCCAGGTGCGGGACCGGGTTAAGGGCCACGTCGCGCACGGTGATTTGATCCAGCGGATGGGCGGCCTGCCATTGGCTGATGAACTGTTGAGTCAGCTGGCGGGAGATCGAATCCTGCTGGCGGGCGCTGCTTTCAATGATCAGAACGTTGGACATGGCTAGGTAGGCTCCATCTGTAAGTGCTGTAAGACGATGGAGAAAAGATTAACCATGGCTCATTCGATAAAAAAGCGCAAAAAACTGCTACAACCCATCTAGAAATTTGTTTATAAGCGGAGTATTGCTGTAGGCATGCTCCGCTACCGCTTTATTTTGGGGCACACACCAGCGCGATACGCATCTTGATAATGGCGCGGCTGAACTTGACCGTGGTGTTGGTAC
Source organism: Pseudomonas sp. D47 (assembly GCF_045447305.1). Classification (NCBI taxonomy): domain Bacteria; kingdom Pseudomonadati; phylum Pseudomonadota; class Gammaproteobacteria; order Pseudomonadales; family Pseudomonadaceae; genus Pseudomonas; species Pseudomonas sp. D47. Next base: position 153,641 of record NZ_JBJGXU010000003.1, on the reverse strand, counting down.
TTTTGCCCGCTTGGACCGTGACCTTGCGAGTACGCGGCGATTCCGGGCCATTGCTGAAGGTTACCGAACACTGCGCGTCGTTGGTGCCGTAGTTGTTTAGTCGGATCGAACTGATGTCGCCGTCCACGTCGGAAGCGATGTAGTCCACTTTCACGCCGTCGATCTTTTTCGTCACGTCGATGGGGTAGGCAAACGCGCTCATCGGCAGCAGCGCCAGCAACACACAACAGAATTTTCTCATTCGGCAGTCTCCAATAAGGACCGCCAGCTTAGGACAAGAGGAGCTCATCTTGAAAGCGCCCCGCGTTACCCTCGATCAATGGCGCACGCTGCAAGCGGTAGTCGACCATGGCGGCTTCGCCCAGGCGGCTGAAGCGCTGCACCGCTCGCAGTCCTCGGTGAGTTACACCGTGGCGCGCATGCAAGACCAGCTCGGCGTGCCGCTGCTGCGCATCGACGGGCGCAAGGCGGTGCTCACCGACGCCGGTGAAGTGCTGTTGCGCCGCTCTCGGCAACTGGTGAAAAACGCCAGCCAACTGGAAGACCTCGCCCACCATATGGAACAGGGCTGGGAAGCCGAAGTGCGGCTGGTGGTGGACGCCGCCTACCCGAATGCGCGCCTGGTGCGTGCCCTCACCGCCTTTATGCCGCAAAGCCGTGGTTGCCGCGTGCGCCTGCGCGAAGAAGTGTTGTCGGGCGTAGAAGAGTTGTTGATTGATGGCATGGCCGACCTTGCCATCAGCGGCTTCATCATCCCCGGCTACCTGGGCACGGAAATGAGCGACGTGGAGTTTATCGCCGTGGCCCATCCCGACCATTCGCTGCATCGCCTCAACCGCGAGCTGAGCTTCCAGGACTTGGAAAGCCAGATGCAGGTGGTGATCCGCGACTCCGGCCGCCAGCAGCCGCGGGACGTGGGCTGGCTGGGCGCCGAACAGCGCTGGACCGTCGGCAGCCTGCCCACCGCCGCGACCTTCGTCAGCAGCGGCCTGGGCTTTGCCTGGTTGCCCCGGCACATGATCGAACGCGAACTCAACGAAGGTCTGCTCAAGCAGCTACCCTTGGAAAAGGGCGGCAGCCGCAACCCAACGTTCTACCTGTACGCGAACAAGGACAAACCCCTGGGCCCAGCCACGCAGATCCTCGTGGAATTGCTGCGCACCTTTGACACCGCTCCCTTGGACGCGCCTTTCGCCGCCCCCGAGCAAGCCTGAAACGGAGTTCATGCATGGCCTGGTTCGACCATGAAGGCTGCAACCTGCATTACGAGGAATACGGCCACGGTATTCCGCTGATCCTGATCCATGGCCTGGGCTCCAGTAGCCAGGATTGGGAGTTGCAGATCCCGGTGCTGGCCCGTCACTACCGCCTGATCGTGGTGGATGTACGCGGCCATGGGCGCTCGGACAAACCCCGCGAGCGCTACAGCATCCAGGGCTTCACCTTCGACCTGCTGGCCCTGATCGAACACCTGAACCTGCCGCCCGCCCATGTGGTGGGCTTGTCCATGGGCGGCATGATCGCCTTTCAGTTGGCGGTGGATGAGCCCGACCTGGTCAAGAGTCTGTGCATCGTCAACAGCGCGCCCGAGGTCAAGGTGCGCAGTGCCGATGACTATTGGCAGTGGGCCAAGCGCTGGAGCCTGGCGCGATTGCTCAGCCTGGCCAGCATCGGCAAGGCGTTGGGCGAGCGATTGTTCCCCAAACCGCATCAGGCCGACCTGCGTCGCAAGATGGCAGAACGCTGGGCAAAAAATGACAAACGTGCTTATCTCGCCAGCTTCGACGCGATTGTAGGCTGGGGCGTGCAGGAACAACTTTCCAGGATTACCTGTCCTACGCTGGTCATCAGCGCCGACCACGACTACACGCCCGTGGCGCAGAAAGAAAACTATGTAAAACTGCTGCCCGATGCGCGGCTGGTGGTGATCGAAGATTCCCGCCATGCCACGCCCTTGGATCAACCCGAAGTCTTTAACGCTACCTTGCTCGATTTTCTAAAGACAGTCGAAACCACTACCCAGGATCACTGACCTATGTTGAAAAAAATCGCCTTCTTTGCCGGTTCTGTTTTGTTCGCTGCCAACCTGATGGCCGCCGAGCCCGTCAAGGCGCCTCACGTACTGATCACCACCACCAACGGCGACATTGAAATCGAACTGGACCCGGTCAAGGCGCCGATCAGCACCAAGAACTTCCTGGCCTATGTCGACAAAGGTTTCTACACCAACACGATTTTCCACCGCGTCATTCCGGGCTTCATGGTCCAGGGCGGCGGGTTCAACGCGCAGATGTCGCAGAAGCCAACCGAAGCACCGATCAAGAACGAAGCCAGCAACGGCCTGCATAACGTGCGTGGCACCCTGTCGATGGCACGCACCAATGACCCGAACTCGGCCACCAGCCAGTTCTTCATCAACGTCGCCGACAATGCTTTCCTCGACCCAGGCCGTGACGCCGGTTATGCCGTGTTCGCCAAAGTAGTCAAAGGCATGGACGTGGTCGACGTCATCGTCAACTCGCAAACCACCACCAAGCAGGGCATGCAGAACGTGCCTATCGATCCTGTTCTGATCAAGTCGGCCAAGCGCATCGACTGAGGTCTGCAGGGCGTTCTTCAGGTAGCCCCGCGCGGCGCCCACAAGGCACCGCGCGCATTTGAACAGGAGAGCCCGCCAGGCGGGCGTCAACCTAATGCTCTATCGTCGTTTTGAACAACTGATCGATATTTTCCGCGCCGCCCCCAGCGACGCCCCTCCCGACAAAGTCCTGCCCTTCTACCTCTACTACCTGCGCCAGGTGTGGCCAAGCTTTGCCGCCTTGCTGGTGGTGGGCCTGATCGGTGCGTTGATCGAAGTGGCGTTGTTCAGCTACCTGAGCCGCATCATCGACCTGGCACAAGGCACGCCGCCCGCCAACTTTTTCCAGATTCACAGCACCGAGCTGATCTGGATGGCCGTGGTGGCCCTGCTGCTGCGCCCAATTTTCAACGGCCTGCATGACTTGTTGGTGCACCAGACCATCAACCCCGGCATGACCAGCCTGATTCGCTGGCAGAACCACAGCTACGTGCTCAAGCAGAGCCTAAATTTCTTCCAGAACGATTTCGCCGGGCGTATCGCCCAGCGCATCATGCAAACCGGCAACTCACTGCGTGACTCGGCGGTGGCGACGGCGGAAGCCATCTGGCACGTGTCGATCTACGCCATCAGCGCCCTGGTTTTGTTTGCCGAGGCCGACTGGCGCCTGATGATCCCGCTGATCACCTGGATCATCTTCTACAGCCTGGCCCTGCGCTACTTCGTGCCAAGGGTGAAAGAACGTTCGGTGATCTCCTCCGAAGCGCGTTCCAAGCTGATGGGCCGCATCGTCGACGGCTACACCAACATCACCACCTTGAAGCTGTTCGCCCATACGCAGAATGAGCAGGAATACGCCAAGGAAGCGATCATCGAGCAGACCGAAAAAACCCAACTGGCCGCCCGCGTGCTGACCAGCATGGACGTGACGATTGCCATCTTGAACGGCCTGCTGATCGTCACCACCACCGGCCTGGCGTTGTGGTTGTGGACCCAGTCGCTGATCTCCGTGGGCGCGATTGCCCTGGCCACCGGCCTGGTGATTCGCATCGTCAACATGTCCGGCTGGATCATGTGGGTGGTCAACGGCATTTTCGAAAACATCGGCATCGTGCAAGACGGCCTGAAAACCATCGCTGCGCCGCTGGCGGTCACCGACCGCGAGAATGCCCCGCGCCTGAACGTGCCGCATGGCGAAGTGCGCTTCGAGCAGGTGGATTTTCACTACGGCAAGAAAAGCGGGATCATTGGCGGCTTGAACCTGAACATCAAGGCCGGGGAAAAGATCGGCCTGATCGGCCCGTCCGGCGCGGGCAAGTCGACCCTGGTCAACCTGCTGTTGCGCCTGTATGACCTGCAAGGCGGACGCATCCTGATCGATGGCCAGAACATCGCCGAGGTTGCCCAGGAAAGCCTGCGCGCACAGATCGGCATGATCACCCAGGACACCTCGCTGCTGCACCGTTCGATCCGTGACAACCTGCTGTACGGCAAGCCGGATGCCACCGACGAGGAACTCACCGCCGCCATCCGCAAGGCACGCGCCGATGAGTTCATTCCGTTGCTGTCGGACGCCGAAGGGCGTACCGGGCTGGATGCCCATGTGGGTGAGCGCGGGGTAAAACTGTCCGGCGGACAACGCCAGCGCATCGCCATCGCGCGGGTGCTGCTCAAGGACGCGCCGATCCTGATCATGGACGAGGCCACCTCGGCGCTGGACTCGGAAGTGGAAGCGGCGATCCAGGAAAGCCTGGAAACGCTGATGCAGGGCAAGACGGTGATTGCGATCGCGCACCGGTTGTCGACGATTGCGCGGATGGACCGATTGGTGGTGCTGGAGAAAGGGCAAATCGCCGAGACCGGCAACCACGCCGAGTTGCTGGCCCATGGAGGGTTGTATGCAAGGTTGTGGCAACACCAGACCGGGGGTTTTGTCGGCATCGATTAAAAGTACACCGATGAACAATGTGGGAGCTGGCTTGCCTGCGATGAAGGTGCATCAGTCGACATCATTGTCGCTCAATAACCGCAATCGCAGGCAAGCCAGCTCCCACACTCAATCAGCGCCAGATTCCCTATTCATGGGCCCTGGCGCTTTTTTATGGCCTGGACTTGCTTACAAAGCCTGCTTCAATCAAAGCAGTGCCCAGAGGGGCGCTGAAGTAAATCTGCAGGGAGCATCACTGGTTTACTGATTGGGTAGAGCGATCTATCAAGGACGTGCTGCATGTCTTTGTTCAAACGTTCAGTCACAGAGGGGTTAGGTACGTTTTGGCTGGTGTTGGGCGGTTGCGGGAGTGCGGTGTTGGCCGCAGCGTTTCCCGCCGTCGGGATAGGCCTGCTGGGTGTAGCCTTGGCATTCGGGCTCACGGTGTTGACCATGGCGTTCGCCATCGGGCATATCAGCGGCTGCCATCTCAACCCGGCAGTGTCAGTGGGGCTGGTCGTGGGCGGGCGGTTTCCAGCCAAGGAGTTACCGGCTTACATCATCGCGCAGGTGATCGGCGGCACCGTCGCCGCTGCGCTGTTGTACTTCATTGCCAGCGGCAAACCGGGGTTCGAACTGGCGTCGGGCCTGGCTTCCAATGGCTATGGCGAGCATTCGCCCGGCGGTTACTCACTGGCAGCAGGGTTTGTCTGTGAACTGGTGATGACGGCGATGTTCGTGCTGATCATCCTCGGCGCCACCGACCGTCGTGCCCCGCCGGGCCTGGCGCCCATCGCCATTGGCCTGGCCTTGACCCTGATCCACTTGATCTCCATTCCCGTGACCAACACTTCGGTCAACCCGGCGCGCAGTACCGGCCCGGCACTGATCGTCGGCGGGTGGGCGCTTCAGCAGTTATGGCTGTTCTGGCTCGCGCCGATCCTTGGCGCGGTAATCGGCGGCGTGGCCTATCGATGGCTGGGCAAGGAGGAACCGGCCTGAGGCAAACGGGTTCAGCCCTGCCGATAAGGCAGGGCTGAGTTAAATAAGCTGTCGTCAGCCTTGATGGGCCTGCATGTACTGGCGCAATAGCTGGTTTATGCGCGTCTGGTAGCCAGTACCCTGACCTTTGAACCACTCCAGAACATCAGCATCCAGTCTAATAGTAACCGCCTGCTTCACCGGCACACGTAGCTCCGCACGCCGGAAAAACTCGGCGTCCAGCTCAGGAATATCGCTGGTATCGATTTCTTCATCACTCATCTTGGCCAGGCGCTCCCAATCAGTTTTCGATGTTTGCGTCATAGTATTTGGCCTCCTTCTTGGTTGCTTTTCGGGCAGAGATGATTCGGATCACATCACCACACCGTTCGGTGTATACGACCACACCCATTAACAGTTTTATCCAGCCAATACTGATCCAACACTCTTCGCCATAATCTGCCCGATCATCGCGTAAGGCCAGCATTGGATGCCGAAAGATATCTGGAACGTCATTAAAATCGATGCCGTGCTTGGCAATATTGGCTTTATTTTTGGAGTCATCCCACTCAAAAAGCATGGCACATCCTGTATGTACTTTTGTACATACAGCATAAAAGATTTCGTCACTTTTGGGTGGGCTCGCCAGACCGATGGTTCAGCCCTGGCGATAAGGCAGGGCTGCCCTCGCCTCTTCGGCATACGCCAGAATCCCCACGCGCTCGCGCTCCAGGAAGTCCTCTACGGCACTCTTTAACCCTGGATGGCGCAGGTAATGCCATGAACGAGTAATCACCGGCTCAAACCCACGAATCAATTTGTGCTCGCCCTGGGCGCCGGCGTCGAAGCGTTGCAGGCCATGGGCGATGGCGTAGTCCATGCCTTGGTAGAAGCAGGTTTCGAAATGCAGGCGGTCGAACTCCGCCAGGCAGCCCCAATAACGTCCGTAGAAGCTATCGCCACCGATCAGGCTGAAGGCCATGGCCACCGGGCGTGTGCCTTGTTTAGCCAGCACCACGCGGATCGCCTCGGGCATGCGCTCGGCCAGCAGGCTGAAAAAGGTGCGGGTCAGGTAGGGTGACTGGCGGCGCACGGCGTAGGTGTTGGCGTAGCAGGCGTAGACAAAATCCCACTGCGCTTCACTCAGCTCATGGCCTTGCAGCCATTCGAACTCGATGCCCTGCCCCGCCACTTGTTCGCGCTCTTTGCGCATCTGTTTGCGCTTGCGTGAGCTCAAGGCGTCGAGAAAGTCCTGAAAGTCGCGATAACCGCAGTTCTGCCAATGAAACTGGCAGCCCAAGCGCTGCAGCCAGCCCGCTTGCTCCGCCAGCGCCGCATCGGCCAAAGGGTCAGTGAAATTGATATGAGCGCTGGAGAGCCCTTCGATTTCCAGGTAGCCCGGCAAGCTGTTCAGCAACTCGAAACCGTCCTCAACCGTTCTCGCCAGCAAGCGCGGCCCACTGACCGGGCTGAACGGCACCGCCGTCAGCAACTTGGGGTAGTAATCGATACCGGCGCGCTCACAGGCATCCGCCCAGCCGTGATCAAACACGTACTCGCCGTAGGAATGCCATTTGCGATAACTGGGCAACGCCGCCACCAGACGATCGCCTTCCCAATGCAGCAAATGCTCCGGCTGCCAACCCGAGTGCGGGCCCAGGCTGGCGCTGTCTTCCAGCGCGCTCAGGAACGCATGCCGCACAAACGGTTGGGCCTGCGGCACGAGGGCGTCCCATACCTCGGGGGCGATTTCGGACAGGTTATCCAGGCGTTGCAACGGCATCGGCATCCTCACTACTTCGGGGCGTGAAAGCCTGGCGAGTATCGCTTATCGACGGGCTTTACACATCTTCAAATCGCGGGACAAGGGCTAAAACCAATAGTTCCGTTTCTAAATATTTTGTCATCTAGATGACATCACTTAGCCACTCTTTCGTCATAAGTGATCGCGATACTGACGCTTGTTTTTAGAGCGCCAGGTTCTACCAGGCAGCTATTTTCCGTCCGTCATCGGTCGGTTGTGTCCTGGATGGTTTGCCATCCCTCCTCACTTTCGGAGATTGATATGCGTCTTGCTTCCACTAAAACTGCGGCGCTCCTGTGTGGCGGCCTGTTGCTGGCCCTGAGCGTTCCGGCCAGCGCCGCAGTCGACGCTAAGTTGCTCGACATGCTCAAGGCCAACGGCCAGATCACCGCTGCGCAGTACACCGAACTGCAAGCGGAATTGGCCAAGGACCAGAAAGAAAAGCAGATCGCACGGCAAGCTCAACAAGAGACCAACGAGCAGATCGCGGCCACCGCGAAAAAAACCAATGACTTGAGCGTGTTCGACCAGAAGCTGGCCTGGGCTGCCAAGACCCAGTTCAAGGGTGACGTACGCTTCCGTCAGGAAACCGTGAAGATCCAGGGCGAATCCAACAACGGCGGCCGTGACAAAGACCGTCAGCGCATCCGGGCCCGCCTGGGTGCCTACACCGAGATCAACTCGCAAGTCGACACCGGCATTCGTATCGCCACCGGCAGCAGCGACGACGCGCGCTCCACCAACCAGGACCAGGACAACTACTTCGACAAGAAGTCGATCTGGCTGGACCTCGGCTACATCGACTACCACCCGGACCAAATCAAAAACCTGCACGTGATCGGCGGCAAGATGCTCCAGCCGTGGGTCAACATGGGCGACGTGATCTGGGATAGCGACATCAACCCGGAAGGTCTGGCCCTGACCTACAAATACCCACTGGGTAGCAGCGCGGAGCTGTTTGGTAGCCTGGGTAACTACAACCTCAAGGACAACGTTGACGGCGACGGCGTGCAATTTCGCCACGACCTGCGCCTGACGTCCGGCCAGTTGGGCACGCGTTTCTCGGTGACCGACAACCTGAAAATGACCCTGGGCGGCAGTGTCTACGCCTACCAGAACGACAAAGACAGCCGCTGCACAACCACCACCACGCCTTGCGCATTGGCGGTTAACGGCAACTCGGCCGACAACCAATTCCGCCTGTATGAAGGGTTTGCCCAGGCTGACATCGGTGGCCTGGCGGTACCGCTGGCGTTCTACGGCCAGTACGTGAAAAACAACGATGCTGTGACCGACCAGGACACGGCCTGGTTGATCGGTGCCAAGTCCAAAGTGTTTGGCTTCAACCTCGACTACAACTACCGCGATATCCAGCGTAACGCTGTGGTTGGCGCCTTCACTGACTCGGACTTCGCCAACGGCACCACCGGTTCGCGCGGTCATAAGATGAAGGTCAGCTACGACATCGACAAGAACTTCGCCCTCGGCGCCACGTACTTCCTGACCAAGGCTGACTACGCCAGCCGCACGCAGCGTGATGCCAACACCAACACCCTGCAGTTGGATGCCGAAGCCAAGTTCTAAATGTGCATGCAATAAGCCTTGGGCCAGGACGGCCCGAGGTCGTTTTTAACAGCCTTGCGTGGGTGGTTCGATCCCCATCATCCGTTCGACTCCCCCACGCGAGCCTGCCCTTCGCAGACTTTACTGATCCTTCAACCGCTCGGCTGCCAACCGTGTAGCCAAATCATCAGCGTCGCTTACCGGTTCCTCCGGCATGAGCTTCAATGTCGCCTGCATCAGGCGCATCTGACGGATAAATCGCCGGCAGTTAGGGCAAAACATCAGGTGATGACGCACCAGCAGGCGCTCACGAAAGGTCAATTGCCCGTCGAGGTAATCACTGGAACGCGCCACTTGCTCTTTACAGGTCAACATTCGCCCGTTTCCTCAAAATGCTCCACCGTCGCGAAGACTTTAAGCCGTGCTCGATGCAACAGCACACGAACATTGGAGAGCGAGAGCGTCAGAAGATTACAGATCTCTTCCAACTCCAATCCTTGGCGTTCACGCAACACCAGCACGCTGCTTTGCAACTCCGACAAACTCAGCAACGTATGCTCCAGGCATTTGCGCAATTCATCTTCGGTCAGCAAGGCTTCCGGGGTGTCTTGGTGCCAGGCGTACGGCGCGACGGCCCAATGGCCATCGTCGGGCACGAAGCGGTCATCGCCAATGGTGCCGTGGGGTGAGGGCAAATCGTCGAGCAATACTTCCCGGCGATTGCGTTTATAGCGGCCCTTGGCAGAGTTGGCGGTGATAGTCAGCAGCCAGGTCTTGAGGCTGGAGCGCCCTTCGAACTTGGCCAAGTTGCGCACCACCGACAGCCAGGCGTCCTGCACCACTTCGTCGGCGTGGCGCTGGCCGACGATGGCATAGGCCACCGCGCGCATGGCGCTCTGGTAGGTGGTAACCAATTCTTTATAAGCCCGCTGCTCGCCCTTGAGCAGCCGTTCGAGCAGGTGCGCGTCGTCCGCTACTGCCATTCAGAACCTCGATTTCAAAATGCAAACCCAATCAATGTGGCAAACCGACTCCTATGGGAGCTGGCTTGCCTGCGATGCAGGCACCTCGGTAGTTATGATGCGCCGAGGTGATGCTATCGCAGGCAAGCCAGCGCCCACATTGACCGCGTTTAGCGTTTGCGCAGGATTACGCTGCCGATTGAGTAACCCGCACCGAACGAACTGAGCACCGCCACAGAGCCCTTGGGCAGATCGTCCTGGTAGGTGTGGAACGCAATCACCGAGCCCGCCGAGCTGGTGTTGGCGTAGGTGTCGAGAATCACCGGAGCCTCTTCCACCGAGGCTTCGCGGCCGAGCAGTTTTTTCACGATCAGGTGGTTCATGCTCAGGTTGGCCTGGTGCAGCCAGAAGCGCTTCACATCGGCCACATTCAACTGATTTTCTTCCAGGTGCACACCGATCAGTTCGGCAACCATCGGGCAAACATCACGGAATACCTTGCGGCCTTCCTGCACGAACAGTTTGTCCGGCGCGCCGATGCCCTCTTCCGCCGCGCGGTTGAGGAAGCCGAAGTTGTTGCGGATGGTGTTGGAGAACTTGGTCAGCAGCTTGGTGCTCACCACATCGAACTGGTGCTCGGAGGTCGCCAGGTCAGCGCGCTCAAGAATCACCGCCGTGGCCGCATCACCGAAGATGAAGTGGCTGTCACGGTCGCGGAAATTCAGGTGGCCGGTGCAGACTTCCGGGTTGACCATCAGGATCGCCCGCGCCTGGCCCAGCTTGATGCTGTTGGCGGCGTTCTGGATACCGAAGGTCGCCGACGAGCAGGCCACGTTCATGTCAAAACCGAAACCTTCGATGCCCAGGGCTTCCTGGACTTCAATGGCGATGGCCGGGTAGGCGCGCTGCAGGTTGGAGCAGGCGACGATCACGCCATCGATGTCGGCGGCGGTCTTGCCGGCGCGCTGCAGGGCTTGTTCGGCAGCACCGATGGCCATCTGGCAGAGTACCGACCATTCATCATTGCTGCGCTCGGGCAGGCGCGGGGCCATGCGCTGCGGGTCGAGAATGCCGTCTTTGTCCATGACAAAACGGCTCTTGATGCCCGACGCCTTTTCAATAAAGGCCGCACTGGACTCGGTCAGTGCCTGCACGTCACCGCGCTCAATGGCGGCGGCGTTATCGGTATTGAACTGCTGCACATAGGCATTGAAAGACTGCACCAGCTCTTCGTTGGAAATGCTGTTGGCCGGGGTGTACAGGCCAGTGCCGCTGATGACGACGTTATGCACGGTCGTTCCTCTAAATCTGTCAGGCAGAAGATATTGGTACCGTCGTACCAAACTTTAAGTCGTTCGATTCCGTCCAGCGGGCATCAAACTGGCAACGCTTTATTCCATCGCACCGTGGTTGCAACAGCCCTTCACGGCGATCCCGGCATTTATAACCGCGAAGTTTGCCACAACCCCAAGGATTTGGCGCCATTTCCCGGATAAACCCCGTACACCTGTGGGAGCTGGCTTGCCTGCGATGCAGGCACCGCGGTGTATCAGTCAAACCACTGTGATGCCATCGCGGGCAAGCCAGCTCCCACATTGGATGGGGTTTGTCTGGGGAGCCAAGCACCACGTCAGGCCTCCACCAGGCTCCACTGCTTGCTCAATCGCTTGTCAGAAATCGGCACTTTGGTGCCCAATTGCTGGCCAAACAGTGACACGCGATATTCCTCCAGCCACCAGCGATACAGCTCCAACTGCGGGTCGCGCTTGCCTTCCTGGGTATGTTTGTTCAGGCGGTTCTGATACTGCGCCCACAGGCCGCTCAGCTCGGTGCTCCACACCCGATCTTTTTGCACCTGGCTTGGCAGTTTCTCCAGGCGCAACTCGATGGCCTTGAGGAAACGCGGCAGTTCCTTGAACCACTGCGCCGGGGTTTCGCGCACAAAACCCGGGTACACCAAATGACTCAGCTGCTGCTTGATGTCATTCAAGGCCACGGCCTGGGCCAGATCGATCTTACCTTTGAAGCGTTTTTGCAAGCCATGCCACAGCTTCAGTACTTCCAGGGTCAAGCGTGCCAGGCGTTCGGCGTGCTCGGTCCAGCTGCCGCGCTTACGTTCGGCCAAAGCGGCCAGACCCGCACCGTCACGCGGCAAGCTGGCTTCGCCTTCCAGCACGCAGGTGTCCAGGCTGGCTAGCAGAATGTCTTCGACCAGCGCATCGATGCGCCCCAATTCGCGGTACATCAGGCCCAGCTCAGTCAGGCCGGGCAATTTGCCGCGCAGGAATTTCGCCGGTTCGGCCAATTGCTGCATCAGCAGACGCTGCAAGGCGCGGCGGTGCTGGAACTCGGCCTCGGCGGCCGTCGAGAACCGCCCTTCCTTGACCGTGCCATTCTCTTCGACCAGCGCCGGGTAGACCGTCATCGACAGGCCGGCGATCTTTTGCTGGGTCTTCTCGGCCACCGCCGCAAACACCTTAGCCTCCACCGGCTGCTGGCTTTTCGCGGTCTGCGGTACGGCCAATGCGGCCTGGCTGGCCTCGGCAAAACGTGCCGTCAGCTCGGCCAGGTCACGGCCTTCGCCGAGGAACTTGCCCTGACCGTCGACCACTTCCAGGTTCATCTTCAGGTGGTTTTCCACCTGCTGCGCCGCTTCCGCCCAGGCTTCATCGCTGACCCGCGCGCCGGTCATGCGCAACAGTTCGCGCCCCAGCGCCTGGGGCAGCGAGCCCTGGCCGAATTCGATGCGTTGCAGCGCCGCCTTGATGAAATCCGGCACCGGTACAAAGTTTTTGCGCAACGCTTTAGGCAGGTTGCGCACCAGCGCGATGCACTTGGCCTCGATCACACCCGGCACCAGCCATTCCAGGCGCTCCGGCGGCAATGCCGGCAGCAGTGGCGCCGGCACGCGCAGGGTCACGCCGTCGCGCGGGTGGTTGGGTTCGAAGTGGTAACTCAAGGCCAGGGCCAAATCGCCCAAGTGCAAGGTGTCCGGGTAATGCGCGGCGGTGACTTCGCTGGCCTCGCGGGCCAGCACGTCTTCCTCGCGCATGATCAGCAGTTGCGGGTCTTTCTGGCTGTTGACCTTGTACCAGCTGTCGAACGTGGCGGTCTGGTGGATCTCTGCCGGCAGGCGCGCATCGTAGAAGGCGTACAGGGTTTCTTCGTCCGCCAGGATGTCGCGGCGGCGCGCCTTGGCTTCCAGTTCGTCGAGCTGCTCCAGCAGTTGCTGGTTGGCCGTCAGGCACTTGGCCCGGGACTGAATCTCGCCACGCACCAAGCCTTCGCGGATAAACAGCTCGCGGGACACCACCGGGTCAATCGGCCCGTAATGCACAGGGCGGCGCCCGACCACAATCAACCCGAACAGGGTGATCTGCTCAAACGCCACCACTTGGCCGCGCTTCTTTTCCCAGTGCGGTTCGAAATGGTTTTTCTTGATCAGGTGCCCAGCCAGCGGCTCGATCCAGTCGGCATCAATCTTCGCCACCATGCGCGCATACAGCTTGGTGGTTTCCACCAGTTCGGCGGCCATCAGCCATTGCGGGCGCTTTTTGCCGATGCCCGAGGACGGATGAATCCAGAAGCGCCGCTGCCGCGCGCCAAGGTAATCACCGTCTTCGGTTTTCTGCCCGATCTGACTGAGCAGGCCGGACAACACGGCCTTGTGCAGCTTGGCAAAGTCCGCCGGCTCTTTATTGACGGTCAACTGCATGTCGCGGCAAATCAGGCTCAACTGGCGATGCGAGTCGCGCCACTCGCGCAGCCGCAAGTAATTCAGGAAGTTCTTACGACACCAGTTACGCAACGGGCTGGCCGTCAGTTCCTGGCGCTGCTCTTCAAAACCGCGCCATAGGTTAACCAAACCGGCGAAGTCGGAATCCACATCCTTCCACTGGGCGTGAGCCTGATCGGCTGCCTGCTGACGCTCGGGCGGGCGCTCGCGCGGGTCTTGGATCGACATCGCGCTGGCGACGATCAGCACTTCCTGCAAACTGCCGAGCTTGGCGGCTTCGAGCAGCATGCGGCCCATGCGCGGGTCCACCGGCAGGCGCGCCAGCTGGCGGCCCAACGGCGTGAGCTGGCTGTTGCGGTCCACCGCCGAGAGCTCTTGCAGCAAGTTGAAACCGTCGCTGATGGCTTTGCCGTCCGGCGGTTCGATAAACGGGAAATCGGTGATCTCACCCAGACGCAGGTGCAGCATCTGCAGGATCACGGCGGCAAGGTTGGTGCGCAGGATTTCCGGGTCGGTAAATTCCGGGCGGCCGATAAAGTCTTCTTCGCTGTACAAGCGGATGCAAATGCCCGGTTCGACCCGCCCGCACCGACCTTTACGCTGGTTGGCGCTGGCCTGGGAAATCGCCTCGATCGGCAGGCGCTGCACCTTGGCGCGGTAGCTGTAGCGGCTGATGCGCGCAGTGCCGCTGTCGATCACATAACGAATGCCCGGCACGGTCAGCGAGGTTTCCGCGACGTTGGTCGCCAGCACCACGCGACGGCCTGGGTGGGACTGGAAAATACGCTGCTGTTCGGCCGGTGACAGGCGCGCGTACAGCGGCAGAATTTCAGTGTGCCTGAGCTGGGCCTTGCGCAGCATTTCGGCGGCGTCGCGAATCTCGCGCTCACCCGGCAAGAACACCAGCACATCGCCGGGGCTGCGGCGTTCGCTGCGCTCGTAAGCGGCGATTTCATCGAGGGTGGCGAGGATCGCCTGGTCGACGGTCAAGTCGTCTTCGACGCGGTTGCCCTCCTCGTCCTGCTCCAGGGTCAGCGGGCGATACCACGTGTCCACCGGGAACGTGCGGCCCGAGACCTCGACAATCGGCGCATCGTCGAAGTGCTTGGAAAAACGCTCCAGGTCGATGGTCGCCGAGGTGATGATGACTTTCAGGTCCGGGCGACGCGGCAGCAGGGTTTTCAAGTAGCCGAGCAGGAAGTCGATGTTCAGGCTGCGTTCGTGGGCTTCGTCGACGATGATCGTGTCGTAGCGTTCCAGGTAACGGTCGTTCTGGGTTTCCGCCAGCAGGATGCCGTCGGTCATCAACTTGATCAGGGTATTGGAATCACTCTGGTCTTCGAAACGCACCTGATAGCCGACCAATGCGCCCAACGGCGTGGCCAGTTCTTCGGCGACGCGGCTGGCGACGCTGCGCGCGGCAATTCGGCGCGGCTGGGTGTGGCCGATCAGGCCGTACTGGCCACGGCCGATTTCCAGGCAGATTTTCGGCAGCTGGGTGGTTTTACCCGAGCCGGTTTCGCCGGCAAGGATCAGCACCTGATGCTTGAGCAACGCTTCTTTGATCTCGTCGCGCTTGGCGGCAATCGGCAGGCTGTCGTCATAGCGGATCACCGGCAGGCTGGCACGCCGCGCCGTGACCTGGGCGCAGGACGCCTGCATGCGCGTAACCCACTGCGCCAGCTTCTCCTCATCGGGCTTCTTGCGCAGCTCGAGCAACTGGCGCCGCAAGCGGTGGCGGTCGGCGAGCATGGCGTGATCGAGGTTTTTCAGCAGTGGGTCGATAGCGGGCGCTTGGTCAGTCATCAGGTACGTATGGGTCGTCTATTTATGCAGGGGGCGGATTGTCGCAGAAAACCGCCAACGCGCGCGCCCCTCATTCGTTATCGCGGTCTTTGCGCCGGTACGGGAACACGTCGATGACCTTGCCGGCGCGAATCGCTTCCTGCAGGCCTTTCCAGTAGTTCGCGTCGTACAGCTCACCATGCAGCTCATTGAACAGCTTGCGCTGGCCGGCGTCGGCAAACAGGAACGGCGGGAATTCTTCGGGGAACACATCCAGCGGGCCGATGGAATACCAGGGCTCCGACGCCATTTCATCCTCCGGCGTGCGCGGTGCGGGGATGTGGCGGAAGTTGGCCTCGGTGAGAAAGCAGATTTCGTCATAGTCGTAGAACACCACGCGGCCGTGGCGGGTGACGCCGAAGTTCTTCAGCAACATGTCGCCTGGGAAGATATTCGCCGCCGCCAGTTGCTTGATGGCCAGGCCGTAGTCGTCCAGGGCTTCGCGCACCTGAGCGTCGTTGGCGTTCTCGAGGTAGAGGTTGAGCGGGGTCATGCGCCGCTCGGTCCAGCAGTGGCGGATCAGCACCGTGTCACCTTCCACTTCGACGGTGCCGGCAGCGACTTCCAGCAGCTCGGCCAGGCACTCGGGTTCAAACTTGCTCAAGGGGAAGCGGAAGTCGGCGAACTCCTGGGTGTCGGCCATGCGCCCTACGCGGTCGACACTTTTGACCAGGCGATACTTCTCGATCACCGTGGCGCGGTTGACGTTTTTCGACGGCGAAAAACGGTCCTTGATGATCTTGAACACCGTGTTGAAGCCCGGCAGCGTGAACACGCTCATGACCATGCCGCGTACGCCGGGCGCCATGATGAACTGATCATCGGTGGTCGCCAGGTGGTTGATTAGCGCGCGGTAGAACTCCGACTTGCCGTGCTTGTAGAAGCCGATGGACGTGTAGAGCTCAGCGATGTGCTTGCCCGGCAGGATGCGCTTGAGAAAGCCAATGAACTCCGCCGGCACCGGCACGTCGACCATGAAATAGGAACGGGTGAACGAGAAGATGATCGACACATCGGCTTCGTCAGTGATCAGCGCATCGATCTGGATGCCGCGCCCTTCACGGTGCAGCAGCGGAATCACCAAGGGCCATTGTTCGTCGCGGGTGTAGATGCGCCCTACCAGATAGGCACCTTTATTGCGGTAGAGCACCGAGGAAAACAGCTCGACGTTGAGGTCCGGGTCTTTGCACACCCAGTCGGGCAGGTTCTCGCGCAGTTGGGTTTCGAGGCGGCGCAGGTCGGCCGCCAGGTCGGCGTAGGGCTCGCTGAACGCGTAATCGGCGAAGACCTGCGCCAGCATCGCTGCGAGGTCGCCGGCTGGTTTATAGGTGCGGGTTTGCGCCGCCCGCGCGCGGCGCAGGCTCGGCCGGGTGGTGTGGATGAACATGCAGCCGTCGCTGATCAAATCATGGCTGAACAGGCCGCAGAAGATCGAGTTGTACCAGGTCTCGGAGAGTTCATCGTCGAAGCGCAGGTCAATCAGGCTTATATAGGCGCTCTTGACCACCGGCCACATGTCGATCTCCAGCAACGCAGCCTCATCGAAGCTGGCCTGGAGGCGCGCCGTCACTTCAGCGACTTTTTCCTCATACAAGTTGATGCGCGCCGCCGAAGCCGCCTGCCCCTGCTGCCACTGGGCCTTTTCGAACCGTTCACGGGCGCCGTCGGTGATCTGGCGGAAGTGCTCACGGTAATCGTCGAAGCCGTCGAGGATCATGCGGGCGATAGCGAGGGCGGATTGCGACATGCGGGAAACCTCTAGCGGGCATCTGGAAGCCCTGAGCTTAGCCAGTGAACGGGGGCAGGAGAAGGAGGATTTTTCGGGTCACTTTGTACAAGTTTGTACATATCGCAGATTTATTTTCAGATTCCATAATTCGACCGTACGGTCAATAAACACAGCAACACGTCGCACTGCCATCACTTACAGGCCCGCAACCGCGTGGCCTGGCGCTTTACGCCGAAAAAACCTGCGAAACCGACCTTTCACAACATGTGCAACCGAATTGATACAGCGTAGGGGAAACCCTGATTACCACCTTAGTGGCACTTTGATATACAGCGCGCCCTCTCCCATCCTAACAAGGTCTGAAGACCGATCCGGGAACAGGTTCTAATCGCCTAAGGAGCATTGAGATGTCATTGAGGAATATGCCGATCGGACTGCGTGCCAGTCTGAGTTTTGCGGTTTTGGCCAGTATGTTGGTCGTTGTCGGATTGTTTGGCCTGGGGCAGATGGCCAAGTTGCGCGAAAGCGCGCTGGTTATCGAGGAATCGTGGATGCCGAGCATCGAGAATATCCACGACGCCGCAGCCTCTGTGGCCAGTATTCGCCTGGAAGCCTTGCGCCTGGCGAGCACCGACGAGTCGCGGATTCGCGACAACAGCAAAAACCTGATCAGCCGCCAGAGCAACGAGCTGCAAACGCTGCTGACCCATCACGAAGGCCTGAACAGTGGCGAGACAGAAGCCGACCTGCTGAAAAAGCTCAAAGGCGACGTAGCCACCTACCTCACGATCGTTGGCCAGATGGTTGCCCTGGTGGACAAGGATCAGCAGCAAGACGCCATCGACCTGCTCACCAGCCGCCTTGCGCCACAAGGTAGCGTCCTCAACAAGCGCTTGGAGGACATGATCACCTTCAATCAAAAAGGCGTGGAAGACGCAGCCAGCTCAGCCGCACAGATGTATTCCCGCGCGCAATGGGTGGTCGGCCTGATCATCGCTTGCGCGTTGATCGCCACCTTACTACTGGCCTGGCTGCTGACCCGCAGCATCACAACCCCCATCGGCCAGGCCCTGGCCGTAGCGCGCACGATCGCCGGTGGCGACTTGAGCCAACCGATCAAGGTGCACGGCAGCGACGAAGCGGCGCAATTGCTCAGCGCCCTGGCCACCATGCAAGCGCAGTTGCAGACCACTGTCCGCGGCATCAGCGAGTCAGCGCAGCAACTGGCCTGCGCCACCGAAGAGATGAGCTCGGTGATGGAACAGAGCACCCGTGGCCTGCAAGCGCAGAACGATGAAATCGAACAAGCCGCGACTGCCGTGACCGAAATGAGCGCAGCGGTGGACGAAGTGGCGGGCAATGCGGTGTCCAGCGCCGAGGCGTCCAAGGCATCCGACGAAGACAGCAAGCACGGCCACTATCAGATCAGCGAAACCATCAGCTCGATCCAGAACCTGGTGGACGAAGTGCTCGGCGCCTCGAACAAAGCCGAAGGCCTGGCGGTGCAGGCCCAGGACATCAGCAAGGTACTGGAAGTGATCCGCGGCATCGCCGGGCAAACCAACCTGTTGGCCCTCAACGCCGCCATCGAAGCTGCGCGAGCAGGCGAAGCCGGGCGTGGGTTTGCGGTGGTGGCCGATGAGGTGCGTTCGCTGGCGCAACGTACTCAGGACTCCACCGAAGAAATCGAGCAGATGATCACCGGCATCCAACAAGGCACCCAAGACACCGTCGACGCCCTCAACAGCAGCGCCGAACATGCCGGCCAAACCCTGCAACGCGCCAACAGCGCGGGCAGCGCCCTGGAGAAAATCACCGCCGCCATCTCGCAGATCAGCGAGCGCAACCTGGTGATCGCCAGTGCCGCCGAGCAACAGGCACTGGTGGCGCGTGACGTCGACCGCAGCCTGGTCAACATCCGCGACCTGTCCACCCAAACCGCCGCCGGCGCCACCCAGACCTCAGCGGCCAGCCAGGAACTCTCGCGCCTGGCCGTGGACCTCAACGGCATGGTGACGCGGTTTGTCCTGTAATTAGCAATTGTGTCGAACAGGCCTCTGCGCAACACTCGCCGCCTTATTGATGTAGGAGTATTCCGTGAGACCTGTCGACACCCTGTACCTACTGGGGCTGGCTGCCATCTGGGGCGCAAGCTTCCTGTTCATGCGCATCATCGCGCCAGAAATCGGCAGCGTACCGACGGCGTTTTTCCGCGTGTCGATCGCCGCCGCCGGTTTGCTGGTGATCCTGACCGCAATGCGCGTGAACTGGGACTTCCAGGGCAAATTCAAGACCGTACTGCTGCTGGGCGTGATCAACTCCGGCATCCCCGCGACCATGTACTCGGTGGCAGCCCAAGTACTGCCGGCGGGTTACTCAGCCATCTTCAACGCCACCACGCCGCTGATGGGCGTGCTGATCGGCGGGCTGTTTTTCAGTGAGCGCCTGACGCCGTCGAAAATCGCCGGGGTGAGCCTGGGCCTGTTCGGCGTGGGCGTACTGACTCGCGCCGGACCAGTGGCGTTTGACCTGCAACTGTTGATGGGCGCGCTGGCCTGCTTGCTGGCGACCACCTGCTATGGCTTTGCCGGGTTCCTGGCGCGGCGTTGGCTGGATCAACGCGGCGGGCTGGACAGCCGACTCGCGGCGCTGGGCAGCATGCTCGGCGCCACCTTGTTTCTGCTGCCCTTCTTCGCCTATAGCGCCATCAGCCATCCGCCAGCGAGCTGGGGTGGCTGGCAGGTGTGGGCGTCTTTGCTGGGATTGGGATTGGTGTGTACGGCGTTTGCCTACATCCTGTACTTCCGCTTGCTGTCGTCGATTGGGCCGGTGAAGTCGATGACGGTGACGTTTATGATTCCGCCGTTTGGGGTGCTGTGGGGGGCGTTGCTGTTGGATGAGCCGTTGTCGATGGCGCATGTGTATGGCGGGGTGTTGATTGCGGGGGCGTTGTGGTTGGTGTTGCGGCCTGGGAAATTGGCTAAAGCGTTGTAGGAGATCGTGCCCACACTAGGACAGGTGTGGGCACGCTGAAGTGCCTGACAGGAAGGTCAACTAGGCGAAGGTTTCAGCATCAGCAAAACGGGTGGCATTGGTATCTTTGGCCGACAGCGTAGGCGGCTCGGAAATCGGCCAATCGATAGCCACGTCGGCGTCATTCCACGCAAGACTGCGCTCATGCTCTGGCGCCCAGTAATCGGTGGTTTTGTACAAAAACTCAGCACTTTCAGACAGCACTACGAAGCCGTGAGCGAACCCCTCGGGTATCCAAAGCTGGGCTCGGTTGCTCTCGCTGAGGTAGGTGCCCGCCCACTGGCCGAATGTGGGCGAGCTTTTACGCAGGTCCACTGCCACGTCAAAGACTTCTCCGCGTATCACACGCACTAGCTTTCCTTGGGCCTGCTTGATCTGATAATGCAGGCCGCGCAGCACGCCTTTTGCAGATTTTGAGTGGTTATCCTGTACGAAATGGACAGGTTTTCCGACAGCCTCCTCGAAAACCTTCTGATTGAAACTTTCGTAGAAAAACCCGCGCTCGTCCCCGAATACTTTCGGTTCAAACAGAATAACGTCCGGGATAACGAGGGAAGTGGCTCTCATCTTTACGGTGTCTCCAACATGTTATCGGGCCAGCTTGGCGGCGCCACGGCTCGACCTTAAGGCAACAACTGGGGATGCCGCGTTCCACTCAGGCCATCAAAAAACCTTGTCACTCAGCAAACGCTTGAGATATTGGCCATAGCCATTCTTGGAAAGCGGCACCGCAAGTTTCTCCAACTGTTCGGCGTCAATCCACTTCTGGCGAAACGCAATTTCTTCAGGGCAGGCCACTTTAAGCCCCTGACGATGCTCAAGCGTTGCAATGAAGTGGCTGGCCTGTAGCAGTGAGTCATGCGTGCCTGTATCCAGCCATGCGTAGCCACGCCCCATGATCTCAACCGACAACTTGCCCCGCTCCATGTAGAGACGGTTGAGGTCGGTAATCTCGAGTTCGCCACGCGGCGATGGCTTGATGCTTTTAGCCATTTCAACCACGTCCTGGTCGTAGAAATACAGACCGGTAACCGCGTAGTTTGACTTGGGTTGCAGCGGCTTCTCTTCCAGGCTGATCGCTTTGCCCTGGGTATCGAATTCTACAACGCCATAGCGCTCCGGATCGGTCACGTGATACGCGAAGACACTGGCGCCGTCCTGACGCAGCATTGCACTCTTGAGCAGCTCATTAAAATCATGACCGTGATAGATGTTGTCACCCAGCACCAGTGCAGATAGGTCATTACCGATGAAGTCCTCACCGATGATGAACGCCTGCGCAAGGCCATCCGGAGATGCCTGTACAGCGTAGGAAATGTTCAAACCCCAGTTGCTGCCATCGCCCAAAAGTTGCTCGAAACGCGGGGTGTCCTGTGGCGTGGAAATGATCAAAATGTCGCGAATACCCGCCAGCATCAACGTGGTCAGCGGGTAGTAGATCATCGGCTTGTCGTAAACCGGTAGCAACTGTTTGGAAATAGCCAAGGTTGCAGGGTGCAGGCGCGTGCCCGAACCGCCGGCCAAAATAATTCCTTTGCGTTTTAGCATAGTCATTTCTCTAGAATTTCTTTAAGCATCCGTGCCACACCGTCCTGCCATTCAGGCAAGCGCAGCGAGAAGGCATTCTGCAGTTTTTGAGTATTGAGTCGAGAGTTGCCAGGACGTTTGGCAGGCGTGGGATAAGCGGCCGTGGTTATCGCGCCGACGGATGCCGAAGGGACTTTGAGCACCACGCCTGCCGCCTGCGCCTGTTCGAGCACGAAGCAGGCATAGCGGTGCCAAGTGGTCTCACCGGCTGCCGCAAGATGGTAGATGCCTTGCAATTGAGGGTTCAAACGTATCGCACGGATAGCATGTGCGGTGACGTCCGCCAGCAGGTCCGCCCCGGTGGGGGCGCCGAATTGGTCGTCGATCACATTCAGGCTGTCACGTTCTGCTGCCAGGCGCAGCATGGTCTTGGCGAAGTTATTACCGCGCGCCGCATACACCCAACTGGTGCGCAAGATCAGGTGCGCGCAACCGGAAGCCTGGATCGCCTGCTCACCTTGCAGTTTGGTCGCGCCATAGACACTCAGCGGGCCCACTGGGTCGCTTTCCTGCCACGGCGTATCACCCTGGCCGTCAAACACATAGTCCGTGGAGTAATGCACCAGCAAGGCATTCAGCTTTCGGGCTTCTGTCGCCAGCACCGCGGGGGCTTCAGCATTCACGCGCAGCGCCTGATCCGGCGCATTTTCGGCCTTGTCGACGGCGGTGTAAGCCGCTGCGTTGACGATGACCTCAGGCGCAAACCGCTGCACGGTAGCTGCCAACCCTTGCAGATCGTTCAAGTCACCGCAGTAGTCCCGGCTTTTGGAGTCCAACGCCAGAACTTGACCCAAAGGGGCCAGACTACGTTGGAGTTCCCAGCCTACTTGGCCATTTTTGCCAAGCAGCAAGATTCTCATACCGAACGCTCGGAGTAGTGCTTCGCTACCCGGCCCAATGCCACGTTTGCACCGATAAAGCCTGCACCGCCGGTTACTAAGATAGTCATTGAGTTAAATCTTTTCAGTGATGTCGCAAGGATGGGCCCGAAGTTTCCCATCAACGTCTGCCGATTCACACCGGCCAACCGAAACCCTAGCACTCGTCTGATAAAACCGCCTCGCCAATTAACAGGCAAGCAACACGCTGAATGAGCGCGCTTGAAACGCGAAGAGGTCGGCGAAACGGGGGGAAATTAGGCGTTGCACCAACGAAACCGCCACATTGAGTACGACGACAGTATAGAGACGGATTTTAAACAAATACGGCCTGCAACCACGACTTTGTCACTAGAGAGAAACCCTCGACCGAAGCCAGCAGCATTGCTCAGCCCACCGCCTCCTGCAGACGTACCGATTACCCCATATAAAATAATAACTTACATTCTAAAGGCCGGAATTATTACAGCATTGCCCTACAGGTACAACATGACCCTCTGATGACCAAGGGGGCGTTTCGGCGTGCGATCTACCGCCCCCTTGGTGCTCACCTTCTAGTGTTTACGGAAAACAAACGCCAAACCGATGATGATCAAAACCATCCCCAGCACACTCAATACCGCGAGCCGATTGCCAAAGATCAGATAGTCCATCACGGCCGTCACCGCTGGCACCAGGTAAAACAAACTGGTGACATTCACCAGATTGCCTCGGGCGATCAGGCGGTACAGCAGCAACGTCGCCAGCAATGACACCACCAGCCCCATCCACAGCACCGGCAGGTAAAAGCCGGCACTGTGCTCAAAGTGAAAGGGTTGGAACGGTACAAATACCGAGCACAGCAGCAACCCAGCCAGGTACTGCACCGGCAGCGTACCCAAAGGATTGTCGGTGATGCGCTTCTGCATGATGGAACCGAAGGTCATGCTCACCAGCGCCAGCAGCCCAAACAGCATCCCCGCAAGGGACATCCCCGCCAGGCCAATGCCTTGGTAGACCACCATGATCAACCCCGCCAACCCGAGCCCCAGGCCGAACATCCGGCGCCAGGAGCGCTGGCGCTCCATCAGCACCACCGTGAGGATCGGCTGCACGCCCATGATGGTTGCCATCACACCGGGAGTCACTTTCCGGTCCAGGGCCAGCAGATAGAAAATCTGATACGCCCCCAACAACACCAACCCGGTCGCCGCCGCATAGAACATGGGCTTGCCGGGACGTGGCAGTTTCAACTTCAGGATCGGCACCAGGATCACTAGGCCCGCCAGGGCAATAGCAAAACGAATCAACAGAAAGGCGAAGGGCGAAGCATGGGCCAAGCCCAATTTGGAGAAAATCGCCCCGCTGCTCCACAGCAAGACAAACAGGCTCGTCGAGGCCGCCGCGGCCACGGATTGTTTCGAAAAAACAGACATGGATACCACCTGTAATCAGGCAAAAAAGCCAATTCAGCCAAGGCTGAAACTCAGTAGGTTTTTCAGGCGGGCACAGGGGAACAGCTATTCGCTGATCAGCCCGGAATGCCAACACCCGGCGGTGATACGACTGCGTACACCGGCGTGCTACTGACAGGTGGGGGGTATTGACCGATCTGCGCAGGCTGCTGATTCCCACACGGCACGACCACAGCGTTGACCGCTGAATCGACTACCGCTATGCATTGGGAAGCTGGCATGGGCTGATCTTGTGTGAAGGGATGTAGAGGCGATGACTATAACCAGCCGTCGACCGGTTTTGCAATCGACTCAATTCGCGCGGAGGAGTTTTTACTTTGAGACAAAGACACGGTCGTTATAATGCCGACCAGTTTTTATCCAAGGATTTCACATGCTCGCTCTACCCTGGCTGTACCTGGCGCTTCTCTCCATTGGCTATGTACTGGCCTTGACCTATGGGCAACTCGGCGCGCTGGCGGCGGTGTCGGTCGCCCTGCTGCTGATCGCCGGATACGCCGTGCGCCAGCAACGTACACCTTGGGCGCGTTACGTCGGTCACGGGCTGTTCATCGTACTGGCCCTGGGCCTGGCGATGCACTGGCTGCCGGGTTTCTACAACGGGCGCGGGATAGCTCCGCAGCGCCTCACGCCTGACGCAGTGCCGTTCTCGATGTACCTGAACCAGGATAAACCGCTGATAGGCTTTTGGCTCTTGCTGGCCTGCCCGTGGATTGTGGCCCGGCGTTCGCTGCGTGTGACGATTTGCGTTGCTACGTTGGCCTTGACCCTGACGGCGATTGCAGTGCTAGGTGGCGCAGCGTTACTGGGGATTATCAGTTGGGCACCCAAATGGCCGGAACAGGTGTGGCTGTGGGTACTGAACAACCTGCTGCTTGTGACACTGGTGGAGGAAGCGCTGTTTCGTGGCTATATCCAGGGAGGTATGAGCCAACGCTTCAAACACCTGCCCTACGGGGAGAGCCTCGCGCTGCTGCTGGCCTCGCTTTTGTTCGGCTTTATGCACATTGGCGCAGGCTGGCAGTGGACACTTCTGGCGAGCATTGCGGGCACCGGCTATGGCCTTGCTTATCGCTTTGGGGGCCTGGGTGCGGCAATTGCTACCCACTTTGGTTTAAATCTGATCCACGTTGTCTTATTCACCTACCCGATGCTTAGCTGAAGAACGCTTCAAATCTTGAAAATGCTCTATCAGCTCAGCGGTCCTTGCCGGCAGGTGATAGTGCTTCAGGAAGAACTCCCGTCCACACTTCCCCATTGCCTCAAGACGCGATGGGGCACTGTTGTATAGCTCCAGAACGGCATCCGCAAGACGCCCGGAATCTTCCGCCGGGGAGTTTAAACCCGCCTGTGCATCCATAATAACCTGCGCCGTTTCCCCGTTACAGCTGGCAATAATAGGCTTGCCAGCTGCCAGATAACCCTGGACCTTACTTGGAATCGTCGCGGAAAGGACAGCATCACCTTTCAGCGTTACCAGCAACACCGACGAGACCGTATAGATATCAGAGACTTCCTCAGGGGATATACGCCCCAACAACTCTACGTTTGTAACACCCAGGTCTTGAATTTTTTGAACAACAGAATCTTCCGCACTACCACTTCCAACGATAAAAAACTTAATACCCTCGTGCTCACGTAAAAGATAAGCGGCTTCGACGATAGTGGTACATGACTGAGCAGAACCTAGATTACCCGCAAACACTACCGAAAAATGACGGAAAATCTCGTGTAACTTAGAGGACACAGGGGGCGCTGCACGGGATAATTCTTTAGATGAATTAGGCAGTAGCCTGATCTTGCTCCACTTTTTCGTGAGTCTTTGTACCGATGAGCGAAACCCCTCTGACTGAATGAGAATGGAATCAGAAAACCTGTAGATATAGCGTACAAAATACTCGACCAGCTTTAGAATCACTTTGCTCTTAACAAACCCTGTAGCAAGTAAGGTCTCAGGCCAAATATCCTGCACCCAAACTGCCAGCGCGGCACGTTTGATGAATGAAACATATACAGCCGGAAGTGCTTGAAGCAAAGGCGATGGAGCATAGACAAAAACCACATCAAACTTTTTCCCGCGTAACACCCAGGGGGCGAACAGGTAGCCCGATACTATAAATGACAGATAATTCAGCGCCATGCCCTTTCCCGAATTCTTACCTCGAGCGCGCAAAGGCAACCTGATGATTTCTACACCCTCATGGTGTTCAGTGTGAATCCCCATCGCGCGATATCCGGGAAAGATTTTTCCTTCGGGGTAGTTTGGCTTACCGGTCAGAACGGTAACGTCTACGCCCTGAGCCCGCAGTTCTTCTACCACATGATTGATATGAAAATTTTCCGGCCAAAAATATTGCGTCCACACTAAAACTTTCATTGTAATACTTCTCTTAAAAATACCTCTGGACCAAATATGGCTTGAGGCGAACTTACAATACCAAGATGACGTTTGACAGCACGCGCGATAGACGTGGGTGAGTGAGGATCAAAAGTCTCCACAGGGTCAACAATATCTCTGACGTAGTCAAGCTCAGCGGCGATGATGGGCAGGCCCGCTCGAGAAGCCTCGATCAGAGGCAAACCCAATGACTCGGTAAAAGAGGGGTAGATCAAAGCCCTTGCTTGAGCGTAAAGACTGCCAACCTCTGTTGGTGTTAGTGGGCCGAGGTTACTGACGTTTAACCCCCAGCGCTCTTTCAAGTCTGAAAGCTGCGCAGCTAAGGGTGAATCCAGGGAGAGGGTCAGGGCCAGACTGGGGCGTATGCCCTGCTCTGCCAACTGTGACCACCCGCGCAATAGCGCTTGATGATTTTTATGAGGATCTGCGCTAGCAACATAAACAAAATCAAAGCGGCGCTCTCTATCAGTGACAACAGCAGAGCGCCTGGAGTTCGCAATATAGGGACAAATCACAATGTTGGCATTAGGCCCCAAATGCGCGCGGGTTTGTTCCGCCATCGAAGGGCTTTGCACGATAAATTTATTGACCCGGTGCGCCAGGTTTTTAATCAAAAAACGTTCCACCGTTAGGCGTAGCCGGGCTCTCAACGAATAATTATGCAGGCGAGCGGTGGAAATCAGCAGTCTGTTCTGCAGGAAAACCGTTATCTCGCCTTGGCAGCGAAATAATGGAACCAAGCCGTTGAAACAAAGCACCACATCGCCTTTGGCGACACGCTGCTGAAGCCTGAACTCGGCAGCAAGCCTGGAAAAAAGCGAGGGCCGGATTAAGTGTCGCTCAGCGGATGACGGGGGTATCAGGTGTGCAGCTCGAGTATCCAGTTGCTCGAAATCCACGCAACTATCCGCCGCAGAATAAAGCGCTTGGAGAAGTGTTAACCCACCACCGACATGAATACCAGGCGCATGTAAAAATAGTTTTCTTGGCGTGTTCAAAGAACCTTAAAACCTCTCTGGATTCCGCGCAGACGACTATAGGCACGGCGCACTCTCTGCTTCGTGCGCGAGGACAATAATCTCAGTATGGTTTGCCTTAGAAAATAGGCGCAGCCAGCATGGCAGGTTACTGTAAGTATGCGAAGAGAGGAAACGCCGTAACGCTTGGCCACACCCGCACAATGCTGTCCCGCGTCTATAAATCCACGCCCCCACAAGCGTGAGGCCAACATCAAATAACTGCTACCCACTTCATTTGAAGACTCCCCAGGCACCTCCAAATATGAAAGTTTCTTCACAAAAGCCAGGTATAAATCACTCGACTCCTTAAAGGCCAGTTCGACTTTGCTACGCGTATCCTGGCCAGCGTGGCTACGAGCACGAATAAGAACGGAGGGCATATGAATAAATGCATAATGTTCTGCCGCACGAAACCATAAATCATAATCCTGCGTCGTGCGTAAGCCCTCGCTGAACATTCCAACTTCCGCAAAAACACCTCGTGGTATCAGCAAACTGCAGCCATGCAAGGCGCTACGCGCGGTCAGCCAATAGCGAAAGTACTCAGGCGGCACCCCTGGCATAAAAACGGAAATATCATCTGTTTTCGCCTCGTCGGTAAAAATTGAATAGTCAGAATAGATAACGGTTCGAGCAGTTTCATATCTGCTCAAAAAACTGATTTGCTGGGTGATTTTTTCAGAGTTGTAAAGGTCATCATGGCTTAACCAGGAAAAATACTCTCCTGTCATTTCACGTATCGCAAAGTTCAATGCTGATGCGACACCACCATTTCTCTTTTTTAAGTAACGGATGCGATCACCAAACGAAAGGGCGACACGCTCAGTCGCACCTTCATCATCACTACCGTCGTTTACAACAATGACCTCTATCTTCGAGTATGTTTGCCCCAGCGCACTCTCTATCGCTCCGCCTAAAAAAGCCGACCCGTTGAAAACCGGAATAACGATTGTCACCAACGGCGAAAAATCATCAACCGGTAACTCCATCTCAGGAATCGAAAGCATCATAAACTCCTACGCGAGTTTTTCAGCACTCAAATTTTGTGTTTTTTCACGATGTTTCTTTGTGCTGTAAAGCAAAGTCGCAACCATTCCAGGAATATTGACCACCAGCATGCCTACGCGAAAACAGAAGTAAATCGTCGCAAATGGAGCAACCCTATTAGCTAACTCGACGCACACCTTAGAAAACACAGACTCACCGACACCCAAACCACCCGGCGTTATAGGAATAACCGAGAATAAGTTCCCGAACACCCCTGCAATGGCAGTCACTTCCGCATTCGCGGCGAACGGGAACATTGACGCTATTATCACCATTCCAATAATCACAATGCCCGTCGCAGCCAATGAGGCGACCCAACAAAGTAGCAACGTTGGCCAGGCACGGAAATACATGAGCAGCGTCAACCCGAACGGCTGAAGATGATGTCGAATTTTTATCGGTAACCGTTCAATAAGGGAGAACCTCAACGCAACGAAAACACCCAAGACTAGCAGTATCAAGCCCACAAAGGACAGTAATACCAAAACTCTAAGTAAACCGATATATTGATGAAACTCTGAATCAGGAGACACGGCAGCCGGTAGAAAAATTGAAACCAGCATTGCGACAGACACCAAGCCCAACATCGCAAACACTCGGTCTGTGACGATTGAAATAAGTGCTGTCGACCGGCCACTTTCCAATAGCCGAAAGATCTGTACACCCTTAACTGCGTCACCGCCCGCCGCCCCGGGTAGCCATGTGGAAAAAAAGCTCCCCATCAACTGCAGATTAAGCACCGTACTCAGTGGAATTATATTCCGCGTCGCCTTAAGCAATAGCCACCAGCGAAAGCCACTAATCAAAATCCCTAAAAATAGGCAAATCAAGGCAGGAACAACAAGATCAATGTGATCGAACACAACGGTTATTGAACCAAAGTCCAACTGACCACTGTTCAGAAGCGCCACGACTAACGCGCACGCAAGTAACAGTTTTATAATCAAAAAAACGTGGCTCTTTTTTATATAACGCATAATCACCTACTCTTTAGCCTGTTTTTTTGAAATGCGTTTTGGATCGTTGTTTTAAGCTCATATCATGCGCCGAAGCTATCAATGCCGTCCATTCGCGATCCTAATGCCATCTTACCCGCCATCGTGCATCCCTTCGTCGAAAAACAGAATAGCATTCATAGGCTGGCTTCCATTCCAGCCTAATACACGCTTCGTCAGCGAAAAGCGGCCAAGCGCTGACGGAGTAACTCATCAGTCCGCTTACTGCGTATCCCCAGTAAAATTAACAACAATAGGATCAACAATGAGCACCCCAGTGCCCATGACAAGCTTTTGGGTTGGTACTCCATCGTGATCGTGTAATGGCCGGGAGGAACAATGATGCCACGGAATGTGTTTTCGACCCTGATGATCGGCGCTTTCTGGCCATTCAACAGCGCGCTCCAGTTGGAGTGCCAGTTATCCGAAAGGAAGACCAATGACTCTTCAGTCACATCACCACTGAGTACCACTTCGCCATTGCGGTAAGTCTCTATGGACGCTGGCACCAACGTATTCCTGAAGCCGGGTGGCAGCTTCGCGCTGGTATTATTCGGTCGCTCCGCCATGCTGACCGAAAAAGCCCTCGGCAGCACCTTGGCGTTTTCCATGACAACCGTGCTTAGACTTACGTAAGCCTCGACGAACCCCACACGCTTCAACTCTTCCTTGTACGCCGCATAAGCTACAGGCAACAGTACATATTTAACTCCTAACAAGTCGACAGCCTCCCAATTGATGGAGTTTGCATTCGGCTGGTCTTGAATCAAGATGAAATTTGGA
The DNA here is from genome assembly GCF_045447305.1 of Pseudomonas sp. D47. Taxonomy (NCBI): domain Bacteria; kingdom Pseudomonadati; phylum Pseudomonadota; class Gammaproteobacteria; order Pseudomonadales; family Pseudomonadaceae; genus Pseudomonas; species Pseudomonas sp. D47. The sequence continues at coordinate 123,322 of NZ_JBJGXU010000003.1, read as the reverse complement.
AAAGTTCCTCGCGGTGCAGAGATAGCGTCATACCCAACCCGCTGAGAGGCAGCCAAGTTGAAGGTTGAATAGAAGAAGTCATTGAATGCCGGCAGGCTACCTTGGTTCATGGTCGACACTTCTTGAATCTGATAAGCAGAGCCTAGCTCAGGATCCAGACCACCTTGACCAAAGTTTAAGGTTCGGTAGTGACCGATATTATCTTTTACAAACTGTATGGCGACTGGCATTTTTTCAAATACATCGCTTCTTTCAAAGCGACTCATTTTTCCCCATCCCAACAGCTCAATAAACAAAGTAACCAGCACCACCAGAAGCACTGCACTCGAACACTCGGCCGTGCGCGACACATATTTTAGAGCTAGTACAACGATACTCGTCAACATGACCGTGGCAGCGATGAAACACAAGGAACCTATTTTATACTCCAACGCAGGCGCGTGGAGCCCAAATAGATTGAACAGATAGACCAGGGATGCAACGAGAATCGCCATAAACATTATATACGGCAGCAGATAGAAATCGCGCTGCTGTAAGTTATTGATGCCAAAACCCACCAGCACCACCATGGCTAGCATGATCACAGGCCACCAATACTGGCTTCCGATATTCCCAACGATAGGTAAATATGAAAATAACCAGTGAATCCATACCGGATCAAACAGACGCACCACGATAAACAAGCCGCCCAGCGCGCAGAGCGATACCAGCCACTTGAAGTGCTTCAGGCGTGGCGAAAATGCACAACTGGCCAAGGCGATGGCAACGACCCCACTGTGAAAAACGCTATTGCCGGTAATGGAGCCGACGTCGCCCCAGGAGACCGCTGCTGGCTCCATGGCGTTATACGATTCAAACAGATGACTCGGGGTATAAAAGGACGCCAATGCATTGGGGAAACGCAGACTCCAGAATATCCTTTTCGAGTAATCGTCCAGCGTCCCAAGACTTTTCAAGTTTTCCAGGAAGGGAAAGTACAACGGTGCCAGCAACAGGCCTGACGCCAACACGCTTGTCGCCAGAACAGCCAGAACAAAAAAGCCCTGCTTGATCGAATACTTACCCGTATTGATGGACGCTACCAGGCAGCCAGCAACTATTAGCCCTATCGCCAGCAACCCAGTGATAGTGGTCGGCATGAACGTGCATGAAAAGAACAACGCAAACGCCAGTACCGCCATACTCCAAGTCAATACCGAGAGACGATCAATCAGGATCAACGCGGTGTACAGACAAACTGGGATATAGAGGTAGCTTTGAGTAACGTTTGAACCAAGGTTCGCCGTGATATAACCATTGAGCAAGTAGAACGTCGCGGCGCTCGCAGCAGCGATAGACGAAAGCCCAAACACTTCCCGGACGGTGCGATAGATGAAGAACACCCCAAAATACAGGGCGATCATAATCGTAATATTGAAGCTGAGAGAGCTGCCGCCGAATAACGCACTTACGACCGTCAACGCAGAGAACTTCTGATCAACAAGCGCCTCAGGGCCCAACGCACCGGCGGCGGAATAAGGGTTCCAGTAAGGCGACTCACCGCTTCTCAGGGTGTGCGCCATAAACTGGATCATAGGGTCAGCCTGATAAGTCGCCCCGCCGTTATCGTTGTAGCCCCCCCACCACTCCGTACCCATTGGAATGGGGTAGACCGACCTTTGCTGTAGCCCCGTCATGGCACCTGTCAATTGATCCGTCAGACGCAGACTAGCACCATTGAACAGGACATCAGGGAAAGCGGCCACGATGAGCAGCAAAGCGACCAGACAGGCTTCTAACAGAGGCCGCTTCGGATACGATCGTGACGCTTGATCACAAAATAAGTTAGACACGGCAGTTCCAAAAATACTTGTTAAAGAAAATTAGAACCAATAGACCAACTTAGTTTTGTGTAAAAACGCACGAATCAGGCAATAACCAAAACCCAGCCCCTCTTTATGAAAGATAAACTTTGAAACGCCCCGCTCACGGACACCTTGTGCACCCGCGATGTATTTTACTTCGCCACCCATCAAGATCGACTTAAAGGTGATTTCCGGGCTGATGCTGAATCTGTTTTGGCTCAGGCCGACCCCCAGAGTTTCTCTTCTACGAAACATCTTGAAGGCGTAAGTCGAGTCAGGAATATACTGACCCAGTGCCAGCTTGACGCCGATACGGAAGAAAAACTGGAAAAACTTATATTTAAACGGAATGGTACCATCATCGCCCGATTGAATATAACGAGAGCACTGGGCCAAAATAGCACCTTTTTCCATCTCTTCATAAAGTGCTGGAATCAGGTGGATAGGATCTACCGCATCGGCTGAGACGAAAATGCAGTAACGGCCAATCCCGTGAGCGGCACCATATCGAACGACTGCCCCGTAGCCGCGACGATGAAGAGAGCGGCTGATAACGCGAACAGGCAAGTGATCTCGGTTTTGTTCGCTCCATGCAGAGGCCAGGCTATAGGTCTCATCATCGCTTTTGTCATCAACGACGATAATTTCGGTGGTGAATTCCTTGCCGCTTACCGCTTCTTTGACGCTGTCGAGAATCCCAACGATATTTTCTGCCTCATTCAGGCAGGGAATAACGATGGTCAAATCGATAGGATCTTCTTTTCGCGTGGGTACGCCGGCCGTCACGTCTTCGTGTGGTGCTGGATTAGTCTCAATGCTCATATATTTCCCCTTTTCCTAAAAATGCTGCTTCAGTACATTTTTTGTTTTTTGTTAACCAACCAGCCTGGACGAATAAGGAACCAGACGGCTCAACGCGGCGATAATCAAACTAACTATAAATGCACTGAGCGATAAACTGATGATGCTGGCGAAGGCTGACATTGTTGACAGCGATAAGGTAAAGCCAAACATGCCGCCCTTGATAAGTTCAATGACCAGCAGATGCATAAAGTACACAGGGAACACAAGGCCCGACAAAAACGCCACAGGCTTTGCAAGCTCAGGCGAAAGGCGGATTTTCCCAATTAGCATGAAGGCCGCAACCGCCGCAATCATGACATTAGGGCTGAAATATTCCAGCGCGGTTTCAACCGGCGTCGGTGATTTGGAGTTCAAGTACCAGCTGACTAAAAATGTCGTGACGCTTGCCAGGACAAAAACAATGCCGCTATACCACGAGGACAGCTTCTTAACCGCCTCGGCGTGCGCCAGGTAGTAGCCGAGCAGGAAATAACCTGGCCAGTGCAAGAAGTCAGTTAGTACCAGGTGGTTGAGTATCGGCTCATGATCATAAATCCTTACCGCATTCGCCAGAAACCAGATCCCGAAGAAGTAAGCGGCAAAATGCTTACTGGAAAGGATCGCTGCCGAAAGAGGCTGGAGAATGGGCAAAACGATATAGATCCCTATGATCATATAAACGAACCACAGGTGATACATAACCGGGCCGTTAAAGGCCTGTAGCAGCGCCGATGGTATGCTCAACGGCAGCCCCTGCCAGTAGCAAATCCAGAAAACGTGCAGAACGCTCCAAAACGCCAGAGGCACTGCGACTTTCATGATCCGGGACGCTACGCCTCTAAAAGCACCAGACGTCTCTCTCCCCAAGAGAAGTGCGCCAGAAAGCATCGCAAACAACGGGACCGCCACTCGCGCAATGGAGTCAAGATCGTTGGCGGTTAGAAAGTCCCCAAGGCCTATGTTTCTATAGTTATAGAATATCGGCGCTGAAACATGAATGATAATAACCCCTAGCATCGCAATCAGGCGACATGAGTCTGCCCAAGCCAATCGCCCCATCTGTTGTTGTGTCATAGCAGTGCTAAACCCTGGAAGTAAGTATTATTTTGTCCAACGGTGCTCCAACAATCACACCGTCAATGCTTGAAGCAGCTACTTTAAACAGAACAGCATCATGCATCCAATGTAACTGTACGTGCTCCTGCAAGGTTCCATTGGCAATAGCCGCAACAATCGAGTAATCCCCGATGGCCAAAATAGGTAACTTGAAGTGAAAGGCAGCTTCAATACGTTTGCCTGCCTCCACTCTTACGGGAGATTTCTTGTACGAGTGATAGGTGTTGCCACCGATCAACGGTTGACCCAAACGGTCCTTTATCGTGAACCCCAAGATCGGAAGATCGATGTCATGATTAGCTCTCGCCAGGACCCTGACTACCACCTGCGCGCCGCCCTCACTGGCGATCAAGGGACGGCCGGACTCATTGGTAAAGCTGACTTTCAGAATCTCCGCGCCCCCGGTTCCAAATGCTGACGACTGCTCATTGAAACCGAAGCACTCGATTTCTTGATCGCCTTTGGCAATTGACCCATCCGCAATGGACACCACCTGCTGCTCGATAACGTCATCTTCGAACTCTTGCTCGGTCGCCGCACCGGAATCGTCTGTCGTCACCGCCGCATCGGCAACAGTGGCAATTTCAGCCCCCGTGTGTTGCATGTATTGCTGAGCGAAGTAGTTTTCACATACTTCCTTGGCGCTACCGGCCTCACGAACAGCACCTCCCTCCAGCCATATAGCGTGATCACAGAATGCAGTGACCGCTGCCAGATCATGACTAACGAAGAGTATGGTGCCCTTCTCCTGGAACTGCCGAAGGAACCGCATGCATTTCTGTGCAAAGAAAGCATCCCCCACGGACAAGGCTTCATCGATAATCAGAATATCGGCATCAACGTGCGCAATCACTGAAAAAGCCAGACGTGCCTGCATGCCACTTGAATAGGCTTTGACCGGCTGGTCGATAAAATCCGCCAGCTCCGAAAAATCGACGATTTTCTGGAACCGCTCCTCAATGCATGACTTCTTCAGCTCGAACAGACTGGCATAGAGGTAGATATTTTCCCGGCCACTGAACTCGGGATTAAAGCCTGAACCCAATTCAAGAACTGCCGCAACTTTGCCATTAACTTTTATTGAGCCCTTGGTCGGCGTCAATGTGCCCGTCAACAACTGAAGCAGGGTACTTTTGCCCGCACCGTTGCGACCAATTACGCCGACGGACTGCCCTTTAAGTACCTCGAAGCTCACTTCTTTCAACGCAAGAAAATCACGGTAGTAGTTGCGCTTCCACCCAAAGAAAATTTGCTTCAGACGATCATGCGGTGCGTCATAGATATGGTAGGCCTTCTCCAGATCTGAAACTTCGATGACGGGGAGCGCTTTGATTTCGCTGTTCATTTCAACACTCATAAAACGTCCGAGAAGCCATGTCTGACCGACCTGAAGAAGCGAAGCCCCAGCGAACACACGAACAAGCTCACCGCGGTGTAGATCAACAGGCCCCGAAAGTCAGGAATAACCCCATTGATCAATACCAGTCGACTTTGTTCTACGATGAACGTGAGCGGGTTGAGCAGAATAATGTTGCTGGCCCACGCCGGCAGCTTGTCCAGCGGATACAGCACAGGAGAGAAAAACATCAATGCTTGCGTGACTACCACGGTCAGTTGGGCGATGTCCCTCAAGAAAACGCCCAATGCGCTTAGGAACCAGGTGATACCTAACAGACAAAGCACCATTGGGGCGATGACAAATGGCAGGAAGACGATGGTCCATTGCAGGCTGCCGTTTACCGCCAGCGCTATCGCCATCCAGGCAACGATACTCAGCAACAATTGGAAGACGGCTGAGCCGATAGGTACCCACACTAACAACTCAACCGGAAAGACGACTTTCTTCACAAAGTTGGGGTTCTGCGTAATCAGGTTCGGTGCACGGTTTACGCACTCGGCAAAGAAATTGAATACGATCAAACCCGGAAACAGCATCAGCGCGAATCCGGTTATCCCATCGACCCCCGGCCAGCGCGACGGGAGGAAATAACCGAACACCACGGCATACATCGCCAAGGTCAGCAGCGGCGTAATCAAGGGCCATAACACACCCAGCAGTGCGCCTTTAAAGCGCATATCGATATCACGCTTAATTAACTGCTTAATCAGGTCAAAATGGCGTACATGCGCGGTCAGGATATGTTGATTCATATAGCCAGCCCCGCCGCTGCCTTCGTATGGTCACCCAAAAACTCGAGCAACGACGTCTTCATTCGCTCTAGGGTGAAATCCCTCATGAAGCACGAATGCCCATTCGCTGCGTATCGCCCATAGGTCTCCTCATCCTGGATAACCTTTTCCAGGCACGCAATGATCGTGCCCGTGTCCAAGGATTGGCAGAGGTAACCTGCGTCGTTAGCCTCAACATATTTGGCAGGTGACGCATAGGCAGGCGCATGGCAGAACACCGGCCGCCCTGCTGCAAAATAGGTGACCAGTTTGGACGGGAAGCTGTTACTCGACTCTTCTCGGTATTCCTCGGAAAACCAATAAGGCATGTACAGCAGATCCGAATCCGCCAATAAGCTGATGGTTTCTTCCTGGCTTCTCCATCCCAGATACTCAAAGTTTGATGGGCTCTGAGTAAATGCACTGAACCCCCCACCCATTACCCGGACACGTATGCGCCGGCCGGCAACCGTCCAGTTACACCCATTAAGCGCATATTGAAGACATTGCCATTCTGTCTGCGCATAAAACTGTCCGGCCATCGCGATAATGAACTCGTCGCGCACATGAGGACGCGCTGCGGGTTCAGTGGCCAACTCACGGGGCAGGCCCGCAATCACGGGAACGTTGGCGACGTTGTATTTGGCCGTGTAGTTCTCAGACATCGCCCAGGATGCGGTTGCGCAAGACGTACTGTGCTTAAGAACGTCGTCGAATTCCTTTTGAAGGCGGCGACGTGTAAACCCGTCAATGCGGTTCGCCTGCAACCACCAGCCAAAGGGATCCCACACTTGGGTCAGCAAAGGAACATTCAGCTTTTGCGTCAACTGACGCGCGAGCCGAACCATGGTCTGCCCCTGCAGCACGACCCACACCGCGTCTACCCGCTGGGACTTAGCGAACTCAACGATTTTAGGCAGCAGGTCGTTACGCACGCGGCTGGCCTGAAGCAGCTCATAGGGAAACGCCGACAACACACCGGCTCTACGCGGCAGAACCCTTACCGACGCCTCCCGCGGTTTCGTCAATAGCAACTGCGGGACGTCGTCGAGTTCAGCCGGTATTTCCGGCTGCAGTGCAGGGTTGACCACAGCACAGATCGCAAGCTGGTCCTTGGGCAGAAAACTGACCAAGCGATCAAGCACCAGCCCCGCAGTGAAGTTCCGGCATGGCGGAATATCGGTTAAGAGCAATAACTTCATTTAGCCGCGACCGTTTTGTAAACGTCAGCCAAGCGTTGTGCGTACAGCTCGTCACCGTAATGCTTTTCTGCAATTTCGCGGCCTTTGCGTCCACGCTCAAGTCGCTCTTGCGGGTTATCGATCAAATGCTGAAGGGCTTCATACAGCGCCGCCCCATCGTGCATGGGAACGGAAATACCGACGTCGGGAGCGAAGGTAACTTCAGGCAAGGAAGTGCCATCAAACACCACGACCGGTTTACCGCAGGCAAGCGCTTCGATGGCCATAACGCCAAACGCTTCGACGATGGAGGGCATCAGAAAAATATCCGAAGCCACAAACGCGTCGCGCGCCTCTTCCTCGTTATTGGTCCAGCCCAATTCGACCAACTGGAAACGATCAGAGAACCGCTCCATCAACCCTTTGCTATTGAGCGTGAGCAGGCAAATCGGTTGATCCGTTTTGATGCGTTCCAGCGCCTCGATGATATAAGGCAAGCCCTTGAACTGATTGTCGACTGCGCGGAAGCAGATAACCAAAGCGTCGTCAGGAATGCCAAAGCGTTTACGCGCATCCGGCGAAGCCGTCGGTGAAAAAAAGTTCAGATCCAAGCCGAAAGGTACATGGTGGATGTCAACGTCCTCGAACAACGGAGACGCTTCGACCATGTCACGCATCCACTGCGAAGCCACAATCACATCAAACTTGGATTTTTTGTAAGAGCGCTTTTTGTAATTGAACAAAAACCGCGTGGTATCCCTGAGCAATGGGAAGTGAATATTCAAGTCCGGGCAACTACCGCAGCCGGTCTTCCAACGCTCACATTCAAAGGGATAGATGCAGTGCCCGGTCATCGCCCAAGGATCGTGCAAGGTCCATACAGTGGGCTTGCGCCGGGTGATTTCCGGAAGATGGGAAAGACTCATGTACCCCGAATGAATAATGTGCAAGTGGACGACATCCGCCTCTTTAAAAGCGGGCATCTTCATCATCTGCTTTGCATGCGGGTAGAACATAGACTGCGTTGAGGTAAGACGCTCAAAGCGGTTTACGATCCGATTAATTTTTCGAGTCTTATCGCCCTCAAACGTCAAAACGTCCGGGTTCTGGCTATCTTTCTCCCAAACGAGGTGCTGGGATTCAATATCATGCTTCTTTAATAAAGGGGTGATGGACAGTCCGTTAAAGCGCCGTCCTGGCGACTCGTAGCCATTAACTTGCAGAATTTTCATTTACGGAGCGAACCTAGTTTTAGGGCTACTTTCGAAATAAGACTATTGGAAATCAACGTTTCGCGATGGACCAAAGCAACTTCCATCTCAGCCAGTTCTTTTTCTCGGACTGCAAGCTGCGCTTGCGCTTCTACAGTACCCACTTCACTTTGTCGAACATGACTTTCCCGAACAGACAAAGCATTACTCTGTTGAGCAATGTTCGCCTCATGCTCCACTGTACTTAACTCACGGGCCGTGAGCTGAGCTTCCCTCTCGGAAATACCCGCTTCGCGCCGATGAATGTCTTGCTCGCTGATGGACATCTCCTGATTACGTCGAACCAGGTCCTCATGAATACCATTCAGGTTATTCTCATGACTCAGCAACTGCGCTTCTTTCTCGGCAACCGCGGCTTCACGCCGTACCAGATCCTCCTGAATACCGTTCAGGTTGTTCTCGTGACTCAGCAGTTGTGTCTCTTTCTCTACCACCGCAGCTTCACGCCGAACCAATTCCTGCTGAACGCCGTTCAGGTTGTTCTCGTGATTCAGCAACTGCGCTTCTTTCTCTACAACTGCCGCTTCACGCCGAGCGAGGTCTTCCTGAATGCCATTCAGGTTGTTTTCGTGATTCAGCAGGTGCACTTCTTTCTCGACAACCGCCGTTTCACGACGTACCAGGTCGGGCTCAGATTTGGAAATGGCGTTTTCGCGCTCATTTAAAGCCGTCTCAATGCCATTCAGGTTGGTTTCGTGAGTCACCAGCCGCGCTTCTTTTTCAAGAACCTTGGCCTCACGGCGCTGAATACCGCCTTCCGTCTCGGCAACGACCATTTGACGAGGGTGCTGGCCCGCCTCAATACCTTCCAGATTGGCGCCATGTTCAATCAGTTGCTGCTCTTTTTCTGCAATCGCAATTTCACGCTCGGCGAGGGCTGACTTGATGCCGTTGAGGTTCACCTCATGGTTGACAAGCTGCGCCTCTTTTTCCACGATCCATGCTTCACGCCGAAGAATATCTTCTTCCATGTTCTTCAGGTTGGCATGGTGATTTTCCAGCTGGGCTTCTTTTTCAACAAGCTGAGTTTGTTTCTGAAGCGACAGCAACTCAGCAGTCTGAATACTTGCCTCAAGTGATTCGATGCCCAAATTCTGCAAAAATTCTGGTTTCCACGCTGGGGCGGGAAAATCAATAAGCGCTTTTACCGACTTCAACTCCGCCGCACTGGAAATACACACAATGGAGTTAGGCGGATCTTCTTCATCGCGCGCCACCTTAGTTACACCATCCAACCCCTCATAAAAAAACTCTTTATTAGGGTAAGCATCAAAATGCTCTTCTTTGATACGGTGTACAAGATGGTGAATATTACCTTCCGACTCATTGAACGGTACATTCACCATCAGCCGACGACGACACGCAATCCCCAGCGCAAAGTTCAAACCATTTTCGACGTGCTCGAGCGCGTGACGCGAAACCACGTAATCAAAGCCTCTGGATTGACTGACATAGGCTTCAGCATCGCAATTGATATAGTCGATATTGTCCGAACCATAATTATCCTTTGCGTACTGAATGGACTCAATACTCGGGTCAATGCCGACAATCTTGACACCAAGAATAGTGTCAAGCATGTAGGTGCCGTGACCGGTACCGCAGCCGATATCGAGTACGGTGATACCCGCCTCTATCAGCGCCGGATTTTCTCGAATGTCAGATTCAATGATGTCGCGAAAAAGTTGATAACTGCTTTTATGGCGAACAATCTCTGCACGGTCATGAGTCTCTCCTGGTACCAGACGCTCTCCTGCGTTATATATTGCGTCCAGCGTCTCAGTATCTGTACTCATATCAAATATCTCGCTGTTTTTTAGGTATATACGTTTCCAATCACTTGGACCAAACTGTCCTATTAATAAAGTCTACATAGCTCAATACAACACGCAAAACTTTCTGTGAAACAATGCCACCTTCATAATCCGGAACGATGCGCGGCGCAACGGCGTCTTGATGTTGGCTGGTGACGATACGAACGGCGTCAAGGACGCGCTCGGTTTTCAGACCGCTCATAATCAGCGTTCCCTGGTCCATACCTTCAGGGCGCTCGTGAGCATTACGGATAGTGATGGCGGCCAGGTTTAGCAGAGACGCTTCTTCAGTGATCGTGCCGCTGTCTGACAACACACAAAACGCTTCCATCTGTAAGCGTATGTAATCAAAGAAGCCGAACGGCTTGAGAAACTGGATTCTTGCGTCCAACCCTTCCATGCCCAGAGCCTCGAGGCGCTGCCGAGTACGGGGGTGGGTGGAAACGATTACTGGTTTGTCATAGGTTTCAACCAGCGCCTGCAGCGTATTGAGCAGGTCCTGCAGGTTGGCGGGTGTATCAACGTTCTCTTCGCGGTGAGCGCTGACGATGAAAAATTCTTTAGGCTTCAATTCAAGTTTTTGCAGAATCTCGGACTGGGCAATCTTAGGCTTAAAGTACTCCAACACTTCCTGCATATGGGAACCGGATTTGATAATACGGTCCGGCGGGATCCCCTCGTCCAGCAAGTAACGACGTGCGTGCTCCGTCAGAACAAGGTTGATGTCGCTCAGGTGATCCAGGACTTTACGGTTCAGTTCTTCCGGAACACGCTGATCAAAGCAGCGATTACCGGCTTCCATATGAAATACCGGAATCTTGCGACGTTTAGCTGCAATGACTGACAGGCACGAATTAGTGTCACCGTACAACAGCAATGCGTCAGGCTTCTCGACCTCCATCACTTCATCGGCTTTTTCAATGACGCGGGCGATGGTTTGTGCAGCGTTGCTGCCGACCGCATCGAGGAAATAATCAGGCTTGCGAATATCCAGGTCATCAAAAAAAACCTGGTTCAACTCATAGTCAAAATTTTGCCCGGTGTGTACCAGGATGTGTTGAGTATGCTCATCAAACTCCGCAATCACCCGGGACATTTTGATCAACTCAGGACGCGTCCCGACAATGGTCATCACCTTAAGCATTGAGTTGCCCCTGAATGTACGGCAGTTTTAGAAGCAATTGTTTGACACCATCAACACTGAGCTGAACAGTGTTGTGCGACGTGTAGTCTTCGGAACCGGCAATACCCAGCTCACCCTCCACGACGAATTTCGCGTAGTTGAGATCCCTATTATCGGCCGGGACGCGATAGTACTGGCCCATGTCTTCTGCTTTTGCCAGCTCCTCACGAGACACAAGTGACTCGTAAAGCTTCTCGCCATGACGTGTGCCGATGACGCGAATTTCGTTGGTCTTTTCGAACAATTCCTTCAGCGCTTGGGCAAGCACTTCAATTGTCGATGCCGGCGCCTTCTGAACAAAGATATCGCCTTGGCGGCCGTGCTCAAATGCGTGCAATACCAGGTCCACGGAATCCTCAAGAGACATCAGGAAACGGGTCATGGTCGGGTCAGTGATGGTAATCGACTTACCTTCTTTCAACTGCTCGATGAACAGCGGTATCACAGAGCCTCGCGAGGCCATGACGTTGCCGTAGCGAGTGGCACAGAACACCGTTTCGCCACTGCGCTGCATCCGCGCCTTGGCGACCATGAGTTTTTCCATCATGGCCTTGGAGATACCCATCGCATTGATTGGATAAACCGCCTTGTCCGTGCTCAGCACAATAACTCGATCGACATTGTTATCGATGGCAGCCTTCATGACGTTTTCGGCACCCAAAACATTGGTGCGGATCGCTTCCATCGGGTAGAACTCGCAGGACGGCACTTGCTTGAGTGCTGCGGCGTGAAAGACATAATCGACGCCTTTCATCGCATCTCGAATGCTGTCGTAATTGCGCACGTCGCCGATATAAAACTTCAGCTTCGGATTATTCAGCGCAATTCGCATATCTTCCTGTTTCTTTTCGTCACGACTGAAAATGCGAATTTCCTTCACATCCGTCTTGAGAAAGCGATTCAAGACAGCATTACCGAACGAGCCTGTACCACCAGTGATCATCAACACTTTGTTATCGAACATCGCCAGATACCTGAAAATTAATTGAAATCGTGCATGTACTTGACCAGTGCCGGCCACTCCGGGGCCACATACCCTGTCGCCGTTCGAAACCTACTCGAGTCCAGCGAGCGATCAATAGACAGCTCATCGGACGGTAGTATTTCGATATCTTTTCCGTACACGTCAGCAATTAACCCCAACAAGTCATACTTGTTGATCGGCTGAGCAGACACGTGATAGAGGCCGTGCAACTCAGGATGAGGCAGCACATAGTCATTTATTACCCTCGCGAGTTCCATCGTGGGCAAGCCGGAAAATATCGCCCGCGTAAAGCCCTTGACCTGACCCTCTTGGGCGAGGAACCACCCAACAAGGCTGCGATTCCCGGACAACTCTTTACCGATGATAGAGGTGCGCAATGTAATCGCGTGCGGATAATCAACTTCGCCCAACAATTTGGAGCGACCGTACAGGTCATAGGCGTCTGGGAAATCTGATTCGATGTAGCCGCCCTTCGTGCCGGAGAAAACGCAGTCAGTACTTACATGTACCAGACGTGCCTCAGTGGTTTTGCATAGCGCGGCCAATCGATGGGGCAGCAATGTATTGATGGGAACGGCCAAGAGGGGGTCATTGGCATCGGCGAGCTGTTTTACCAAGCCCACACAGTTAACGACAACATCCGGCTGAATACTGCCGAATACTTTTATAAGTGAGTCGTAGCTTTCAACATCTACACCGAATACTAAATTCTCGGCCAAAGCGGGCGAAAAGTGATTACGAGCACTTTCGCTGCGTGCGGTACCAAAAACATTCAAACCAGGATTATCAGACAGCACGCGGTACACCGCGTTACCCAGCATCCCGGAAACGCCCAAAACCATAACTTTCATTGCTTCAACCTCCACTTCCCTGCTACTACAAAGCCGCTCACTCTCTAAACGTGAACAGACACCGTCTGTTGAAGCCTTCAAAGGTGTAACAAAAAACATCATTCCTAACGGACAACGCGGGGCACATATTTGTTCGCGTGACCGCCTGATGTTTTCTACTCACCCCAAACCGCAGGCTTCGCGAGAGCCGACCCTCAGGCAAGGAGACTCCGAAATCGTCGCTATAACCGCAATCCAGAAGGGTTTTTTGTCGCCCCCCCCCACATGCTAAAGAAAATCTTACAATAATAAAACCAGGAAACAAAAAAGACGAGCACGCCCGCCGCAACAGGATAGCCTTTAGCCATCATTGTAATGGCTGGCCTCTCGATTTACGTTCGATTTCAAGTCTATCGTCACTTCAGGAATTCGCTACATTCCACCCTCAACCAAGGGTATGTCGTTTGGATGACACTACGTAGCATGGTTGAATCCTGCTATTCCAGGCTCATCAACGATATGAGATATCTCCCAAATTTTTGGCCCCCTTCATCAAGGTCTGTACGCCCACAAAAACGCACTACCTGGTTGACACGGTCGCTATCGATCAGATCGGCAGTACCGACAATCCGCAACGGTGGAGCACAAGACGCCGCATCACTGACGACCCCGTCGTGATTTCATCGTAAAGCCACTTGAATCGACAGCAGCGTGAACCCTTCCCGTACCGTATGCGCCTCAAAACTAGAGTGGCAGGTGCGGAGGACCTGCCAGCTGATTATTACAAAATTAAGCTAAATAAAAGCCCGCTACGGCCGACAACCCCTGAAAGCCTTGCGGATTGAACAACCATGCGTAATAACCAACCCGTTACCCAGCGCGAACGTACCTTCCCCGCTCAGCAACGGTTGATCTCCACCACAGATGCCAAAGGGGTCATCACCTACTGCAACGACGCGTTTGTCGATATCAGTGGGTTCACCCGTGAAGAACTGATCCGGGCACCGCACAACTTGGTGCGTCACCCGGATGTGCCGCCGGCGGTGTTCGCGCATATGTGGTCCACGCTCAAACAAGGCTTGCCATGGATGGGCATCGTTAAGAACCGCTGCAAGACGGGCGATCACTATTGGGTTAACGCCTATGTGACGCCGGTTTTCGATGGCACCCAGGTGGTCGGCTATGAATCGGTGCGCATCAAGCCCACCGCCGAGCAGATCCGCCGGGCCGAAGCGCTTTATCAACGTATCAACCAAGGCAAGTCGGCTGTTCCTCGGCGTGATAAGTGGCTGCCGGTGTTGCAGGACTGGCTGCCGTTTATCCTGGTCAGCCAGTTGAGCTTCATGATCGGTGCGTCACTCAACTCTCACTGGGGCTTTGCCCTGGCTGCAGGGTTGTCGGTGCCGTTGGGCCTGCTGGGCCTGAGCTGGCAGCAGCGTGGGCTCAAGCGTTTGCTGCGCTTGGCCGAGCAGACCACTTCCGACCCGCTGATCGCGCAGATGTACACCGACAGCCGGGGTGCACAAGCACGCTTGGAGATGTCGATTCTCAGCCAGGAAGCGCGCTTGAAGACCTGCCTTACGCGCTTGCAGGACACTGCTGAACACCTCAACGCCCAAGCGGCGCAGTCCAATACCCTGGCGCATAACAGCTCCAGCGGCCTGGAACGCCAGCGCGTGGAAACCGAGCAGGTGGCCACCGCCGTCAACCAGATGGCGGCGACAACCCAGGAAGTGGCCAGCCATGTGCAGCGCACGGCTGACGCCACCCAGGAAGCCAATCGCCTGACGGGCCGTGGCCGCGATATCGCCGGGGAAACCCGCGAGGCGATCCAGCGGCTGTCGGTTGCCGTGGGTGAAACCGGTGTGACCGTGACCCAACTGGCCAAAGACAGCGACGAAATCGGCGGCGTGGTGGATGTGATCAAGGGCATCGCCGACCAGACCAACCTGCTGGCACTGAACGCCGCCATCGAAGCGGCCCGTGCCGGGGAGATGGGCCGTGGTTTTGCGGTGGTGGCTGACGAAGTTCGCCAACTGGCGCAGCGTACGGCTGAATCGACCGGGCAGATCCATGCCTTGATCGCCAAGCTGCAGCAGACGGCCGCCGTTGCCGTGCAAGCCATGGACGCCGGGCATCGCCAAGCCGAAGAAGGTGTGGCGCGGGTGCTGGAGGCGGATCAGGCGTTGGTAGGCATCAGTGAAGCGGTGGCCAATATCACCGACATGACCACGCAGATTGCCGCTGCCACCGAAGAGCAAAGCGCGGTGGCCGAAGAGATCAGCCGCAATATCAGCACGATTGCGCTGTTGGCGGACCAGACCTCGGAACAGGCGATGAACTCGGCGCAATTGAGTGAAGAGCTGACGCATACGGCGAATACCCAGTATTCGCTGGTGGAACGTTTTAACCGCTGATACAGATCGTTCCCACGCTCTGCGTGGGAACGCCTCCCGTGACGCCCTGCGTTACGACTTTAGAAGCGGACGCAGAGCGTCCAGGCTGCATTCCCACGCGGAGCGTGGGAATGATCAGTGGAGAAACCCAGCCACTTCCACCGCCGCCGCCTCCAAATGCTGCTCATGCGTAAACCCCGAAGCCTTCAACGGTTTCAAGTCATGATCCCCCGCCACCAGCCACATCACCTCGATGCTCGGCGACAAGTCATAGCCCTGCACCGCCGCCCGATTACCCAGGGCATCGCGCTCGCCCTGCACAATCAACGTCGGCGTCTTCAGCCCGGCCAAATGCTCGACCCGTGGTTTTTCCGGTTTGCCCACCGCGTAAAACGGATAACCCAGGCACACCAGCCCATCAGCGCCTAACTCATCAGCCAAAATGCTCGCCATCCGCCCGCCCATGGACTTGCCGCCAACGGCCAGTTTCCCCGCGACATGACGTCGCACCTCGGCATACACCTCACGCCAGCATTCCAGCAGTTTCGGCGCCGGGTTCGGTGGGCGTTTACCACCGTCCAAACGGCGTTGAGCCATGTATGGAAACTCGAAGCGCAACACGTTCACGCCATGCCCGGCAAGGCGTGCAGCCATGTCGTTCATAAAGGCTGAGTCCATCGGTGCGCCTGCACCGTGGGCCAGGATCAACGTCACAGGTTCGCGCGCGATAGACCCCGTCGCCGCATCCCACAACCAGCCACGTTCCCGCACACACTGCGCCCATTGATCCCCGTCAATACTGGCCTTGTGCTCTTTGCCCATGCTTGCCTCGCTTTTTAGTCTGCCTATAACTCCAGCCCAAGTGCCGCATTTGCTTGGGTTGAACCGTGGATGGGGAACCATGAACACTACTTTAAGTACCGCCTATAACTACAAGGTGGTCCGCCAATTCGCCATTATGACGGTGGTGTGGGGCATCGTCGGCATGGGGCTCGGGGTTTTTCTCGCCGCTCAATTGGTTTGGCCTGCACTCAACTTCGATTTGCCTTGGACCAGCTTCGGCCGCTTGCGCCCGCTGCACACCAACGCGGTCATCTTCGCCTTCGGCGGCTGCGCGCTGTTCGCCAGCTCGTTTTACTCGGTGCAGCGTACCTGCCAAACACAGCTGTTCGCGCCGAAAATCGCCGCGTTCTGCTTCTGGGGCTGGCAGTTGGTCATCCTGTTGGCCGCGATCAGCTTGCCGCTGGGCTACACCAGTTCCAAGGAATACGCCGAGCTGGAATGGCCGATCGACATCCTGATCACCATCGTCTGGGTTGCCTACGCCATCGTGTTCTTCGGCACGATCATGAAGCGCAACACCAAGCACATCTACGTCGGCAACTGGTTCTTCGGTGCGTTCATCATCACCGTGGCCATCCTGCACATCGTCAACAACTTGGAAATCCCGGTCAGCCTGACCAAGTCTTACTCCCTCTACGGTGGTGCGACAGATGCCATGGTGCAGTGGTGGTATGGGCATAACGCGGTAGGCTTTTTCCTCACCGCCGGCTTCCTTGGCATGATGTATTACTTCGTGCCGAAACAGGCCGAGCGGCCGGTGTATTCCTATCGCTTGTCCATCGTGCACTTCTGGGCGCTGATCACCCTGTACATCTGGGCCGGCCCTCACCACCTGCACTACACCGCGCTGCCCGATTGGGCGCAGTCGCTGGGCATGGTGATGTCACTGGTACTGCTGGCGCCAAGCTGGGGCGGCATGATCAACGGCATGATGACGCTCTCGGGCGCCTGGCATAAGTTGCGCAGCGACCCGATCCTGCGCTTCCTCGTCGTGTCCCTGGCCTTCTACGGCATGTCGACCTTCGAAGGGCCGATGATGGCGATCAAGACGGTCAACGCCCTCTCCCACTACACCGACTGGACCATCGGCCACGTACACGCCGGGGCGCTCGGTTGGGTGGCGATGATTTCCATCGGCGCGCTGTACCACATGATCCCGAAAGTCTTCGGTCGCGAGCAGATGTACAGCCTCGGCCTGATCAACGCGCACTTCTGGCTGGCCACTATCGGCACCGTGCTCTACATCGCCTCGATGTGGGTCAACGGCATCGCCCAGGGCCTGATGTGGCGTGCGGTCAACGAAGACGGCACCTTGACCTACTCCTTCGTCGAAACCCTGGTGGCCAGCCACCCAGGCTTCATCGTGCGGCTGGTGGGCGGAGCGATCTTCCTCAGCGGCATGTTCCTGATGGCTTACAACACTTGGCGCACCGTGCGTTCGGCGCAACCCGCTGAAGTCGCCACCGCCGCGCAGATGGCCTGAGGAGTCAGTGATGAAACACGAAACGATTGAAAAGAACGTCGGCCTGCTGATGCTGCTGATGGTGCTCGCCGTGAGCATCGGCGGCCTGACCCAGATCGTCCCGCTGTTCTTCCAGGACGTGACCAACAAACCGGTCGAAGGCATGAAGCCCTACACCGCACTGCAACTGGAAGGCCGCGACATCTACATCCGCGAAGGCTGCGTACAGTGCCACTCGCAGATGATCCGCCCGTTCCGCGCCGAAACCGAACGCTACGGCCACTACTCGGTCGCCGGCGAAAGCGTGTGGGACCACCCGTTCCTGTGGGGCTCCAAGCGCACTGGGCCGGACCTGGCCCGCGTCGGCGCGCGCTACTCGGACGACTGGCACCGCGCGCATTTGTACAACCCGCGCAACGTGGTGCCGGAGTCGAAAATGCCGGCGTACCCATGGCTGGTCACCGCGCAGGTCGACAACAGCCACACCGAGACCAAGTTGAAAGTGATGCGCACCCTCGGCGTGCCGTACACCGACGACGACATCAGTGGCGCCGTCGCCAGCCTCAAGGGCAAGACCGAGATGGACGCGCTGGTTGCGTACCTGCAAGTGCTCGGCACTGCCATCAAGAGCAAGAGGTGAGCCATGGGATTTGAATTCGATGCAGGCACCATCCGCGGCCTTGGCACGCTGGTGGTCGCCATCGCTTTTATCGGCCTGTCGCTGTGGGTGTTCAACAACCGGCGCAATGAGGAATTCGAGCAGGCCCGCCTGCTGCCCTTCGCCGATGAACCTTCTCCATCCGACGCTCAAGAAGAGCCTGTAACAAGGAGCACTCGCCCATGACTACCTTCTGGAGTACATGGATCTGCGTATTGACCCTCGGCAGCCTGATCGGCCTGACCTGGCTATTGGTCGGCACCCGCAAGGGCGAGACCAAGGGCAGCGTCGATCAGACCATGGGCCACGCCTTCGATGGCATTGAGGAATACGACAACCCGCTGCCGCAGTGGTGGTTCATGTTGTTCGCCGGCACGTTGGTGTTTGCCGTTGGTTACCTGATCCTCTACCCGGGCCTGGGCAACTGGAAAGGCGTGTTGCCGGGCTATGAAGACGGCTGGACCTCGGCCAAGGAATGGGACAAGGAAATGGCCAAGGCCGATACCAAGTTCGGGCCGATCTTCGCCAAATTCGCGGCCATGCCGGTGGAAGAAGTCGCCAAAGACCCGCAAGCGCTGAAAATGGGTGGCCGCCTGTTTGCCTCCAACTGCGCGGTGTGCCACGGCTCGGATGCCAAGGGCGCCTACGGTTTCCCAAACCTGGCGGACAACATCTGGCGCTGGGGCGGTTCGGCGCAAGCAATCAAGACGACCATCCTCAATGGTCGCCACGCGGCAATGCCAGCCTGGGGTGAAATACTGGGCGAAGACGGTGTGAAGAACGTCGCCGCCTTTGTGCGTCACGACCTGGCCAAGCTGCCATTACCCGCCGACAGCACCGCCGATCTGGCGGCCGGTCAAGCCGCTTTCAACACCACCTGCGTCGCCTGCCACGGCCCACAAGGCCATGGCATGGAAGCGATGGGCTCGCCGAACCTGACCGAGCCCGCCGGTTTCATTTACGGCACCAGCCTGGCGCAACTGCAGCAGACCATCCGCCACGGCCGCCAAGGCCAGATGCCGGCGCAGGAAGTGCTGCAAGGCAATGACAAGGTGCACCTGCTCGCAGCCTATGTTTACAGCCTGTCCCACAACGCTGATGGCGCAACGCCAGAAAGCCAACCGCAGTAACCGGTGACTGCCGCCCCAATGTGGGGCGGCAGCACTACCTTTCTAAGCGACCAAGTGTCGCACCCTTCCCGACATCCACTTTCCCCTCCTGCCATTCGGGTCTACGCTTGCCCAACAGCGGGCCGGTTTTGGCGCACGTAGCTGCTGGCGTTGCGACCTGAAATTTTTCCTGTCTACTCGATCAACTTTTTATTTCTGGTTTTGTCCTTACACCAAACATGGAAAGGGCGCAGAATCTGGCGTGGAACGTATTGATACAGGTCAGCCATTGCGTTGCAATGACCCCTCGCTTTCTACATACTTGCGGCCGATTTTACCTATAAAAAAACCTAAACCGTGGAACCTTAGAATGAGCACAGCAATCAGTCCGACTGCTTATAACTATAAGGTAGTCCGCCAGTTCGCCATCATGACGGTGGTCTGGGGGATCCTTGGCATGGGGCTCGGGGTGTTCATCGCCTCGCAATTGGTTTGGCCGGAGTTGAATTTCGGTTTGCCATGGACGACCTTCGGCCGCCTGCGCCCGCTGCACACCAACCTGGTGATTTTTGCCTTCGGTGGCTGTGCGTTGTTTGCCACCTCCTACTATGTCGTGCAGCGAACCTGCCAGACGCGACTGATCTCCGATGGCCTGGCCGCCTTCACCTTCTGGGGCTGGCAAGCCGTGATCCTCGGCGCCATCATCACCCTGCCGCTGGGCTACACCACCACCAAGGAATACGCCGAGCTGGAATGGCCGATCGCGATTTTGCTCGCTATCGTCTGGGTGACCTACGCCGTGGTGTTCTTCGGCACTATCGTCAAGCGCAAGACCAAGCACATTTATGTGGGCAACTGGTTCTACGGTGCCTTCATCCTGGTCACGGCGATGCTGCACATCGTCAACCACGCGTCGTTGCCGGTCAGCCTATTCAAGTCCTACTCGGCCTACGCCGGGGCGACGGACGCAATGATTCAGTGGTGGTACGGCCACAACGCCGTGGGCTTCTTCCTCACCACCGGCTTCCTGGGGATGATGTATTACTTCGTGCCCAAACAGGCCGAGCGTCCGATCTACTCGTATCGCCTGTCCATCGTGCACTTCTGGGCGCTGATCACCCTGTACATCTGGGCCGGCCCTCACCACTTGCACTACACCGCGCTGCCCGATTGGGCCCAGTCGCTGGGCATGGCGATGTCGATCATCCTGCTGGCCCCAAGCTGGGGCGGCATGATCAACGGCATGATGACCCTCTCGGGCGCCTGGCATAAATTGCGCACCGACCCGATCCTGCGTTTCCTGGTGGTGT
The DNA here is from genome assembly GCF_045447305.1 of Pseudomonas sp. D47. Lineage (NCBI taxonomy): Bacteria > Pseudomonadati > Pseudomonadota > Gammaproteobacteria > Pseudomonadales > Pseudomonadaceae > Pseudomonas > Pseudomonas sp. D47. The sequence continues at coordinate 102,311 of NZ_JBJGXU010000003.1, read as the reverse complement.
CGCTGGCGTTCTACGGCATGTCGACCTTCGAAGGGCCGATGATGGCGATCAAGACCGTCAACTCGCTGTCCCACTACACCGACTGGACCATCGGCCACGTCCACGCCGGCGCTCTGGGTTGGGTGGCGATGATCTCCATCGGCGCGCTGTACCACATGATCCCCAAACTGTTCGGCCGTGCGCAGATGCACAGCGTCGGGCTGATCAATGCGCACTTCTGGCTGGCCACCATCGGCACCGTGCTCTACATCGCCTCGATGTGGGTCAACGGCATCACCCAAGGCCTGATGTGGCGTGCGATCAACGATGACGGCACCCTCACCTACTCCTTCGTCGAAGCGCTGCAAGCCAGTCACCCGGGCTACATCGTCCGCGCCATCGGTGGTGCATTCTTTGCCAGCGGCATGCTGTTCATGGCCTACAACGTGTGGCGCACCGTGCGTGCCTCCGACCCTGTAGAGGCTGAAGCCGCCGCCAAGATCGCCGTTGTGGGAGCTCACTGATGAAGCATGAAGTAGTCGAGAAGAATATCGGCCTGCTGGCCTTCTTCATGGTTATCGCCGTGAGTATCGGCGGCCTGACCCAGATCGTTCCGCTGTTTTTCCAGGACGTGACCAACAAGCCGGTCGAAGGCATGAAGCCGCGCACCGCGCTTGAACTGGAAGGCCGCGACGTCTACATCGCCAACGGTTGCGTGGGCTGCCACTCGCAGATGATCCGCCCGTTCCGCGCCGAAACCGAACGCTACGGCCACTACTCGGTCGCCGGTGAAAGTGTGTGGGACCACCCGTTCCTGTGGGGTTCCAAACGTACCGGCCCGGACCTGGCCCGTGTCGGCGGGCGTTATTCCGATGACTGGCAGCGTGCGCACTTGTACAACCCGCGCAACGTGGTGCCGGAGTCGAAAATGCCGGCGTACCCGTTCCTCGTGGAAAACAAGCTCGACGGCAAGGACACCGCGAAGAAGATGGAAGTCTTGCGCACGCTGGGCGTGCCCTACACCGACGAAGACATCGCCGGTGCAGCCGCAGCCGTCAAGGGCAAGACCGAAATGGACGCATTGGTGGCCTACCTGCAAGGCCTTGGCACCATCATCAAAAGCAAACGGTGACCTACATGGATATCGGGATGATTCGTGGCCTGGGCACCGTTGTGGTGATGGTGGCCTTTATCGGCCTGGCACTGTGGGTGTTCAGCCCAAAGCGCAAGTCGGAGTTTGACGACGCAACCCTGTTGCCCTTTGCGGATGACCCCGAAGCCATCAAGCACGTCGAGCAAGCGTCTAGGAGTAACAAAGAATGACTACGTTCTGGAGTCTGTACGTCACAGTCCTCAGTCTGGGTACCATCTTCGCCCTGACCTGGCTGCTGCTGTCGACCCGCAAGGGCCAGCGCACCGAACAAACGGACGAGACCGTCGGCCACTCGTTCGACGGCATCGAGGAGTACGACAACCCGCTGCCAAAATGGTGGTTCATGCTGTTCGTCGGCACCATCATTTTCGCCCTCGGCTACCTGGTGCTGTACCCAGGCTTGGGCAACTGGAAAGGCCTGCTGCCGGGCTACAACTACCTCGACAACGACAAGCAAACGGCCTTCGCCAACGGCCAGACCGGCTGGACCGGCGTGCACGAGTGGGAAAAGGAAATGGCCAAGTCGGACGCCAAGTTCGGGCCGATCTTCGCCAAGTTCGCCTCGATGCCGATTGAAGAAGTCGCCAAGGACCCGAAAGCCTTGAAGATGGGTGGCCGCCTGTTCGCCTCCAACTGCTCGGTGTGCCACGGTTCCGACGCCAAGGGCGCCTACGGCTTCCCCAACCTGACCGATGCCGACTGGCGCTGGGGCGGTGAACCCGCGACCATCAAGGAAACCATCATGAAAGGCCGCCACGCGGTGATGCCGGCCTGGGCCGAAGTCATTGGCGAGCAAGGCGTGGCCGACGTGTCAGCCTTTGTGCTGACCAACCTCGACGGCCGCAAACTGCCGGAAGGTGCCAAGGCCGATGTGGCCAACGGCGCGAAACTCTTCGCCGCCAACTGCGTGGCCTGCCACGGCCCTGCCGGTAAAGGCACACCTGCGATGGGCGCCCCCGACCTGACACACCCGGGCGCATTCATCTACGGCTCGAGCTTCGCGCAACTGCAGCAGACCATTCGTTACGGCCGTCAGGGTCAGATGCCTGCGCAGGAGTTGTTGCAGGGCAATGACAAGGTGCACTTGCTGGCGGCGTATGTTTACAGCTTGTCCCATGGCGATAAGCAAGCTGAGGAGCAGTAAGGCCTCGGCAACGAAAAAGCCCCGCATTGCGGGGCTTTTTCGTTTCTAACGCCTGAGCGATTCAATGGACGCATGACCGCTGGTAACGACGAGCTTGATGCCTGCCATCGGCAAGTAGTAACGTAACTACATATAGCCTGCCGAAGGGGGATTCCCCATGACCATCACCACCATTTCCAGCCGTGAATTCAATCAAGACACAAGCGGTGCCAAAAAAGCCGCCCGTCAGGGGCCGGTTTTTATCACCGATCGCGGCAAGCCTGCCCATGTACTGCTAAGCATTGAGGACTACCAGAAACTGACAGGCCTCAACGCCGACATCGTTGACCTGTTGGTGATGCCAGAAGCGGCCGAAATCGACTTCGAAACCGAACGCGCCGTGATCACTCATCGACCCGTGGACCTCTCTTGATGTATCTACTCGACACCAACGTAATCTCTGAACTTCGTAAACCCCAGGCCGACGCAAACGTGGTCGCCTGGGCCAAAAGCGTCATTGCGCTGCGTATGTTTATCTCCGCGATTACGCTTAAAGAATTGGAAACCGGGGTACTGCGCATGGAGCGCAGAGACCCGGCCCAGGGAAAGGTTTTGCGTACCTGGCTCAAGCGTCATGTCCTGCCGGCATTCGATGCCAGAATCCTGCCGGTCGATGCCGCAGTCGCTTTGCGTTGCGCCCATCTGCATGTGCCAGACCAGGCGAATGAACGTGATGCGCTGATTGCTGCCACTGCTCTGGTTCATGGACTTACTGTCGTCACGCGCAATGTCAGTGACTTCAAATCGAGCGGCGTTCCATTGCTTAATCCGTGGGGCGAATGACCAGCCTGCGCGCAAAAACCAGCCATACTTCACAAGTCAATTGATCCACGTCACCTACACCATCAATTGATTTCCCCCAACGCGACCAAAGGTCGCACCCTTTCAGCAGTATCAGGGGCGTATCATTACGCCACTGCAACAGCCTATTTTTGACCCCGGTTGGCACGTACTGGCCGAGGCAAATCTCCACCGCCGTGGGATGCAATGATGAGCAACCAAATACCGGTACATGACGTTACCCCGCCTGCCAAAAACTCGAGCCAATCCGTCGACCTCTATGCGTCGCGAGAGAAGATCTACACCCGTGCCTTCACCGGCCTGTTCCGCAATTTACGCATGCTCGGTGGCGCTGGCTTGTTCCTGCTCTACTTCGGCACTGTGTGGCTGAACTGGGGTGGCCATCAGGCCGTGTGGTGGAACCTGCCGGAGCGTAAATTCTTTATTTTTGGCGCGACTTTCTGGCCCCAGGATTTCATTCTGCTGTCGGGCATTCTCATCGTCGCTGCCTTTGGCCTGTTCTTTATCACGGTGTACGCCGGGCGCGTATGGTGTGGCTATACCTGCCCACAAAGCGTGTGGACCTGGATCTTCATGTGGTGCGAAAAGGTCACCGAAGGCGACCGTAACCAGCGCATCAAGCTGGATAAAGCGCCGATGGGCGCGAATAAATTCCTGCGCAAATTCAGCAAGCACACGCTGTGGTTGTTGATCGGATTTGTCACCGGCATGACCTTCGTCGGTTACTTCTCGCCGATCCGTGAATTGGTGTTCGATTTCTTCACCGGCCAGGCCGATGGCTGGTCGTATTTCTGGGTCGGTTTTTTCACCCTCGCCACCTATGGCAACGCCGGCTGGCTGCGCGAACAGGTGTGCATCTACATGTGCCCGTATGCCCGATTCCAAAGCGTGATGTTCGACAAAGACACCTTGATCGTGTCCTACGACCCGCGCCGTGGTGAGGTGCGGGGCCCGCGCAAAAAAGGCATCGACTACAAGGCCCAAGGCCTGGGCGATTGCATCGATTGCACGATGTGCGTGCAGGTGTGCCCCACCGGTATCGACATCCGCGACGGCCTGCAAATCGAGTGCATTGGCTGCGCCGCGTGTATCGACGCCTGCGACAACATCATGGACAAGATGGACTACCCGCGCGGCCTGATCAGCTACACCACCGAGCACAACCTTTCCGGGCAGAAAACCCACAAGCTACGCCCGCGCCTGATCGGTTATGCGTTGGTGTTGCTGGCGATGATCAGCTTGTTGGCCGGCGCATTTTTCATGCGCTCACTGGTGGGCTTTGATGTGAGCAAGGACCGTGTGCTGTACCGCGAAAACGCCGAAGGCCGGATCGAAAACGTCTACAGCCTGAAGATCATGAACAAGGACCAGCGCGACCACACCTACGTGCTAGACGCCTCGGGCCTGCCGGACCTCAAGCTGCAAGGCCGTCGCGAGATCAAGGTCGCCGCCGGAGAAATCTTCAGCATGCCGGTGGAGCTTTCCAGCGCACCGGAACAATTACCGTCGAGCACCAACGAGGTGCAATTCATCCTCAGGGATGCCGACGACGACAGCGTCCACATTGAAGCCAAGAGCCGATTCATCGGCCCCCAGGTTCGTTAATAAAAAACTCCGTTAACTAGAGAGCACAACAATGCCCGCAGCCACTGCCGCAAGCCCTTGGTACAAACACCTCTGGCCCTGGATCATCATTGGGATCCTGGCCTGCTCGGTGACCTTGACCTTGTCCATGGTGACCATTGCAGTGAAGAACCCGGACAACCTGGTCAACGACAACTACTACGAGGCCGGCAAAGGTATCAACCGCTCTCTGGACCGCGAGCTGCTGGCCCAGACCCTGCAACTGCGCGCCAAGGTGCACCTGGACGAGTTGACCGGTGAAGTCGAATTGCACCTGACCGGCAACAGCAACCCGTCGACCCTGGAGCTGAACCTGATTTCCCCGACCCAGCCAGAGAAGGATCGCAAGATCAACCTGGCCCGCAGTGACAGCGAACCCGGCCGCTACATCGGCCAGGTCACCGACAAAGTCGAAGGTCGGCGCTTCGTGGAACTGCTCGGTGTCGAGGGCGATAGAACCTGGCGCATGTTCGAAGAAGAACAGGTCAGCCACGACAAGGACTTGCTGCTGGGTGATGAGCCGTTGCAGGGCGCTGAAGACCTGAAGAATTAAACAGCCTGCGCTTAGATCGTTCCCACGCTCTGCGTGGGAATGCAGCCCGTGACGCTCTGCGTCACAACAGCGGACGCGGAGCGTCCAGCGAGGCGTTACCACGCAGAGCGTGGGAGCGATCATCGGACAGGCGACTAAGATCTATACCCATGAGCACCCCAACCCCCTGCTACCACTGCGCCCTGCCCGTGCCGCCCGGCAGCCGGTTTACCGCCGTAATCCTCGGCGAGCGCCGCGAACTCTGCTGCCCGGGTTGCCAGGCGGTGGCCGAGGCCATCGTGGCCGGTGGGCTGGAAAGCTATTACCAACACCGCAGCGAAGCCTCAGCCAACCCCGAGGCGCTGCCGGTGCAACTGGTCGATGAACTGGCGCTGTACGACCGCGCCGACGTGCAAAAACCCTTTGTGCGCCACGACGGCGACCTTGCCGAAACCACCCTGTTGATGGAAGGCATCAGTTGCGCCGCCTGTGGCTGGCTGATCGAGAAACACCTGCGCAGCCTGCCCGCCGTGGCCGAGGCGCGGCTGAACCTGTCCAACCACCGCCTGCACGTGCGCTGGGCCGACGGGCAATTGCCGTTGAGCCAGCTGCTCAGCGAGCTGCGCCACATCGGCTATGCCGCCCACCCTTACCAGGCGGATCGCGCCGCCGAGCAACTGGCTGGCGAGAACCGTCTGGCCCTGCGCCAACTGGGTGTGGCAGGGTTGCTGTGGTTCCAGGCGATGATGGCGACCATGGCCACTTGGCCGGAATTCAATGTCGACCTGAGCCCCGAGCTGCACGTGATCCTGCGCTGGGTGGCGATGTTTCTGACCACGCCCATCGTCTTCTACAGCTGTGCACCCTTCTTCAAAGGTGCCCTGCGTGACTTGCGCACGCGCCACCTGACCATGGATGTGTCGGTGTCCTTGGCGATTGGCGGCGCGTACCTGGCGGGCATTTGGACCGCCATCACCGGCGTCGGCGAGTTGTATTTCGACGCAGTGGGCATGTTCGCGCTGTTCCTGCTGGCCGGCCGCTACCTGGAGCGCCGAGCGCGGGAACGCACGGCCGCCGCCACCGCGCAGTTGGTCAACCTGTTACCCGCCTCGTGCCTGCGCCTCAAACAGGATGGCCAGAGCGAACGCATTCTGCTCAGCGAATTGGCCGTGGGTGACCGCGTATTGGTGCATCCCGGCGCGGTATTGCCTGCGGACGGGGTGATCCTCGATGGCCAGTCGAGCGTTGATGAATCGCTGCTCACCGGCGAGTACCTGCCGCAACCACGCCACGTGGGCGATGCGGTCACCGCCGGCACGCTCAATGTCGAAGGCGCGCTGACCGTCGAGGTGCGCGCCTTGGGCCATGACACACGCCTGTCCGCCATCGTGCGCCTGCTGGAACGCGCCCAGGCCGAGAAACCGCGCCTGGCGCAAATCGCCGACCGCGCCGCGCAGTGGTTCCTGTTGTGTTCGCTGATCGCCGCCGTATTGATCGGCCTGTTGTGGTGGGAGCTGGACGCGTCGCGGGCATTTTGGATTGTGCTGGCGATGCTGGTAGCGACCTGCCCGTGCGCGCTGTCCTTGGCCACGCCGACCGCCCTCACCGCCGCCACCGGCACCCTGCACACACTCGGGCTATTGCTGACCCGTGGCCATGTGCTGGAAGGCTTGAACCAGATCGATACGGTGATTTTCGACAAGACTGGCACGCTGACGGAAGGTCGCCTGGCGTTACGTGCGATCCGGCCCTTGAGCGCACTGAACAGCGATGAATGCCTGGGCCTCGCCGCCGCCCTCGAAAACCGCTCCGAACACCCGATTGCCCGCGCCTTCGGCCGAGCGCCGCTGGCGGCTGAAGAGGTTCTGAGTTTCCCCGGCCTGGGCCTGGAAGGCTGCGTGGGTGAGCGCCCGTTGCGTATCGGCCAGCCCGATTTTGTCTGCGAACTGAGCGGTTGCCCGATCCCCGCGTCACCGGACGAGGCCGGCCAATGGCTGCTGCTCGGCGACCGTAACGGCGCCCTCGCCTGGTTTGTGCTCGATGACCGCCTGCGCAGCGACGCGCCTGCCCTGCTGGCCGCGTGCAAGGCGCGGGGCTGGCGCACGTTGCTGCTGTCGGGGGACAGCTCGCCGATGGTCGCCAGTGTCGCCGCCGAATTGGGCATCGACGAAGCTCACGGCGGCCTGCGCCCCGACGACAAGCTGCAGGTGCTGCAACAACTGCACAAGGAAGGCCGCAAGGTGCTGATGCTCGGCGATGGCGTCAACGATGTGCCGGTGCTCGCCGCCGCCGATATCAGCGTGGCGATGGGTTCGGCCACCGACCTGGCAAAAACCAGCGCCGATGCCGTGCTGCTGTCCAACCGCCTCGACGCGCTGGTGCAGGCGTTTACCCTGGCGCGGCGCACGCGGCGGGTAATCATCGAAAACCTGCTGTGGGCCGGGCTGTACAATGGCCTTATGCTGCCGTTTGCGGCGCTCGGTTGGATCACCCCGATCTGGGCGGCGATCGGCATGTCCCTCAGCTCGTTGACCGTGGTGCTCAACGCCTTGCGCCTGACTCGCCTGCCGAGCGCGCCGGCTAAAAGCGCCACTTTAGTAAACCGCCCGTTGCCGGCTTGAGCCGCGCGGGCATGGAGTGCAGATGCCAGCTCTATACGTGATGATTCCGGCGGCGCTGCTGTTAGTGGGCGTGGCCATTTACATCTTCTTCTGGGCAGTGGACAGCGGCCAGTACGACGACCTCGACGGCCCTGCCCACAGCGTGCTGTTCGACGACCAGGACCCGAATCACTTGGCGGCTGTCGACGAAGCCAACGGGCCAGAGCAACCGCCCAAAGACCCGCCCCATGCTTGAACTGGCGCCGCTGCTGGTCTCCGCACTCATCCTCGGCCTGCTGGGCGGCGGCCACTGCCTGGGCATGTGCGGTGGGCTGATGGGCGCGCTGACCCTGGCGATCCCCAAGGAGCAACGCAGCCGCCGCTTTCGCCTGCTGCTGGCGTACAACCTGGGTCGCATCCTCAGCTATGCCGCTGCCGGGTTATTGATCGGCTTGGCCGGCTGGGCGGTGGCCAACAGCCCAGCGGCGATGTTCATGCGCGTGCTCGCCGGCTTGCTGCTGATCAGCATGGGCCTGTACCTGGCCGGCTGGTGGAGCGGGCTCACCCGTATCGAAAGCCTCGGGCGCGGCCTGTGGCGCTACATACAGCCCGTCGCCAACCGTTTGCTGCCGGTGTCCAGCCTGCCGCGCGCGTTACTGCTGGGCGCGCTGTGGGGCTGGCTGCCGTGCGGGTTGGTCTACAGCACGCTGCTGTGGGCCGCGAGCCAGGGGAATGCGTTGGACAGTGCATTGCTGATGCTGGCGTTTGGGCTGGGCACGTGGCCGGTGTTGCTGGCCACTGGGCTGGCAGCGGAGCGCGTTACGGCGTTGTTGCGCAAACGCAGTGTGCGCGTGGCCGGGGGACTGTTGGTGATCCTGTTCGGTATCTGGACGTTGCCAGGTCCACACCAGCACTGGCTAATGGGCCACTAAAAGGCCATGTGGCATAGCGCCGCTCCCCGTTGATGCAAATCAAGATGCCATACCCGCCACGCCCCTAGACTCGGCCCACTAGCCAATCCCGGGGACCGCCCGCATGCTCGACGCCATTCGTTGGGACACAGATCTTATTCACCGTTACGACTTGGCGGGGCCGCGCTACACGTCCTACCCCACCGCCGTACAATTCGACAGCCAGGTCGGCACTTTCGACCTGCTCCATGCCCTGCGCGACAGCCGCAAGGCCGTGCGCCCCTTGTCGCTGTATGTGCACGTGCCGTTCTGCGCGAACATTTGCTACTACTGCGCCTGCAACAAGGTCATCACCAAGGACCGTGGCCGCGCCCAGGCCTATCTGCAACGCCTGGAGCAGGAAATCCAGCTGGTAGCCTGCCACCTCGACCCGAAACAACCGGTGGAGCAGTTGCACTTCGGCGGTGGTACGCCGACCTTTCTCAGCCACGACGAACTGCGCCAGTTGATGGCAAGCCTGCGTCAGCATTTCAACTTACTCGACGATGACTCGGGCGACTACGGCATCGAGATCGACCCACGTGAAGCCGACTGGGCAACCATGGGCCTGCTGCGCGAGCTAGGCTTCAACCGCGTGAGCATCGGCCTGCAGGACCTCGACCCCGAGGTCCAGCGCGCGGTCAACCGCTTGCAAAGCCTGGAAGAAACCCGCGCAGTGATTGATGCGGCGCGCACCCTGCAATTTCGCTCGATCAACATCGACCTGATCTACGGCTTGCCCAAGCAAACGCCGATCAACTTCGCGCGCACCGTTGAAGAAGTGATCAACCTGCAACCGGATCGCTTGTCGGTATTTAACTACGCACACCTGCCGGAACGCTTCATGCCGCAGCGGCGCATCAACACCGACGACCTGCCCTCCCCGGCGGAAAAACTGTTGATGCTGCAAACCACCATCGAGCAGTTGACCCGCGCCGGCTATCGCTACATCGGCATGGACCATTTCGCCCTGCCGGATGATGAGCTGGCCATCGCCCAGGAAGAAGGCACGCTGCAACGCAACTTCCAGGGCTATACCACCCACGGGCATTGCGACTTGATTGGCCTGGGCGTGTCGGCGATCAGCCAGATCGGCGACCTGTACTGCCAGAACAGCAGCGACCTCAACCATTACCAGAACGCCTTGGCCGGCGCGCAACTGGCTACCAGCCGTGGCCTGGTGTGCACCACGGACGATCGGTTACGGCGTGAGGTCATTCAGCAGTTGATCTGCAATTTCAGCCTGAGATTCGAGCAGGTCGAACAGACTTTCAATATCGATTTTCGCGGCTATTTCGACGAACTATGGCCGCAACTGGAGACAATGGCCGCAGACGGGCTGATCGAACTGGACGCACAGGGCATTCGCGTACTGCCCGCCGGGCGCTTGTTGGTACGCTCGGTGTGCATGGTGTTCGATGCCTACCTGGAGCATCAGAACAGGCAGCGCTTCTCGCGGGTGATCTGAAGCAGTTACTTCATTGCCAGGCCGGCAGCCTTGACCGCATCAGCAGCGCTCATGTCTTTCATCGCCTTGGACAGGGACGCCTGGGCAGTGGTCAGCGCGCTCTGCAGCCCAGCCAAGGCAGTTTGCAGCCCGGCCACTTTGGCCTGGGCCTGCTCAGGGCTAAGACTTCTGTCAGCCATCACCGCAGCCATTTCGGCCTGCTTCTCAGCAATCTGTTTTCTGATCTCGCGAATCCTCTTCAGCAGATTTTTGAGGGTGTCAGACAGGCCGCTGTCGTCAATATCACTGTTAGACGTTTTTTCACCCGCTGCCGCTTTCATCGCCGCACCGGAAATGGTCACCGACACTGCAGGGTTGGAATCTTCAGCCGCAGGGTTAACCGCGTTGCTCTGAGCTGGCTCTTTTTTGGTCGTCTCGGGCAGCTTCTGAATCAAAGTGCGAGAGGCGAGTTCAGTACTAAGGGGAAGCATCTCTTGAACCTCCGAGTTCATGATCGATAGCTCCTTATCGACTATTTTCTCAAAATCTTTATACCCTGCTGCTTTTTTGTACACGCTGGCCTGATCGCCCCCCAGTGCGTTACCCTTACGTCTTATGTGTGTTTTCCCACAAGGATTTAAGAAATGTCCGAGCCAGCTAAACTGCGCGCTCACAGCCAGGTTCACTGCAAGGATTGCAGCCTGGCTCCCCTCTGCCTGCCACTTTCATTGAATTTGGAAGACATGGAAGCGCTGGACGACATCGTTAAACGCGGCCGCCCGCTGAAAAAAGGCGAGTTTCTGTTCCGCCAGGGCGACAAATTCGATTCCGTTTATGCAGTGCGTTCGGGGGCATTAAAGACGTTCAGCCTAAGCGACAGCGGCGAAGAGCAGATCACCGGCTTCCACCTGCCCAGCGAACTGGTTGGGCTGTCGGGCATGGACACTGAGATTCACCCGGTGTCGGCCCAAGCGCTGGAGACGACCTCGGTGTGCGAAATCCCCTTCGAGCGCCTGGATGAACTGGCCCTGCAATTGCCACAGTTGCGTCGCCAACTGATGCGCGTGATGAGCCGCGAAATTCGCGACGACCAGCAGATGATGCTGCTGTTGTCGAAGAAAACCGCCGACGAGCGCATCGCCACGTTCCTGGTCAACCTGTCGGCACGTTTCCGTGCCCGTGGGTTCTCGGCCAACCAGTTCCGCTTGAGCATGTCGCGCAATGAAATCGGTAATTACCTGGGCCTCGCGGTGGAAACCGTGTCCCGCGTATTCACCCGTTTTCAGCAGAACGAGCTGATTGCCGCCGAAGGCAAGGAAGTACACATCCTCGACCCGATCCAGCTGTGTGCGCTGGCCGGGGGCTCGCTGGAGGTCTGATCCAGACGCTTGCGGCCGCGCCAATCGGCGAGGCCGCAGGTATACTTCGAGTCCGTTTTCCGCTTCCAGGACTCTTCGACGATGACCTTCGATTCGTTCGACATCAAATCCCTGATCCGCCCTGTCATCGACTTCCCCAAGCCAGGGGTGATCTTTCGCGATATCACGCCGCTGTTCCAATCGCCGCGCGCCCTGCGCCTGGTCGCTGACAGTTTTGCCCAGCGTTATGTCGAAGCCGACTTCACCCATATCGGCGCGATGGATGCGCGTGGCTTCCTGATCGGTTCGATCATCGCCTACCAACTGAACAAACCGCTGATCCTGTTCCGCAAACAGGGCAAGTTGCCAGCTGACGTGCTAGCCGAGGGTTACCAGACCGAATACGGCGAAGCCTTCCTTGAAGTGCACGCCGACAGCTTGTGTGAAGGCGACTCGGTATTGATGTTCGATGACCTGATCGCCACGGGCGGCACCTTGATCGCCGCGGCTAATCTGGTGCGGCGCATGGGGGCGAAGATCTTCGAAGCGGCGGCAATTATCGATTTGCCGGAGCTGGGTGGCTCGCAGCGCCTGGAAGACATGGGGATTCCGACGTTTTGCCTGACGCAGTTTGCGCTGACTGAGCGTTAAAGGTTGTCTGTTAGGGCCTCATCGCGGGCAAGCCCGGCTCCCACATTGGAACGCGGCCACCTGTGGGAGCTGAGGTGCGACGATTCGACTTGCCTGCGATAGCGTTCGAAAGAGCACCACCGATCAAAGCCCCATCTGCTTACTGATGATTTCATTCATCACCTCACGCGTCCCGCCGCCGATGGAGAGGATGCGGTTGTCGCGGTACAGCCGCTCCACCAGACTGCCGCGCATATAGCCCTGGCCGCCGAGAATCTGCACGGCGTCGTAGGTCACGCGGTCAGCGGTGTCGGTGGCCAGGTTCTTGGCCATGGAAATTTCCTTGATCACACTCTTGCCGGCCGCCATCTTCGCCGCCTGGCGGTAGGTAAATTCCCGCGAGACCTCCACCGCAGTGGCCATTTCCGCCAACCGATGCTTGAGTACCTGAAATTTGCCGATGGGCTTGCCGAAGGCTTCCCGCTGGGCGGCCCACGTGAGGCTTTCCTCCAGCGCCAGCTGCGCGGTCATATTGGCCATCAACGCCAGGGCCAGGCGCTCGCTCTGGAAGTTGCCCATGATGCAGGCAAAGCCCATGTTCTCGACGCCGATCAGGTTGCCCACTGGCACCTTGCAATTATCGAAGAACAGTTCAGCCGTGTCCGACGCCCACCAGCCCATTTTCTTCAGCGGTTGGCCGACAGTAAAACCCGGCGTGTGTTTTTCGATGAGCAATAAGCTGATACCGCCAAAGCCCGGCCCGCCGGTGCGTACAGCCACGGTGTAGAAATCGGCACGGATGCCGCTGGTGATAAAGGTTTTACTGCCACTCACGCGGTAATGCTCACCGTCACGGGTGGCGCGGGTTTGCAGGTTGGCCACATCGGAGCCGCCACCGGGTTCGGTCACGGCCAGGGCGATGATCTTTTCGCCGGCCAAGACCTGGGGCGCAACACGCTCACGCACCTCGGGGCGCGCCCATTTGACGACCGGCGGCAGGCCGATATCCAGCGAACCCAGGCCGGCTACCACACCGCCGGAACCGCAGCGCATCAATTCTTCGCTGGCGGCGACCTTGGCGAACAGATCACCTTCATGGCTGCCGCCCAGGCTTTCGGGGTAACCGATGCCCAGGATCCCCGCCGCACCGGCCTTGAGGTACAGCTCACGGGGAAAGCTTTCGGCCTCCTCCCATTGCTCGATGCCCGGCAACATCTCGCGCTCGACAAAACGGCGCACGCTGTCGCGGACCAATTGGTGGCTGGGGTCGAAGTAGTCCTGATAGGCAGACATCGGCAAGCTCCACGGTGAGGTGGAGCGAACTTACCAAGCGCTTGCTTGGTTTTCAAGAGCTCACTTGCAACACAAAACCAATGTGGGAGCTGGCTTGCCTGCGATAGCGGCGTGTCAGGCGACATCACTGTCCCTGATCCACCGCCATCGCAGGCAAGCCAGCTCCCACATTTTGGACTGTGTTGTTCTTTAAAGCGCGATCGGTTTGCGACCCGCAAACGAATGCGCCAACGTCCCGCCATCCACCAACTCCAGCTCACCACCCAACGGCACGCCATGGGCGATACGCGAGGTAATCAAGCCTTTATTGCTCAGCAACTGGGCGATGTAATGCGCGGTTGCTTCACCTTCCACGGTCGGGTTGGTCGCCAGGATCACTTCGGTGAACGTGCCCTGTTCTTCGATACGCGCCACCAGTTGCGGAATGCCGATCGCCTCCGGCCCCAGGCCGTCCAGCGGCGACAGGTGCCCTTTGAGCACAAAGTAGCGCCCGCGATAACCCGTTTGCTCCACCGCGTACACATCCATCGGCCCTTCGACCACACACAGCAGCGTGTCATCGCGGCGTGTGTCAGCGCATTGCGGGCAAAGGTCTTCTTCGGTGAGGGTGCGGCACTGGCGGCAGTGGCCCACACCGGTCATGGCCTGGCTCAAGGCCTGGGCCAACCGTGTGCCGCCACTGCGATCACGCTCCAGCAGTTGCAGCGCCATGCGCTGGGCGGTTTTCTGGCCCACGCCTGGCAAGGTGCGCAGGGCGTCGATCAGTTGGCGAATCAGGGGGCTGAAGCTCATGAGCGAATGGTCCGACAAAACAACGAGACGCGGTTTATACCCGCGCCTCGGATTAGCGTCAAATGGTCAATCCTGCGCGACGCGTACCACCAACTTGCCGAAGTTGCGTCCCTCGAGCAAACCGATAAAGGCCTCGGGCGCCTGCTCCAGACCCTCGACCACGTCTTCGCGGAACTTGATCTTGCCATCGCGCACCCATGGCGCCATGGCGCTGAGGAATTCCGGCTGGCGATCGCCATAGTCGTCAAACACGATAAAGCCCTGGATGCGCACGCGCTTGGTCAGCAAGGTGCGTTGCAGCGCCGGCAAGCGGTCAGGCCCGCTGGGCGCTTCATGGGCGTTGTAGCCGGCGATCAAGCCGCACAGGGGCACCCGCGCCTTGGGGTTAAGCAGCGGCAGCACCGCGTCAAACACCTTGCCGCCGACGTTTTCGAAATAGATATCCACGCCTTCGAAGCACGCCAGGGCCAGCTCATTGGCGAAGTTGGCGCTCTTGTGATCGATGCAGGCGTCAAACCCCAGCTCGTCCACCACGTAGCGGCACTTGTCCGCGCCACCGGCGATCCCTACCACACGCAAGCCCTTGAGCTTGGCCACCTGACCCACCACTGAGCCCACTGCACCAGACGCCGCCGCGACCACCAGGGTTTCCCCGGCCTTGGGCTGGCCGATGTCCATCAGGCCCATGTACGCGGTCATGCCCGGCATACCCAGCACACCCAACGCCATCGACGGGCTGAGCAGGCCCTTGGGCACCGGCATCAGGTTGCGGCCATCGCAAATGCTGTGGCTTTGCCAGCCGGTGGAGCCGACCACCAGGTCGCCCACTGCAAATTTCGGAGACCGCGACTGCTCGACACGGCTGACAGAGCCACCGGTCATCACTTCGTCGATTTCCACCGGCGCGGCGTAGGACGGTGCGTCACTCATACGGCCGCGCATGTACGGGTCGAGGGACAAGTACAGCGTTTTCAAGAGGACCTGGCCGTCTGCCAGCTCCGGCAGATTCACACGCTCCAGGCGAAAGTTTTCCGGGGTCGGCGCACCTTGCGGGCGCGAGACCAGGACGATGCGCTGGTTGAGAATTGGTTCTTGAGGCATGAGGAGGCTCCTTTATCGAATCCATCGGTATAGGGTGCAGACCACGCTGACTCGACCGAGGTTCAGCTCGAGTGACGTACTGGGGGCGCTTCGCAGCCCAACGCGGGCGGTGCGCCGATTCGACAAGCCCGCTCGCCAGAGACAAAAATGCCAGGCGCGAGGCCTGGCATTTGAGTCTAGCTATTGGCAGCTGATCAGAACGGCAGCTTCATGCCCGGCGGCAGTTGCATGCCAGCGGTCACGCCGGACATTTTGTCCTGGCTGTTGGCTTCGATCTTGCGCACGGCATCGTTGACGGCCGCGGCGAACAGCGCTTCAAGCATTTCCAGGTCATCTTCGCTGGTGCCTGGCAACACGCTTGGGTCGATGCTCACGCGCTTGATGTCGTGACGGCCGGTCATCACCACGCTGACCATATCGCCACCGGCTTTACCGGTGACTTCGGCGTTGGCCAGTTCTTCCTGCATCTTGGCCATCTTTTCCTGCATCTGCTGTGCCTGCTTCATCAGGCCGGCCATGCCACCTTTCATCATGGGAATCACCTCAAAAGTACGTGGATCAAGTTAGTAGCCCGGTGTTATGACGCTGCCACCGGGGCTTCGACAGGTTCAATAGTATCGTGACGGACGACCGCACCGAACTGTTGCATCATTTGCTGGATAAGCGGATCCGCCTGGATCGAGTTCTCAGCATCACGCTGGCGGTTGATGCGTCGGCGTGACGCGGCCTGGGCCGGGGTTTCCTGCTCAGGCTTGATCAACTCGATGGCGACGGTCAGCGTGCGCTCATGGTACTGGTTCAGCGCGTCGTTGAGCCGGCGCTGCTGGGTCGCGTTGAACAGTGCGCTGTGAGCCGGGTCCAGGTGCAACAGCCAGTGGTCGCCTTCGATGGCGATCAAGGTGCAGTTGGCCGCGATGCTGCCGGTCATGCCGGAGATCGGCAGTTTCGGGAACAACTCCAGCCACTGCAACGCCAGGCCGGTGGCCGGGGCCGCAGCGGGTTCGGCTTCGGGCTCAGGCGCCGGTTCAGCGGTGTGCTCGCTGGCCAGGTCGTCCAGGTAGCTGTAGGCCGAATCTATGTCCGGCTCGATGTAGTCTTCGTCCAGCGGCGGCTCGTCGTCGAGGTCAATACCTGGGGTGGCGGCTTCGACTTGGGCAACGGTCGGCTCCGGCACTGGGGCGGACACCCACTCGGGCGCGGCGGGCACCACACTGTCCGGCGTCGGCGTTGGCATTGGCGTCAAGTCGGGCTGTTCACCGGCTGTCTCAAGCACCGGTTCAACGAAAGGCTGCAGTTCGGCTTCAGCCTCTACAGGCTCGTTCCACGGCAAATCGACCACCGCAGCCGGCTCGGGCTCGGGCTCGATCACCGGTTCCGGTGCGACCACAGGCGCGACAGCTACAGGCTCGGGCTCGGGCTCGGGCGGCTCAGGCTCAGGCGCAACCGGCGCAGGCGCAGCCACTACTGGCGCAACCACCGCCGCGCCAGCCACTGGTTTGGCGGAATCAACTGTGGCCTGGCTGATCCCCACTGGCTTTAGCGGCTGTCTCGGTGCGTCTGCCGTATCAGCCGGCCGGAACGCCAGCATTCGCAGCAGGACCATTTCAAAGCCACCGCGCGGGTCCGGTGCCAGGGGCAAGTCCCTGCGACCGATCAGGCCCATTTGGTAGTAGAACTGCACGTCTTCGGCCGGCAATGCCTGGGCCAACGCCAATACGCGATCGCGGTCGCCATGGCCGTTGTCGACACCCTCAGGCAAGGCCTGGGCGATGGCGACGCGGTGCAGCACATTGAGAATTTCCGAGAGCACGCCGTTCCAGTCCGGGCCTTGCTCCGACAAGTGGCGCACGGCCTCGAGCAACGCCTTGGCGTCGCCTTCGATCAGCGCGTGCAGCACGTCGAAGACTTGCCCGTGGTCGAGGGTGCCGAGCATGGCGCGCACATCGGCGGCCATGACCTTGCCTTCACCAAAGGCGATGGCTTGGTCGGTGAGGCTCATGGCATCGCGCATCGAACCATCGGCAGCGCGGCCGAGCAACCACAGGGCGTCGTCTTCGAACGGCACGTTCTCGACACCCAGCACGTGGGTCAAATGCTCGACCACACGCTCGGGGGTCATGTTTTTCAGGGAGAACTGCAGGCACCGCGACAAAATCGTTGCAGGAAGTTTCTGCGGATCAGTGGTGGCCAGGATGAATTTGACGTAGGGCGGCGGCTCTTCCAGGGTTTTCAACAAGGCGTTGAAGGAATGGCTGGAGAGCATGTGCACTTCGTCGATCAGGTAGACCTTGAAGCGGCCACGGCTCGGCGCGTACTGCACGTTGTCGAGCAGCTCGCGGGTGTCTTCGACCTTGGTGCGGCTGGCGGCGTCGATCTCGATCAGGTCGACGAAACGCCCTTCATCGATTTCCCGGCACACCGAACAGGTGCCGCAAGGCGTGGAGGTGATGCCGGTTTCACAGTTCAGGCATTTGGCGATGATGCGTGCAATGGTGGTCTTGCCCACCCCCCGAGTACCGGTGAACAGGTAGGCGTGGTGCAGCCGTTGGCTGTCCAAGGCATTGATCAGAGCCTTGAGCACATGGGTCTGGCCGACCATTTCGCGGAACGAGCGCGGACGCCATTTACGTGCAAGAACCTGATAACTCATCGAAAACCGTCGCAACTGGGAAGCGGAAGCCGGTAATGCTAGCGGAGCAAGGGGGAAATTGCATCCGGCACGCTCGTCTAATCTGACTAAGCTTGCCTGAATGGCCCCACAAAGGCCTGAACCCGGAGAGTGTATGCGCGTAGTCCTGGGCGCCTTATGGATGATTTCCCTTGCCAGCCTCGCGGCACCCGCGCCGTTGCGCTTCTCGGTTTCCGACAGCTGGGGGATGCCCATGGCCCAGATTGAGGACAACCGGCCGACCCAGGGCATTTTGTATGACGTGATGTTAAGCCTGGCCACTCAGGTCGAACGCCCGGCCGAGTTCCACGTCCTGGCCCGCGCGCGGATCGCCAATGCCATGGAGCACGGCGACATTGATGTGCGCTGTTATGTCGCCCAGGCCTGGGTCGACAACCTGTCCGGTGATTACACCTGGAGCGTGCCGCTGATGGTGCTGCGTAATGTGCTGGTCAGCGCTCGTGAGCAGCCAGTAGAGGTCACCTTGCTGGCCCCTCAGCCAATCGGCACCGTGCTCAATTACCACTACGCCGCCCTCGCCCCCCTCTTCGCCCAAGGCCAACTGACCCGCGACGACTCGCGCAGCGAAGAGCTGGTGCTGCACAAGCTGGTGGCCGGGCGTTTCGAATACGCGGTGATCAACGAATGGATATTGGACCGCTTCAACCTGAAGATGCCCCAGGATAAGCGGCTGCACAAGGTTGCAGTGATCGACGAGCAAAGCCTGGGCTGCATCGTGCGCAATGACCCGAACGTGCCGGTGCAGCGGATCTTGCGCACGCTGTTGCGGATGAAAATGTCCGGCGAAATCGATGACATCATCAAGCTTTACACCGGGGAAGATCCGCAACCCCTGCCGACTCCTGACAAGAACTGACAGCACCGCCTTATAGACTGGGCGCACTTAACCGCCTGTTCTCAAGGAGCCTGCATGAACACCGTCGCCCACTACTTCCTGCTGTATGTCGACAGCCCGGCCACCAGCGCCAACTTCTACAGCCGCCTGCTGGGCAAGCCGCCGGTGGAGCTCAACCCGACGTTTGCCCTGTTCATCCTCGACAACGGCGTGAAGCTGGGGCTGTGGTCGCGGCACACCGTGGAGCCGGCGGCGCAAATGACCGGCGGCGGTAGCGAAGTGGGCTTCTCACTGCCAGACCAGGCTGGTGTCGATGCGCTGCATGATCAATGGGCAGCATGCGGCGCGACGATTATTCAGTCACCGGCCCCTGTGGATTTCGGCTACACCTTTGTCGCCCAGGACCTCGACGGCCACCGGCTGCGCGCGTTCAGCCTGAGCGATTGACCGCCAACGGCCTTCCAGGCTGATGGCCGCGACGCTGGCCAGCACCATCACACCGCCGAGCATCACCTGCACGGCAATGTGCTCACCCAACAGTGTCGCAGCCATCACCATCGCCACTGGCGGAATCAGGTACATCGCCACCGATGCGCGGCTGACCTCGACATGCTTCAACACATACCCCCAGGCCACATACGCCAAGGCGCTGGGAAAGATACCGAGCACCAACACCGACAGGTTTTCCGGCAGCGGTGCCCGCGCTACGGCGGCTGGCAAGCCTGGCAGGTTCACACACAGCATCAGCGTGCCCGCCCACACCATGTAACACGCCATGGTCAGCGGGCTATAGCGATGGGCGTAGTGTTTCTGGATCACGAAGTACAGGCTCCACGACACTGCCGCCACCAGAATCAGCAGACCGCGCGGGTCCATATCCGCCACGCCATGATCGCCCCAGATCACCACCAACACGCCGAGCAGGCCCAGCAACACACAACCCCAACGCCAGGCACTGACCTGCTCCTTCAAGCAGAAAAACGCGATTAATACGCTGAACAGCGGCGCCGACTGCGCCAGCACACTCGACGCCGCCGCCGTCACCCACTGCTGCCCGTAATTGAGGCTGGTGTGGTGTAAAAAAACGCCGAAGAAACCCAGCACCAGTAGCCACGGCATGTCCCGCCAGCGCGGCCGGCCGATGCCCACCACCAAGGCCACGCCGCCCATGAATACCGACGCAATCAGAAACCGCAGCAGCGCCAGTTGGCCGGGGCTGTAGCTGTGCAAGCCCATGTGCACGCCAATCGGCGAATAGGCCCAACAGAGGATGACGCTGGCGATGACTAGCGTAAGCTTTACGGGTGACGGGGTATTCATCGACGGCGTCCGGCAACTGAGAAGGAATGCCGTCAGTCTTGGCCCGGGCACGGCGCAGGACAATTAAGCGTTTCTGACTTCTGAAATCACTGGAACTGAGCAATGGAACTGGCCCAACTGAAAATGGTGCGAGCCGTGGCGCAAACCGGCAGCGTGGCCCAGGCCGCCCTGCACTTGCATTGCGTGCCGTCCAACATCACCACGCGGATCAAGCAGTTGGAAAGTGAGTTGGGCACGCCGCTGTTTATTCGTGCGGGCCGCGGGCTGGTGATCAGTGCCGCCGGTGAGATCTTCCTGGATTATTGCGAACGCATCCTGGCGCTGGTGGACGAATCCAAACGCGCCGTGGACGCCAACGCCATTCCCCGTGGCACCTTGCGCATCGGCGCCGTCGAGTCCAGCGCCAGCGGCCGCCTGCCGCCGCTGCTGGCGGAATACCATCGGCGTTACCCGGACGTCTCGCTCGAACTGGTCACCGGCGCCTGGGCGCAACTGCTGGACGACTTGCAACATCACCGCCTCGACGTGGCGCTGGTGGCCTCGGGTGGCAAACGCGCCAAACTCGAACACAGCGTGGTCTACAGCGAACGCCTGGTGCTGATCGCCAGCGCGTCCAGTGCACCGATCAACAACGCCGAAGACCTGGCCGGGCGCACGTTGCTGGTCTGGCCGCCCGGCTGCCCCTATCGCGCGGCGCTGGAAAACTGGGTCAAGCCCCATGACTTCAAGCCAAGCATCGCCAGCTATGCCAGCTGGGGCACGATCATCGGCTGCGTCAGCGCCGGGATTGGCGTAGCGTTGGCGCCGGAAGGCATCCTGGCCCGCTATGAGCAGGCGAATCAGTTGGCATCTTATCGATTTGAGGAACTGCAGGCCGTGGATAACCTGCTGTTCTGGCACAAGGACACCCAGCGGCACTTGGCACGGGATGCGTTTGCCGGGCTGCTGCGCGAGACGTTTGGCTAACTCACGCAGCGAATTTCAGATATTCTCCCGCGAAATTAATTCAAAATGTAAGGGACTACCATGAATTACCTCCGCACGTTGATGGCGGCCGCCGCGCTGAGCCTGTCTGTCATACCCGCTTTGGCTGCCCCCACGCCTGTGCCCGAAGAAGCCAGCGCACCCGCCGAAACGGCCGAACACTTCCTCGCCTCTCTCAAGCAGAAGACCGGCACAGTCACGCTGCCCAGTGGCATTGCAACCCTCAAGCTCAACAATGAGTTCTACTACCTCGACCCCGCCGACACCGAGCGCTTGCTGACCGATGGTTGGGGTAACCCGCCCGGCTTCAAGACCTTGGGCATGATCGTGCCAAAAGCCGTCAGCCCGTTGTCGGAACGCGGCTGGGGTGTGATCGTCAGCTATAAGGCTGACGGGCACGTTTCCGACGAGGACGCGGCGAAAATCGACTACGCCGAACTGCTCCAGCAAATGCAGGAAGAAGACGAAGAAGACAACAAACAGCGCCAGAAACAAGGCTACGCGGGCCTGCACCTGCTCGGCTGGGCCGAGCCCCCGCGCTACGACGACACCACTCACAAGATGTATTGGGCACGCGAGCTTAAGGCCGACGACGCCCAGCAGACCACCCTCAACTACAGCATCCGCGTGCTGGGCCGTGAAGGCGTGTTGGAACTCAACGCCGTCGCCGCCATGGCCGACCTGGCCACCATCCAGCAGGAAATGCCCAAGGTCTTGGCCTTTACCAACTTTACCGATGGCAACCTGTACACGGACTTCAACCCGAAGACCGACAAACTTGCCACTTACGGTCTGGCGGCTTTGGTCGCGGGCGGGATAGCGGCCAAGGCCGGGTTGTTTGCCAAGATCGGCATATTCCTGCTGGCGGCGAAGAAGTTTCTGGTGATCGGCGTGGTGGCGCTGCTCGCTGTGATTCGCAAGCTGTTCAACCGCAACAAGGCCTGAACCCCGGATATAAAAACGCCGCAACGTGCATGACACGTTGCGGCGTAAAGGGTTGGCTCAGTTTTTTGGTGCAGACAAGCGACTGTATTGATCCTGGCTGATCCAGCCGGTAAACGTATGGTCCTTGGCATTGGTGAACTCAACCTGAGCCCAGCCATCCTTGAAGGCCAGCACCCCGACCACATCATCCTTGACGATGTACGGGTGTTTGCCCGCAGTCTCGCCAGGCTTTTCCAGCAGGGAGGCCTTTTCGGCAGTCACCGTCACCAGGCCGATCCATGGGTTGCTGGCGGTTTGAGTCAGGTCCAGGCCGTTGGCGATTTCCGGCATCAGCACGCTCAGGCAGCCCGGATGCTGACGGCCCTGCTCCACGGTCAGGATCACGCCGTCGGAGGAAGGCGCGACGCTGCCGGGGTAAGCCTCATCGAGCCAGGTGGTGAGCGCTTCGGGCGGGCCTTGCAGGTAGAACGCGCAGCTGCGAGTCACGCCCTCGCCCAGCTCTTCGGCGTAATAACCTTCGACCTGATGCTGCGGCGTGACCGCCAGCATCAACCCTTCGTACTTACCCGAGTGCAACGCGGTGGCGTCGGCAAACACGGGCGCCACGGCACATAACGACAACACACCAATCGCTAAAAAACGGGTCATCTTATTTCTTCCCTTCCAGTGCTTCGTAGGCCTTTTTGATACGGCTGTCATAGTCGCCGTAATCCTTGCCGTTATAGTTACGCGCCATGGCGACATAGTCTTTGTCTTTCATGGCCTTTATCAACGCCGGGCTTTTGCTGCAAAAACCGAGGAAAGCCTTTAGTTGATTACCGGCATTAATCTTTAATGCCGCCGCGAACTCAAACACCGTCTTGTAACCACAGGAGGTGTAGTTGAACCCCATGATTTGAAACATACCCCAGGACGCCGACATCAACGCCGCTTCCTGGTCAAGGGCAAACGCGGTGGCCATGGTTTCCCACGCCTTGGTCTGATCCTTGTTATTCGCCTGCCACTGCGGGCCGGCCTTTTTCACGTAAGGGTAGGACAGCAACGGGTGCGCTTGGTCGTAGATATGCTTGGTGTATTTGCGAAACAGGTGCCCTTCAAAAGCGATCACCGGCAACTTGGCCGGCCCGAAACCGGAGCGCCCGCCGGATTCCACGGTCGCGAAGGCCTTGATGATATTCACCGAAATACCGCTGCCCAACTGCGTGGCAGCGTTCTGGAAGTCGCTCTCGGTGAGCGTCATCCCCCCGTCACACGTGGCCTGGAGCATCAATTGCCGGTTACGCCGCTCGGCCTCGACCATCGCGCGCATGCGGTCCAGGTACACATTGACCGTGGCCTGCACGGCGTCGCCATTGTTATTGCCGAACACGTTGAGAAAGCTCGGGATGCGCATCGTCGGGAAGGCTTTCACCGGCACCTTCACCGCTTCTTCGATCAGGCTGTT
This sequence comes from Pseudomonas sp. D47, assembly GCF_045447305.1. NCBI lineage: Bacteria > Pseudomonadati > Pseudomonadota > Gammaproteobacteria > Pseudomonadales > Pseudomonadaceae > Pseudomonas > Pseudomonas sp. D47. Next base: position 78,652 of record NZ_JBJGXU010000003.1, on the reverse strand, counting down.
GAAGGTCCGACCCGTGGGGTCGATCACCCCATCGGGGTGCGCGTACTTGAGATGGCGAAACTGATATTGGCTGATGCATTGCACCAACTGGCCGTCGCACTTGCCGTTTTCGGCGAGCGTAAAGCCCATCTTGGGAATGATCAAATTGAATAAATACTGGATGCACTGAACATCGGCAGGCAAGTTGCGCGCTTTCCCGGGCGCGCCTACCGATGCACTGATAAGACGGGGCAACCCTTGCAGGCTTTTCATCACAGACATCCTTGTTAGTTAAAGAAGTGATGGCACTTCAATATCAAGCCAGCACACTTGTTACACCTTGAAACAAGTGGCCGGCGCACGCTAACAAGATGCTTTTAAGTTGTCCAGTAGGGGTGTCGAGCGCTGTGAGACAGCCAGCATGCGCGGCTATTTTTTTCGTTCAAACGCCTCAAAAGCTTTTTGGATTCGCTTGTCGTAATCGCCATAGTCGCTCCCATTGTAGTTGCTGGCCATGCCAGCAAAGTCCTTACTCTTCATGGCTTTGAACAAGGCCGGGTTCTTGCTGCAAAACCCGACGAACGCCTTCAATTGCTGGCTGGCATTGAGCTTCATCGCGGTGACAAAATCGAACACGTTCTTGTAACCACAAGCGGCATAGTTGAAACCCATGATCTGAAACATGCCATAGGAGGCCGACATCAGCGCCGCCTGCTGATCCAACTTAAACGCATCGGCCAGTGTCCGCCATGCTGTCGCCTGGTCCTTGTTATTGGTCCGCCATTGCATGTCGGCCTTGGTCAGATAAGGGGCCGACAAATGGGGATGGCTCCTGTCGTATTTATTCTTGGTGTACTTGTGAAAGATGTGCCGCTCATACGCGATCATCGGCATTCCCGCTGGCCCGAACCCGGAACGCCCACCGGACTCAACGCTGGCGAAAGCCTTGATGATATTCACAGCAATAGCCCCACCCAACTGAGTGGCAGCGTTCTGATAGTCAGCGTCAGTCAGGTTCACGCCACCATCGCACGTGGCCTGCGTTACCAACTGCTGTTTGTCTGGAACAGCTTGGATCGGCGCCGAGGTGCGCTCAAGGCCCTGATTAACCTTGGCAGCGGGCGTTTCACTGGTTTGGGTATCAAGACTCGCCTTGCGCGCATCCTCAACCAAGCTGTTGAACGTTCGGCCTGCCGGGTCAATCACCCCGTCGGGTTTGGCAACCTTGATACGATTTAACTGATATTCGCTGATGCGCTGGACCAACAAGGGGCCGCACTTGCCGTCCTCCACTAACCGCGAAGCGGATTGGGGCGTGATCAGATTAAACAGGCGTTGAATGTTTTGAACATCAGCAGGCACATTGCGGGCCTTGCCTGGCGTGCCAACGGAAGCACTGATAAGACTGGGTAAAGCTTGGAGGCTGGGCATGGCAATCATCCTTGTTAAGGAAAGTGAGTGCCATCACTTCTTTACTACTCCAGCATCACAGTCATTTTTAAAAAATACGCATGACTGACGCTAGCAGGTGGCTCGGCGTTGTCCAGCAATGAGATTGAACGTTGTGAAAAGCGCCAAGGTTTCCACAACGTATTGGCTTTGTAGGACTCAAAAACCAAGGGTTTCGCGGTACTGCTGTTGGCTTTGGTACTCAATCCACTCAACCACATCGTAAGGAAGATAAAGCTGCTGCTTGGCACGAGAAATGGCGATGTACACCGCACAGATCCGCTCGTCCAGCGCATAAGCATTCTTGAATTTCACGTTGGTGAGCAGTTCGGTGGTCAGCAGAACCTGGTCAAACTCCATCCCCCCGGCCTCCTCTGCCAGCATCAGCAAGCAGCTCTGGCCGGGCGGGCCAATCATCCTGTTCAATTGGGTCAGATCGGCTACTTTGAAGCCGCTTTCCAACTTGGCTTCAACCCACAGAAACGACTCATCGAATTGGTTGGCCTCACGCACCTGTTTCCAGTCTGGCAGGTCGCTGAAGTAGGCGTGCACGCCCTGGGTGCTCTGGCCTGGGCTGTAGAAGTCCGACTTGAACAACTCGATGGCGGTGGTCATGAAATAGACCAGATCCCGATGCGCCCGTGGCTGCGCAAAACTGAACGCACACTGGGCATCGTGCAGTTGCAGGGCCCACTTCATCATGTCCCATTTGGACGCAGTCAGGACCACACAACCGAGTGGTGGCACGAAGCCTATCGGGTAAAACTCAATCCCGACGTCAGCGTCACGGGCCCCTTCGAAGGGCACCTTGATATTTTGCGAGTGCCGGTAAATCAACGGATTGACCAGTTGCTCGACATTGCGGCCTGAGCGCACGGAGTAGCTGATATTACTTTGTCGAACATCACGCGTTCGGTTGGGCAGGCCCCCACGCGTCTGCTGATACTGATCGCCAAGGGTGATCAGCACTTGGCGGCCACCCTCGATGATGTGCAACAGCGACTCGGGAACATCCTGGCTCTCGTCAATCAGTACGTGCGTATAACGAGGGGGCACCACATAACCCGCCAAACTTGCGCGCTTTATCATCAGCAACGCTTCAAACCCCGTCTGGCTGCTCCACAGCGGGTTCGCTTCAAGGTAGCGCCACACTCGGCTCGCATACTCAAGCAGCACCCTGATATCGACGCCGGTCAGAGGCAGTTTGAAAAACGGCAGGTGGCGCTCCGACAGGCTGTAATCCCGGGAGCGGCAATAGCACTCGAGCACCTTGAGGCAAACCTCCAAGGCGGCGGGTGCATCGAGGTGACGAAACCCCAGGATAGTCAGTTCCTGCGCCAGCGCTTCCCTGCTCGGCCCCCTCAACGGCGCCTTCGCCGGTTGTGGCCTTGGACCGTACAACAGGGTTCTCGCAAAGCCTTCGAACGTCTGGCCCGCTCGCTTCTCAGACGGCGTCACCATGCGCCGGCGCAGCGTTTCCAACTTTTCCTCTGTACGCGCCAGCAGCAATGTCTTGGCCGGCTGTAGATGTTCCATCAAGGCAACCAGCACGTGGCTCTTGCCGATCCCTGCATAGCCTTGCACATGCAGGTTCTCGTCCAGGTTGGCACGAAAGGTTCTGACCAGTTTGTCTTGCTCGGCGCTCAACCAGCGCTCGCGATGCCTGGGCGTGACCATTTGCTGACTGAACGGGTTGTTTCCCTGAAGGTGTCGCAGCTTGTACTGCGCGTCCCACTTGCCATCAGGCAACAGATACTCCTGCGCCAGGACTTCGTCCGACAGCAGAAAACGCAGCTTCAACTTCTTGACCACTTCCAGGCCGAAGTACACCTTGCGCGGGTCGAACAGACGCCGTGCTTCTGACTGTAAACCTTCACCCCCGGCCTTGCGGTTGTCGACAGCCCAGCCAATCAGTTTAGCCAGCACCTTCTCGGCAGCCTGCGCGGTAAGCTCTGTTTCAGCCACTTGCGCCAGGTTCTGGATGACCAGCAGCGCTGCCAACTCGGGGTCGGTCAGGGTGACGAGGGCTTTTGCATCAGCGGCTTCCAGCACCTCCTTGGCGGTTTCAACAGTGATGGGCAGGAAAACGGGGCTGGCTAAATCAAAATGTTCAGGGTGCATACATCCTCGAAAGCCAGTGAAGACGGGGCCAGGCTTCATTCATTTAGAGATTTTCATCTGACGCATACGTCGTTTCAGAGACCGAGCCCGAAGTATGCCACCCTTCAGCGCAGGTGATCGTTCTGGAGCGCACAGCACAAATCGATTCGCAGGCAGTGAATGCCGGCAAAAACTATAAGAAATGGAATAGGGGGATCTGCAAGGAGAGCGTTATGGAGGCAACCCCACCAGCCACACCCCGGCACACAATGTTCCCGCTGTGGCTGCTGCCTTCCGGCTCTGACCAGGTTCACGGGTAATCGTTGCGGGGGGACCGATGGGGTCACCATAACGACGCTAGCCTCTCGGCAAGCCGCGCCATTGTACCGATCTGATCGGAAGTTACAACCGTTGATGCCGGATTAAAATATGAAGGGGCTCAAGCACTTGCCATAGCCTTGAATGTCACCCCTCCCACATTTTGATCACTGGGCCTGTAATACCTCATCCGCCCTGCCGCCCTCTTCCTGGATCACCAAGTGAATGAAGTGCAGCTTGGCAATCACCGCCGGCGGCAACACAAAGGGATAGAAATCCGGCTGGCCCATGCTGCGCGACAGCTCGTTGAGCATGCCGGCCAGTTCGATCCACGCATTGACGAATGACAGGAACGCCGCGCCACCGGGGTGTTCGGGATCGTAAAGGGTGCTGAGGGGAAACGGCTGGTAATCCAGGTCCATCTCGCGGGCGCTCATGCCAAAGCCCAGGGCAGTGTCGACGGCGTCCATCATGTGCAGGTAGTGGGCCCAGGTTTCGGCCCAGTCTTCCCACGGGTGCATGGTGGCGTAGGCGCTGACACAGGTTTGCTGCCAATCCGGGCGCGGGCCGTTCTGGTAGTGGCGCTCGAGCGCCTCGGCATAACTGGCGCGTTCGTCGCCGAACAGGTTGCGAAAGGGCTCAAGCCAATGGCTATTGGCAATTAGCCGGTCCCAGTAGTAATGCCCAACTTCATGCCGAAAATGCCCCAGCAAGGTGCGGTAGGGTTCGCGCATTTGCACACGGATTTTTTCGCGGTGGGCGTCATCGGCTTCCTTGATGTCGAGGGTGATCAAGCCGTTGGCATGCCCAGTGGTGGGCGCGTTGCCCTCAAGGTCAATGCCGACGAAGTCGAAGGCCAGGCCAGTGTCTTCGTCAACGCTTTTGGGCACCACTTGCAGGCCCAGGCTGATCAGTTGCGCCACCAGCCGGCGCTTGGCGGTTTCGACTTTGCGCCAGCGATCGGGGTTTTCCGGGACGGACAGGTCGGGGATGGTGCGATTGAGGCTGCAGGCCACGCACAGCGGCGCGGTGCTATGGGCCGGAATCAGCCAATTGCAGGCTGCCGGGGTGTCGAGGTTGGCACAGCGACGGAAGGCGCCGGCAGCGAGGTTGTCGTCCGCCAGCCAGGTGTCGGCGACCGGCCCAGGTTGCAGGGACGATAATCGGCTCTGTTGTGGCTGGTAGCCCAGCAGCGCCTGGCAGGCCAGGCACTGGCTGTTGCGAAAGAACAGGGCTTGGCCGCAACGGCATTGCCACACCTTGCTGTTGCGCGAAGACTCGGCCATGAACGGTGCGGCGATGCGCGAACTGAGTTGCTCGAAGTAGCGGAACATGGCGATCTCTCCCTGGGTGACCAAGACTAGATCATATTCCGCCCGCAATCGTTCAACGTGTGATGGGGCTGCTGCGCAGCCCAACGCGGGGCAAGCCCGCTCGCCACACTAAGCTCTCTGCCCACGCGCGCCGTCAGACGGTGATGTTGTGCTGGGCCAGGAACGCGACGAACGCTTCTTCGTCGAGGACCTTGAGCCCCAACTCGGTGGCCTTCGCCAGTTTAGAACCCGCGCCCGGCCCGGCCACCACGCAATGGGTTTTCGCCGACACCGAACCCGCCACCTTGGCGCCCAGGCTTTCGAGCTTGTCCTTGGCCACATCGCGGCTCATCAGTTCCAGGGAGCCGGTCAGCACCCAGGTATGCCCGGCTTCCGGCAAGCCTTCGACGACCTTCTTCTCGCTCTGCCAGTGCATGCCGAAGTCCTTAAGCTGCTGCTCGATGGCCAGGGCGTGGTTGGCGTTGTCGGGGTTATCGAAGAAATCGCGCACCGCCTTGGCCTGCTTCTCAGGCAGCGCCTGGCGCATGTCCAGCCAGTCGGCCTTGATCACGCCTTCCAGGGAACCGAACTTGTCCGCGAGTTTCTGCGCGGCACCCGGCCCGACGCTGGGCACGTGCAGCTTGTCGAGCAGGCCGCCCAAGGTGGTGCTGGCAGCGAACTCGGCGCTCAGGTCGCCCTGATCCTGCAATTGCAGCGCGCATTCATCCGGCGACAACAGCGCGCCAATCACCTCTTGGTTATGGCTGTCTTCGAAGAAGCTGTGAATCTCGTGTGCCACTTCCAAACCCACGTCCGGCAAGTACGTCAGCACTTCAGGCAAGGCCTTCTGCACGCGGTCCAGGGACGCCAGGGAGCGTGCCAGCACCTTGGCGGTCTCCTCGCCCACGTCCGGAATGCCCAGGGCGTAGATAAAGCGCGCCAGGGTCGGGGTCTTGCTGTTTTCGATGGCGGTGATCAGCTTCTTGCTGGAAATGTCGGCGAAGCCTTCCAGGTCGATGATCTGCTCGTACTTGAGCGTGTAGAGATCCGCCGGCGAGCCGATGAGCTTTTCATCCACCAACTGCTCAATGGTCTTGTCGCCCAAGCCGTCGATGTCCATGGCACGGCGCGAGACGAAGTGAATAATCGCCTGCTTGAGTTGCGCACCACAGGCCAGACGCCCGACGCAGCGGTACACCGCGCCTTCGCTGACGGTTTCCTTGCCCTTGCTGCGCTTGACCAGTTGCGTGCGCTCCACATGGGAACCGCACACCGGGCAGCGCTCGGGGATCTGCACCGCGCGAGCGTCTTCTGGGCGGCGCTCGGTGACCACCGACACCACCTGCGGAATCACATCACCGGCACGGCGGATGATCACCGTGTCGCCGATCATCAGGCCCAGGCGCGCGACTTCGTCCATGTTGTGCAAGGTGGCGTTAGACACCGTCACACCGGCGACCTTGACCGGCTTGAGGCGCGCCACCGGCGTTACGGCGCCGGTACGGCCGACCTGGAATTCCACGTCGAGCAGTTCGGTCAGCTCTTCCATGGCCGGGAATTTATGCGCAATGGCCCAGCGCGGTTCGCGGGCGCGAAAGCCCAGTTCACGCTGGAAGGCAATGCTGTTGACCTTGAACACCACGCCGTCGATTTCATAACCCAGGCTATTACGCCGTTCGCCGATATCGCGGTAGTAGTCCAGGCATTCCTGAATGCCCTTGGCCAGCTTCAACTCGTGGCTGATCGGCATGCCCCACTGCTGCAACTGCTTCAAGTTGCCGATATGGGTATCGCTGATATCCGCCGTTACCTGGCCAATGCCATAGCAGCAGAATTCCAGCGGGCGACTGGCGGTAATCTTCGAATCCAACTGGCGCAAGCTGCCGGCGGCGGCGTTACGTGGGTTGGCAAAGGTCTTGCCGCCGACTTCCAGCTGCGAGGCGTTCAGCCGCTCGAAACCGGCCTTGGACATGAACACTTCGCCGCGCACTTCCAGGGTCGCAGGCCAGCCCGTGCCGTGCAGCTTCAGCGGGATATTGCGCACCGTGCGCACGTTGACGCTGATGTCCTCACCGGTGGTGCCGTCGCCACGCGTGGCGCCACGCACCAGTTCGCCGTCTTGATACAACAGGCTGACCGCCAGGCCATCCAGCTTGGGCTCGCAGCTGTACTCCACCACCGCGCCACCGCCAAACAGATCGCCCACCGGCAGGTCGAGCCCTTCGGTCACCCGGCGATCAAATTCGAGCAGGGTGGTTTCATCAAACGCGTTGCCCAGGCTGAGCATCGGAATTTCGTGCTTCACCTGAGTGAACGCCGACAGCGCCGCACTGCCAACCCGCTGCGTCGGTGAATCACGCGTTACCAACTCCGGGTGCTCGGCTTCGAGGGCTTTGAGCTCATGGAACAGCCTGTCGTACTCGGCGTCCGGAATGCTCGGCTCGTCGAGGACGTGGTAGCGGTAGTTGTGCTGATCCAGTTCAGCGCGCAATTGGAGGATGCGGGTATGGGCGGCGGTCATGGGTGTTCTCTCAGAAAGCAAAAGAGCAGCCGAAGCTGCTCAATATGTTAATGCGCTTATTCTACTGACAACGCTGAAGACCAAGCCTCAGCGTTTTTGTGTCAGGGCGCGACGTTCGAACTCAACGATGCGCTGACGGTAGTGTTCGATGGTCTGGGCAGTCAGGACGCTGCGTTGGTCGTCCTTGAGCTCGCCGTTCAATTCCTGCGACAGCTTGCGGGCCGCGGCCACCATCACGTCGAACGCTTGTTTCGGGTGACGCGGGCCTGGCAGGCCGAGGAAGAAGCTCACGGCCGGGGTGCTGAACAGGTCGATATCGTCCAGATCGAAGGTGCCCGGCTTGACCGCGTTGGCCATGGAGAACAGCACTTCACCGTTACCGGCCATGCTTTCGTGGCGGTGGAAAATATCCATCTCGCCAAACCGCAGGCCGCTTTCCAGGATGTTCTGCAACAGAGCCGGGCCTTTGAAACCGGCGGCGTCGCGGCAGATCACACTGATCACCAAGACTTCTTCGGCGGCCGGCTGATCGTTGACCGATTGGCGCGGCGCGCTCTTAGTCGGGGTTTCATCGGGAAAGTCGTCATCACGGCTGCTGAAGCTCGGGCCGTCATCGACGCCCAGGTTCAGGTCGCCTTGATGCGGCTCGGCCACCGCAGCGCTACCGCGCTTGCCACGTTTGGACGAGGGTTCACGGGCTTCACGCACCGGCGCGCTCATCGACGGCAAGTCGTGTTCGTCCAGTTGCGGCTCTTTATGGGTATCCAGCACACGAGGCGGCCCCAGCAACTCGGCGCTGCCGTCATCGTCGGGCAGGTTGGACAGGTTACGGTCCAGACGGAATTTGAGCTTGCCCTTGCCACCGCGCATGCGGCGCCAGCCATCAAAAAGAATACCGGCAATGACAATAATGCCGATGACGATCAGCCACTCGCGCAGACCGATTTCCATGTAATCCCGTGCCTCTATAAAAAAATGCTGAAAAATAAGGGGTTTAGCACCGTGCAAACCGCTTTAAAACGTGGCGCCAACTCTATGTTCTGACTGACGTTTTGCCCACGTATACGAGGAATTGACAATAAACTAGCACGACCTAAGATAACTTTACACAGTTGGCGCGAAATGTGTGGATCTGCCATCTTTTCGACAACATAGGCAATCTCCTACAGCAGGTGCCAACTGTGAGCTACGAGCCCTAAGCTACAAGCCTCAAGCTCAAAGCCAACTCACTTGCAGCTTTGCGCTCACAACCTGCTGCTAGGCGTCGACCATCGCCATCGCTTCTTCGACATCCACCGCCACCAAACGCGAACAACCCGGTTCGTGCATCGTGACACCCATCAGCTGATCAGCCATTTCCATGGCGATCTTGTTGTGGGTGATATAGATGAACTGCACCGTCTGGGACATCTCTTTAACCAACCGAGCGTAGCGTCCAACGTTAGCGTCATCCAGCGGGGCGTCAACTTCGTCGAGCATGCAAAACGGTGCGGGGTTCAACTTGAAGATCGCAAATACCAGGGCCAATGCCGTCAGTGCCTTCTCGCCGCCAGACAGCAAATGGATGGTGCTGTTCTTCTTACCTGGAGGCCGCGCCATGATCGTTACCCCTGTATCGAGTAGATCTTCGCCCGTCAGTTCCAAGTAAGCGCTGCCACCACCAAAAACTTTCGGGAATAACGCCTGTAAACCGCCATTAATCTGATCAAAGGTATCTTTGAATCGATTACGGGTTTCCTTGTCGATCTTGCGGATCACGTTTTCCAGGGTGTCCAGGGCTTCCACCAAGTCGGCGTTCTGGGCATCCAGATAACGTTTACGCTCGGACTGCTGCTGGTACTCATCGATGGCGGCGAGGTTGATCGCGCCGAGCCGTTGGATACGTGCAGCAATGCGCTCAAGTTCTTCTTCGGCGTCTTTCTCGTTGGCCTGGGCGGTCAGCGTATTGAGCACGCCGTGCAGGTCATAGCCGTCTTCCAGCAACTGGTCTTGCAGGGTCTTGCGGCGCACGGTCAGGGCTTGCCATTCCATGCGCTGTTGTTCGAGCTGGCCGCGAATCAACTGGGATTGTTGTTCGGCCTGGGTCCGGCGTTTTTCTGCATCACGCAGTTCACGGTCGGCATCTTCCAGGGCGATCTGCGCGGTCTTGAGTTCTTCGTCGACGGTCATGCGCTTGTCGAGCAACTCTTCAAGCTTGAGCCGCAACTCTTCCAGCGGCGCTTCGCCCTCCTCCAGGTTGAGGCTCAGTTGCTCGCGCTTTTCGGTGAGGCGCTCGGACTGCATCTCCAAGCGCTCAAGGGCTTGGCGCGTGGACGTGTGCTGAGCTTGCAGCGAGCCGAGGCGCACTGCCAGTTGGTGGGCATGGTCCTTGTGCTGGCGGGCTTCCTGGCGCACGCGGTCGAGGCGTTCGCGCAGGCTGTCGCGCTGGGCCAGCAGCAGTTCGCGCTGCTCGGTGTCGAGCGCCATGCTGTCGAGCGCTTCCTGCAATTGCAGGCGCGCTTCGCCGATTTGTTCGTGTTCCAGAGCGCGCTGCTCACCCATCTCCGCCACTTCTTCGTCGAGGCGGGTGCGGCGCAGGGACAGTTGCTCGACCTTGGCCTTGCTCGCCGACAGCTGGGCTTTGAGTTCGCCTTGCTGGCGCGCTTCGTCCTGCAACAGACGGCGCAGGTGTTCGCGGCCGGTCTCTTGCTGGCGCTGGGTGGCGCGCAGGGTTTGCAGTTCGGTTTCCAGGCTTTCCAGGGTCGCTTCGCGTTCTTCACGCTCGGCAATCAGGCTGACGATTTCCTGGCCACGCGCCAATACGCCGCTTTCCGCTTCGCTGGCACGGCGCACGCGCAAAAAGTGCCGGCCAACCCAGTAGCCATCTCGGCTGATCAGGCTTTCGCCGGCCGCCAGCTGACCGCGTTGAGCCAGGGCCTGTTCCAGGGAATCCACCGGTTTGACGTGGCCCAACCACGGCGACAGATCAATCGCCGCGTCAACTTTGTCGAGCAAACTGCCCGGCACCCGAGTGCCATCGGCCGCCGGGCTGAGCAAACGCAGATCGCCCTGAGTAAAGCCGGCCAGGTCAAAGCCGCCAAAATCATCGACCAGCACGGCCTGCAGGTCGGCGCCTAACACGGTTTCCACCGCCAGCTCCCAACCGGCCTCAACCTTCAAGCCTTCGGCCAGGCGTGGGCGCTCGGCCAGATGTTGGTCGCGCAGCCACTCAGCCGTGCCGGTGCCCGGGTCCAACGCGGCTTGCTGCAAGGCTTCAAGGGACGCCAAGCGCCCGTTCAACCGCTGCAAATCGCCCTGGGCCTGCTGCTGCCCCTGGCTCGCCTGTTGCAGTTGCTGACGCAATTGCTCCAGGCGCTCCACTTGCTGTTCTTCACTGGCTTCGAGCTCTTCCAGGGTCATTTCGCTTTCAGCCAGTTGCTCGCTCAGCTGCATGATCGCTGCGTCTTCCGGGTCGGCGGCGAGCAATACGCGCTCTTCCTGCAGACGGCGCTGACGTTCAGCCAGGCGTTCCATGCTGGTTTCCAACTGCTGGATGCGCGACTGCTGCACCTCAGCCTGGCGGCGTGGCTCGGCGGATTGCAGGTTGAAAGCGTCCCACTGCTCCTGCCAGCCGTGCATGGTGGTTTCGGATTCTTCCAGGGCGGCGGCGGCTTCTTCGGCGGCGGCGTTGGTGACTTCCTGCTCGGGGGTGAGCATGTCCAGCTCTTCGCCGAGGGTCAGCAGCAAGGTGCGGTCGTGGCCCAGGTGCGACTCGGTCTCCAGGCGCGCGCGTTCGGCTTCCTTCAAATCATCCTGCAACTGGCGCAGGCGCTGCTGGCCGTGCTGGATGCTCTGCTCGACCCGGGCAATATCGCCGCCCACCGAATAGAAGCGCCCCTGCACCAAGTTGAAGCGCTCGGACAAGTCATGATGGCCGTCACGCAGGCGCTCAATGCTGGCGTCGGCATTGCGCTGTTCGGCCACCAGCGCTTCAAAGCTGATTTCCTGGGTGCCGATGATCGCTTCGCGCTGGCCGACCTGATCATTCAGCGCCTGCCAACGCAGGGCCGAGAGTTGCGCCTTGAGCTGGCGTTCTTCGCCTTTGTATTCCTGATACTTCTCGGCGGCCTGGGCCTGGCGGTGCAGACGTTCAAGTTGACGCTCCAGCTCTTCGCGCAGGTCGGTCAGGCGGGCAAGGTTTTCGTGGGTGCGGCGGATACGGTTTTCGGTCTCGCGGCGGCGCTCCTTGTACTTGGAGATGCCGGCGGCTTCTTCGATAAAGTTACGCAGGTCTTCGGGCTTGGCTTCGATCAGCTTGGAGATCATGCCCTGCTCAATGATCGAGTAGCTGCGCGGGCCTAACCCTGTGCCAAGGAAGATATCGGTGATGTCGCGACGGCGGCACTTGGTGCCATTGAGGAAATAACTGTTTTGGCTGTCACGCGTCACTTTGCGGCGAATGGAAATTTCCGCGTAGGCCGCGTACTCGCCGACCAGCGTGCCGTCGGAGTTGTCGAACACCAGCTCGATACTGGCCTGGCTCACGGGCTTGCGGCTGGTGGAGCCGTTGAAGATGACGTCGGTCATCGACTCGCCGCGCAGGTTTTTTGCCGAGCTCTCGCCCATCACCCAGCGTACGGCGTCGATGATGTTCGACTTGCCGCAGCCATTGGGCCCCACCACTGCCGCCATGTTACTGGGGAAGTTCACCGTGGTGGGGTCGACGAAGGATTTGAACCCCGCCAGTTTGATGCACTTGAGCCGCACGCTTAGGCGTCCGCCAACGCAGCAATCACCAGCGAGCAACTGCGCTGGCCATAGGCCGACAGTACCTGGCGAATCTGCACCAGGTCACGCGCCAGCACGGCGGCGAGCAGCTGCGCGAACAGCGCCAGGTACTCGCTCATCTCGGCCTTGCGTTGATCCAGCGCCAGGTAATAGGCACGGTTCATCGCCGGCTGCAGGTTCTCGACGGTTTCCTGCAAATACGGGTTATTCGCGAAAGGGTAAGCGGCGCGCATCACGTTGAAGCTTTCTTCGACGAAGGCGCGGATGTCCTGGCGTTCGAAACTGGCGATCAAGCGCTGCTGGATCTGCAGGAACGGCGCCATGTCGGCCTGGGTCTGCCAGCCGTCGGCAACGGCGTTACCGAGCAGGATGTACAACTCGCCCATCAACGTGCACAGGCTCTGCACCTTGTGCGCGGTCAGCTCGGTCACATGGGCGCCACGGCGCGGCAGAATCGCGATCAGGTGGCGGCGTTCGAGGATCAATAAGGCTTCACGCACGGAACCACGGCTGACATTCAATGCCAGCGTGACTTTCTGTTCCTGGATCCGTTCCCCAGGCTTGAGATCGCCGCGAATGATACGTTCGGCGAGGTGGTGAGCAATTTGCTCGGCGAGACTGTCCGGCGCCTTGAACGTCATGTTTTCCCTTCAGAATCTTCTATCTATACAAGCGCGGCAGTGTAGCGCATTGGCTGGCTGATGGCGCTACGCCCACCAGGGCGAATTTGGCATGAAATAAGCAACGCTGAAAACCCACACACCGCCAAAAACGCCGGTTCCAGAAGACTGAACCATAATTGAAAGTGTTGTGATCGCAATTTCTTGACCTTCCGGTCAGAAAATCATTGACCGAAAAGTCAGACATGACTAGATTCGGCGCAAAGCGGTTAACAACAATAATGAGTCTGCGAGGCCTTCCGTGATCCAGTTTTTACTTAACCAGGAACTCCGTAGTGAGCACGCCCTGGACCCCAACCTGACCGTGCTCAACTATTTGCGTGAGCACCTGGGCAAATCCGGTACCAAGGAAGGCTGCGCCAGCGGCGACTGCGGCGCGTGCACCGTGGTGGTCGGTGAGTTGCACACTGACGCGCAAGGCGCGGAGCAGATTCGTTACCGCAGCCTCAACTCGTGCCTGACGTTTGTGTCGTCGTTGCACGGCAAACAATTGATCAGCGTCGAAGACCTCAAGCATCAAGGCCAACTGCACAGCGTGCAACAGGCCATGGTCGAGTGCCACGGCTCGCAATGCGGTTTTTGCACCCCAGGTTTCGTGATGTCGCTGTTCGCCCTGCAAAAGAACAGCGACGCGCCCGACAGCCAAAAAGCCCACGAAGCCCTCGCCGGCAACCTGTGCCGCTGCACCGGCTACCGCCCGATCCTCGCCGCCGCCGAACAGGCTTGCTGCAACAAACCGGTGGACCAGTTCGACAGCCGCCAGGCCGACACCATCGCGCGCCTCAAAGCCATCGCGCCGACGCAAACCGGCGAACTTAATAGCGGCGACAAGCGCTGCCTGGTGCCACTGACCGTCGCCGACCTGGCCGACCTCTACGACGCCTACCCGCAAGCCCGGCTGCTGGCCGGCGGCACCGACCTGGCGCTGGAAGTCACGCAGTTCCACCGCACGCTGCCGGTGATGATCTACGTCGGCAATATCGACGAGATGAAGCGCATCGAAAACTTCGACGACCGCCTGGAAATCGGCGCCGCCACTGTGCTGTCCGACTGCTACAGCGCGCTGCACCACGAATACCCGGACTTCGGCGACTTGCTGCACCGCTTCGCCTCCCTGCAAATCCGCAATCAGGGCACCTTGGGTGGCAACATCGGCAACGCCTCGCCGATTGGTGATTCGCCGCCACTGCTGATCGCGCTCGGCGCACAGATCGTGCTGTGCAAGGGCAATGTGCGCCGTACCTTGGCGCTGGAAGACTACTTCATCGACTACCGCGTCACGGCACGCCAGGACAGCGAGTTCATCGAGAAAATCATCGTGCCCAAGGGCCATTCGCTGTTCCGCGCCTACAAGGTTTCCAAGCGCCTGGACGATGACATTTCCGCCGTGTGCGCGGCCTTCAACCTGAAGATCGAGAACGGCGTGATCAACGAGGCACGCGTCGCCTTCGGGGGCATGGCCGCCACGCCCAAACGCGCGAAAAGCTGCGAAGCAGTATTGGTCGGCGCCACCTGGAACGCCGCCACCGTGGAAAAAGCCTGCGCCGCCCTCGCCGAGGATTTCACCCCGCTGTCAGACTTCCGCGCCAGCAAGGAATACCGCCTGCTCAGCGCACAGAACCTGCTGCGCAAATACTTCATCGAACTGCAAACACCGCACATCGAGACTCGGGTGACCGCTTATGTCTAACCATCACGCCGTCGTTAAAACCCAGGCCGAACTGGCCGAGCTGTTTGCCCAGGACCTGACCTCCGGAGTCGGGCGCAGCGTCAAGCATGACAGCGCCGCCAAGCACGTCAGCGGTGAGGCGCAGTACATCGATGACCGCCTGGAATTCCCCAATCAGTTGCACCTGTATGCGCGCATGTCCGACCGTGCCCACGCCCGGATCATCAGCATCGACACCGCGCCCTGCTACGCCTTTGATGGCGTGCGCATCGCTATCACCCATGAAGACGTGCCGGGCCTGAAAGACATCGGCCCGTTGATGCCAGGCGACCCGTTGTTGGCTATCGACACCGTGCAGTTTGTCGGCCAAGTGGTGCTGGCCGTGGCCGCCCGCGACCTCGAAACCGCGCGCAAAGCCGCCATGGCTGCGGTGATCGAATACGAAGACCTGGAGCCGGTGCTGGACGTGGTCGAGGCCTTGCGTAACAAGCACTTTGTGCTCGACAGCCACACCCACCAACGCGGTGATTCGGTGGGCGCGCTGGCAACGGCAAAAAACCGTATCCAGGGCACGCTGCACATCGGAGGCCAGGAACACTTCTACCTGGAAACCCAGATCTCGTCGGTGATGCCCACTGAAGACGGCGGCATGATCGTCTACTGCTCCACGCAAAACCCCACCGAAGTGCAGAAGCTGGTGGCCGAAGTGCTCGACGTGTCGATGAACAAAATCGTGGTCGACATGCGCCGCATGGGCGGTGGTTTCGGCGGCAAGGAAACCCAGGCCGCCAGCCCCGCGTGCCTGTGCGCGGTGGTCGCGCGCCTCACCGGCCAGCCGACCAAAATGCGCCTGCCGCGCGTCGAAGACATGCTGATGACCGGTAAGCGTCACCCCTTCTATATCGAATACGACGTGGGCTTTGACGACAGCGGCCGCCTGCACGGCATTAACTTGGAACTGGCGGGTAACTGCGGCTGCTCGCCCGACCTGTCGAACTCGATTGTCGACCGCGCGATGTTCCACGCCGACAACGCTTATTACCTCGGTGACGCCACGGTCAACGGCCATCGCTGCAAGACCAACACCGCGTCCAACACCGCCTATCGCGGCTTCGGCGGCCCGCAAGGCATGGTCGCCATCGAAGAAGTCATGGACGCCATCGCCCGCCACCTGGCGCTGGACCCGTTGGCGGTGCGCAAGGCCAACTACTACGGCAAGACCGAGCGCAACGTCACCCACTACCACCAAACCGTCGAGCACAACATGCTCGAGGAAATGACCGCCGAGCTTGAGGCCAGCAGCCAATACGCCGAGCGCCGCGAAGCGATCCGCCTGTACAACGCCCATAGCCCGATCCTGAAAAAAGGCATGGCGCTGACGCCGGTGAAGTTCGGTATTTCGTTTACCGCCAGCTTCCTGAACCAGGCCGGCGCGCTGATCCACATCTACACCGACGGCAGCATCCACCTGAACCACGGCGGCACCGAGATGGGCCAGGGCCTGAACACCAAGGTTGCGCAGGTGGTGGCCGAAGTGTTCCAAGTCGAAATCGACCGCGTACAGATCACCGCCACCAACACCGACAAGGTGCCCAACACCTCGCCAACGGCGGCTTCCAGCGGTGCCGACCTGAACGGCAAGGCTGCGCAGAACGCCGCCGAAACCATCAAGCAACGCTTGGTGGAGTTTGCCGCGCGCAAGTACGACGTGAGCGAAGCGGACGTGGAATTCCACAACGGCCATGTGCGCGTGCGCGATCAGATCCTGACCTTTGAGAGCCTGATCCAGCAGGCATATTTCGCCCAGGTCTCGTTGTCGAGCACCGGCTTCTACAAGACCCCGAAAATCTTCTACGACCGCAGCCAGGCGCGGGGGCGGCCGTTCTATTACTTCGCGTTCGGCGCGGCCTGTTGCGAAGTGATCGTCGACACCCTCACCGGTGAATACAAGATGCTGCGCACCGACATCCTCCATGACGTAGGCGCCTCGCTGAACCCGGCCATCGACATCGGCCAGGTCGAAGGCGGCTTTATCCAGGGCATGGGTTGGCTGACCATGGAGGAGCTGGTGTGGAACAACAAAGGCAAGCTGATGACCAACGGCCCGGCCAGTTACAAGATCCCGGCCGTGGCTGACATGCCGCTGGATTTGCGCGTGAAGCTGGTGGAAAACCGCAAGAACCCGGAAGACACGGTGTTCCACTCCAAGGCCGTGGGCGAGCCGCCGTTTATGCTCGGGATTGCCTCGTGGTGCGCGATCAAGGATGCCGTGGCGAGTTTGGGTGAGTATCGCCATCAGCCCAAGATTGATGCGCCGGCGACACCGGAAAGGGTGTTGTGGGGGTGTGAGCAGATGCGGCAGTTGACCGCTGCGAAGGCGGTCGATCGTTCCCACGCTCTGCGTGGGAATGCCGCCATGGACGCTCTGCGTCCGCTCTTGTGACGCAGCGCGTCACGGTATGCATTCCCACGCGGAGCGTGGGAACGATCTGACTGGAGGTGACTATGAACAACTGGATCAGCGCCCTCGCCGACCTGCAGAACAGGGGTGAACCCTGCGTGCTGGTGACCATCATCGAAGAGCTCGGCTCCACCCCGCGCAATGCCGGCTCGAAGATGGTGATCAGCGCCGCGCAGACCTTCGACACCATCGGTGGCGGGCACCTGGAATACAAGGCGATGCAGATTGCCCGCGACATGCTCGTGCGCGGCCAGCAGAACACCCACCTGGAGCGCTTCAGCCTCGGCGCAAGCCTGGGCCAGTGCTGTGGCGGTGTGACCGTGCTGCTGTTCGAACCCATGGGCCAGGTGCAGGCGCAGATTGCGGTGTTCGGCGCCGGCCATGTCGGCCGTGCGCTGGTACCGCTGTTGGCGAGCCTGCCGTGCCGGGTACGCTGGATCGATTCCCGAGACCAGGAGTTTCCGCAGCATATCCCCCAGGGCGTGCGTAAAATCGTCAGCGAAGAGCCGGTCGATGAAATTGCCGACTTGCCGGTGGGCAGTTACTGCATCGTCATGACCCACAATCATGCGCTGGACCTGGAACTCACCGCCGCCCTGCTCAAACGCAATGACTTTGCCTACTTCGGCTTGATCGGTTCCAAGACCAAACGGGTCAAGTTCGAACACCGCCTGCGTGATCGCGGTTTCGACACCGCGCAACTGCAACGCATGCGCTGCCCCATGGGCCTCACCGAGGTGAAGGGCAAATTACCGGTGGAGATCGCCATCTCCATCGCCGGCGAAATCATCGCCACCTATAACGCGAACTTCGGCCAGCATACCGCGAGCGCCGAACCCATTGCCAAACTGCTGCCGGCCTCGCGCCGCAGCCAAGCTATCTAAACATTGAGATCACCATGCCTTTGACTCGCAAAGCCTACCGTGCCGCCATCCTGCACAGCATCGCCGACCCTGCTGAAGTGGGGATCGAAGCGTCCTATGAATACTTCGAAGACGGCCTGCTGGTGATCGATAACGGTCAGATCAGCGCCTTGGGCCACGCCAGCGATTTGCTGCCGACGCTGCCCGCCGACATCGAGGTCACCCATTACCAGGATGCGTTGATCACCCCAGGCCTGATCGACACCCATATCCACCTGCCGCAAACCGGCATGGTCGGTGCGTATGGCGAGCAATTGCTGGATTGGCTCAACACTTACACGTTCCCGTGCGAAAGCCAGTTCGCCGACAAGGCCCACGCCGAAGAAGTCGCGGATATCTTCATCAAGGAACTGCTGCGCAACGGCACCACCACCGCGCTGGTGTTCGGCAGCGTGCACCCGCAGTCAGTCAATTCGTTTTTTGAAGCGGCCGAGAAACTCGACCTGCGCATGATCGCCGGCAAGGTGATGATGGACCGCAACGCGCCAGACTACCTGACCGACACCGCCGAATCCGGCTACCAGGAAAGCAAAGCGCTGATCGAACGCTGGCATGGCAAAGGCCGTTTGCACTATGCGGTGACGCCACGTTTCGCACCGACCAGCACGCCGGAACAACTGACCCTGGCCGGGCAACTGCTGGGCGAATACCCGGACCTGTACATGCAGACTCACATCAGTGAAAACCTGCAGGAAGTCGAGTGGGTGAAAGAGCTGTTCCCGGAGCGCAAAGGCTATCTGGACGTGTACGACCACTACAAACTGCTGGGCGAACGCTCGGTGTTTGCCCACGGCGTGCACCTGTGCGACGACGAATGCGCGCGATTGGCGCAGACCGGTTCGGCGGTGGCGTTCTGCCCGACCTCGAACTTCTTCCTCGGCAGTGGCTTGTTCAACCTGCCGATGGCCGAGAAGCACAAGCTGAATGTGGGCCTGGGCACCGACGTGGGCGGCGGCACCAGCTTCTCGCTGCTGCAAACCCTGAACGAAGCCTACAAGGTCATGCAGTTGCAGGGCGCGCGGTTGAGCCCGTTCAAGTCGCTGTACCTGGCCACCTTGGGCGGCGCGCGGGCACTGCGATTGGAAGATAAGATCGGCACGTTGCAGCCGGGCACCGATGCGGACTTTTTGGTGTTGGATTACAACGCCACGCCGCTGCTCAGCTATCGCTTGAAGCAGGCCAATAACATTGCCGAGACGTTGTTTGTGTTGATGACGTTGGGGGATGATCGGGCGATTCTGCAGACCTACGCAGCCGGCAATCTCGTGCATCAACGCTAATTTCAGCCACAACACAAAACAGTTGTGGGAGCTGGCTTGTGTGGGAGCCGGGCTTGCCCGCGATGCAGGCACCGCGGTGTATCAGGTACACCGCGGTGATGCCATCGCAGGCAAGCCAGCTCCCACACAAGCCAGCTCCCACATTTTTGATCGGGGTTACAGTTTTACCGAAGAGCGCCCAGGCTTCTTGGTCTGCAACAGATGCGAGAACACCGCATGCAAATCATCCGACGCGCTTTCCTCATCGAGGTTGAGCTTGCTGTCGATGTGATCCATGTGGTGCATCATCAAATTCACCGCCAGCACCGCGTCGCGTGCTTCGATCGCGTCGATCAGTTGGGTGTGTTCATCGTAGGAGCAGTGCGAGCGGTTGCCGCTTTCGTACTGGGCGATGATCAACGAGGTCTGGGACACCAAACTGCGCTGGAAGCTGATCAGTGGCGCGTTCTTCGCCGCTTCGGCCAGCTTGAGGTGGAACTCACCGGAGAGGCGGATACCCGCACCACGGTCGCCGCGCGAGAAGCTGTCGCGCTCGTCGTTGACCATCTGGCGCAATTCGGCCAGTTGTTCAGCCGTGGCGTGCTGCACCGCTAATTCAGTGATCGCCCGCTCAACCAGGCGCCGAGCCAGGAACACTTGACGTGCTTCTTCGACACTTGGGCTCGCCACCACCGCACCACGATTGGGCCGCAGCAATACCACGCCTTCATGGGCCAGGCGCGACAGCGCGCGGCGAATGATGGTGCGGCTGACGCCGAAGATTTCGCCCAGTGCCTCTTCACTCAATTTGGTTCCGGGCGCCAGGCGTTGTTCAAGGATGGCCTCGAAGATATGCGCGTAGACGATATCGTCCTGGGTTCCGGTGCGACCGGCCTTGCCGGCTCGCGGTTGTTTCTTGAGAGGTTGCAACTGTTCGTTCATGGGCACTCGGGTTTGGAGAACGGCGGCGAATTAACGGTAATACGGCAAGCGCGTGTCGCTGGCAAGTATCACCTAAAAACACGGCACATTGTACACAACCCAGTGCGCCAACACACTGTACGGCTGTTTGCGGCGTCGGCTGTATTGCAATGAGTAGTTACGTTTGAGTTTAGGCTTGAATCTGCGCCTTCACCGGCAAACACCCAGGTAAAAGGAACAGCGCCTCATGACCGACGCCACCCAAGCGCCTTTGCGCCCGCTGGCCGATACCTCCCCGTCGGCCGTCGTCGCCGGCTTCATCGCCATGATGACCGGCTACACCAGCTCCCTGGTCCTGATGTTCCAGGCCGGGCAAGCCGCCGGCTTGACCACTGCGCAAATTTCTTCGTGGATCTGGGCCCTCTCCATCGGCATGGCGGTGTGCAGCATCGGCCTGTCCCTGCGCTATCGCACGCCGATCACCGTCGCCTGGTCTACGCCTGGCGCGGCGCTGCTGATCACCAGCCTGGGCGGCGTGAGTTACGGCGAGGCGATTGGCGCCTACATCACCTGCGCGGTGCTGGTGACACTCTGCGGGCTGACCGGCAGCTTCGAAAAAATGGTCAAGCGCATTCCGTCGTCGCTGGCGGCGGCGTTGCTGGCGGGGATTCTGTTCAAGATCGGCAGTGAGATATTCGTCGCCGCGCAACATCGCACCGGGCTGGTCCTGGGGATGTTTCTCACCTACCTGATCATCAAGCGCCTGTCGCCGCGTTATGCGGTACTGGCCGCGCTGGTGATCGGCACGCTGCTATCGGGCCTGATGGGGCTGCTGGATTTCAGCGGCTTTCACCTCGAAGTAGCAACGCCGGTGTGGACCACCCCGCACTTCTCGCTGGCGGCGACCATCAGTATCGGCATCCCGTTGTTCGTGGTCGCGATGACCTCACAGAACATGCCCGGCGTCGCCGTGTTGCGCGCCGACGGCTACAACGTGCCCGCCTCGCCGCTGATCACCGCCACCGGCCTGGCCTCGCTGGTGCTCGCGCCGTTCGGCTCCCACGGCATCAACCTGGCAGCGATCAGCGCCGCCATCTGCACCGGGCCGCATGCCCACGAAGACCGCAACAAACGCTATACGGCGGCTGTATGGTGCGGGGTGTTCTACGGGATTGCGGGCGTATTTGGCGCGACGTTGGCGGCGTTGTTCGCAGCACTGCCAAAGGAGCTGGTGCTGTCGATTGCGGCCTTGGCGTTGTTTGGCTCGATCATCAATGGCTTGAGCATCGCCATGAATGAGCCGAAGGAACGGGAAGCGGCGCTGATCACCTTTATGGTCACCGCGTCAGGCTTGACGCTGTTTTCCATCGGTTCGGCGTTCTGGGGGATTGTGGCGGGGGTGTTGACGCTGTTGATTCTGAACTGGCGCAAGGCATAAAAAAACGGCGACCCTCAGGTCGCCGTTTTTTTCAGTATCACTTAGCCGCGTTGATCGGCTTTTCCGGATACCACACGTCCAGCAACGGGCTGACTTCAGCCTTGGTCAGCTCGGAACGGGTTTTCAGCCAAGCTTCGACAGCAGCACGCTGCTCTTCGGAAACCGAGCCACGCTTCTGCAGGCAAACCAGACCGAAGTCATCGCCGCCGACATAGCCCAGACCGTTGGCTTCCATGGCTTCTTTGATGAATGCTTCGAGGAAAGCGTCGATAGCTTCTTCACTCAGGCCTTCGTTGAAGTCCAGGTTCAGTTCGAAACCCAGCTCTTGAAATTCATCAACGCACAGTTTTTTGCGCAGACGCTGGGAACGGTTAGTCGCCATTGGAACAATCCTCATAAGTAATAACGGGCGGCACTTTAGCAGTTTAAGGCAAGGTTTGCCCGACTCTCTGGGACAGGCGGCTATCTGTCTGCAAAAAAACGCGTAATACCCGCTATCGTTCAGCTACAACTGGAACCACCTTGGGGCATAATGCCGACACTTTCGTGACCAATGAGGGATTTTCTTCCATACCCCTCGCCTTTTTCACCCTCCTCAGCAGTAGGGTTTTATTCTTTATGATCAAATCTTTTCGCTCAGCACTACTGGCCGGCTTTTTTCTACCACTGGCCCTTTCCGTCTCTGCCGCCCCGATCAACAACACCCTGCCACCCAACGTTGCGCAGGCTCTTCAGAAAGCCAAGCTGCAAAACACCGCACTGTCTCTGGTGATGCTGCCCCTCACCGGCCCCGGCACGCCAACCGTGTTCAACGCCGACGTGTCGGTGAACCCGGCCTCCACGATGAAGCTGGTCACCACCTACGCGGCCCTGGAAATGCTCGGCCCCAACCACCAGTGGAAAACCGAGTTCTACACCGACGGCACCCTCAACGGTGGCGTGTTGCGAGGCAACCTGTACCTCAAGGGCGGCGGCGACCCCAAGCTGAACATGGAAAAACTCTGGCTGCTGATGCGCGACCTGCGCGCCAATGGCGTGCAGCAAGTCACCGGCGACCTGGTGCTGGACCGCAGCTTCTTCAACCAGCCGCAATTGCCCGAATTCAATGACGACGGCAACGACGAGAACAAACCGTTCCTGGTCAAGCCCGACGCCCTGCTGGTCAACCTCAAGGCGCTGCGCTTCGTGACCCGCAATGACTCTGGCCGGGTGATTGTGTCGGTCGAACCGCCGATTGCGAGCATCCGCATCGACAACCAAGTCAAAGTCTCCAACGCCAAGCAGTGCACCGGCGACGTGCGCTACAGCCCGGTTACCGCCGCCGATGGCAGCGTCACCGTGACAGTCAGCGGCCAGTTGGGCGATGGCTGCAGTTCGCAGACGTACCTGTCACTGCTCGATCACGCCACCTACACCGCCGGCGCCGTGCGTGCGATCTGGAAGGAATTGGGCGGCACTATCCAAGGCCGTGATATCCAGGCGCCAGTGCCCAAGGACGCCAAAGTGCTGGCTCGGGCGTTTTCCCCGGACCTGGCGGAAATCATCCGCGACATCAACAAATACAGTAACAACACCATGGCCCAGCAGCTGTTCCTGAGCCTGGGCGCGCAGTTCCGTAACGATGCCGATGGCGACGATGCCAAGGCGGCGCAACGCGTGGTACGTCAGTGGCTGGCGAAGAAAGGCATCACCGCGCCGCACCTGGTGATGGAGAATGGCTCCGGCCTGTCGCGCGCCGAACGGGTCAGTGCCCGCGAGATGGCGGCCATGCTGCAAGCCGCCTGGAAAGGCCCGTACGCCGCCGAATACATCAGCTCGCTGCCGATTGCCGGCACCGACGGCACCATGCGTAAACGCCTGAAGACCACCGCCATGCGCGGCGAAGCCCACGTCAAAACCGGCACCCTGAACACCGTGCGCGCCATCGCCGGGTTCAGCCGCGACAACAACGGCAATACCTGGGTGGTGGTGGCGATCCTCAACGATTCGAAACCGTGGGGTGCGTCGTCGGTGCTGGATCAGGTGCTGCTGGACGTGTATCGCCAGCCGAAGCTGACGGCGGCGGCACCGGTGCTTTAAAAGGCAACACAGATCAAAGGTGGGAGCTGGCTTGCCTGCGATAGCGGTGTATCAGTATCAGATGCGTTGACTGACACGCTGCAATCGCAGGCAAGCCAGCTCCCACATGAATGCGCACCGTCTGAAAAACGCTGTCAATCAAGCCCTAAGTCGCTCCGCTTCCACCCGATCCCTGCCCGCCTGCTTGGCCACATACACCGCCGAGTCCGCGCGCAACAGCAGCCCATCAATGCCTTCATCGACCCGCCAACTGGCCACACCGAAGCTGGCGGTCACGGTGCCGACCGCGTCCATCGGTGCACTGCGCAGCGATTGCCACAACTCCACCGCCAGGCTGTATGCCTGGTCACCATCGGTGTGCGGGCATAGCACCACGAACTCTTCGCCACCCAGGCGACAAAACACATCGGTGCGCCGCAAACGCTGACTGATGCGATTGCACACCTCCTGCAACACCCCATCGCCCACGGCGTGCCCGTACTGGTCGTTGATACGCTTGAAGTGGTCGATATCGAACATGATCAACGACAGCATCCCAGAAGTGCGGTTGAGCCTGAGTATCTCGGCCTTGAGGCGATCCTGGAAATAACGCCGGTTATGGATGCTCGTCAGCGAGTCGGTGATCGACAGCGCGCGCAGCTCTTCCTCCACCCGTTTGAGATCAGAAATATCCGATACGTAGCCATACCACAGCGTACCGCCCCCCGGTAATTCTTCCGGCGTGGCTTCGCCGCGAATCCAGCGCAGGCCGCGTTGCGGCAACAACACGCGGTACTCTTCGCGCCAGTGGCTCAACTGCAACGCCGACAAGCGAATGGACAAGCGAACCCGCTCCACATCCTGCGGATGGATGCGCTCGAAGACCTTGCTTGCGTCCTGCTGCAACAGGCCGGTTTCAATTTCATAGATATCGCGCATGCCATCGCTGGCATAGATGAAGCGCCCGTTGCCCTTGGGTTCGAGGGTGAACTGGAAGATCCCGCCGGGCACGTGGGCGCTGAGTTTTTTCAGCAGACGATCCCGCGCCGCCAGGGCCTCGTAGGCACGTTTCTGCTCGGTGACATCCAGGTAAATCGCCAAGTGCCCGACCCACAAACCATGGTCATCGAGCAACACGGTGCCGAGCATGTTCACCGTCAACCGGCTGCCATCTTCGCGCAACAGCGTCCACTCTCGGGCCTCGTGCAGGTTGTCTGGGCTCTCCACCAGCATCGCCTGGCTCGGCGGGATGCGCTTGCCCATGGTCACACTTAAAGTGGCGGAGCGCGCTTCGAGTTCAGCGCCCAAGTGCAGGCTCTCCAGGGTCATGCAACCCAGTACCTGCTCGGCCTTGTAGCCCAGCATCAGCTCGGCGCCGGCATTGAACGTATTGATCACACCGCGCAAATCGGTGGCAATGATCGCGACCTGGGTGGCCGCATTCAGCACGCTGCGCAATTGCCCATGGGCCCCGCGCAGCTCCTGCTCACGCAGGCGCAACTGCTCGGTGCGCTGCTCCACCAGTTTCAGCGCGCGCTGGCGTTGACTGACCAACACATACAGCAACGCGCTGAGCAGCAGGCTGAGCAACCCGCCCATGGTCAGGATAGTACTCATCGAGGAGTGGTTGGCCTGGTCGAAGACCCGGCTGGCTTGCACAGTCAGGGCATACACGTGGTCGCCGAGGGTGAGACGGCGCGCAGCAGTGAGATCGCTGGCGCCGACCGCATTGCTCGACGCATACAGCACGCGCTGCTGGGTGTCTGAGGTATCGACGATCTGCATCACCAAGTTGTCGCGGTTGGGGTTGGGCAAACCATCGGCCATCAGTTGGCGCATGCTGATCACCGCCATCACAAAGCCGCCGGGTTCAGCCGTGGGTAGCTTACTGACAGGCGCCACCAGCAAAACGCCGGCAGCATACGCCGGCTCCACGCCCACCAGTTGCATGGGCTGGGACACCGCAGGCTTGCCACTTTTTTGCGCGCGCTCAAGGGCCGAGCGCCGCAGCGGCTGAGCCAGCAGGTCAAAGCCCAGCGGCGAGCCCAGCAGGCTTTGGGTCTGGCTGTACAGCACAGGCACGTATTCATCGCGCTCGGGGGCCGGCGCCAACTCGCCTGACGCGTTCAATTCACGGATGGCGAAAGGGGCGCCGCGCTGGCGCGAGATCTCTTGTTCAAACGCACTACGTTGATCGCGCGATATCCGCGGCGCCCAGGCATATGCGCGGGCGCGCAGCAGCAAGGGTTGGGCAAACCCATCAAACTCTGCACGGGACACGTCACTGGAGTTGACGAAGAAACGCTGCAGGCTCGCCAGGCGTTGTTCCTGGTCTTCAAAGCGTTCCTGAAGACGGGTGTAGCGCTCGTTGACCAGCAACTGGAAGCGCTGGCGAACCTGTTGCTGGTGGAGGTTAGCAGTGGCCCAGGCGACGATGAGCGTCAGCGCGCCACCTGCCAGTAACACCACCAATGCCACCAGCCAAGCTGACGCCTGTTCACTGATAAAGCCAAGGATTTTCGGGCGTACGGCATGCATCGGCATAGGCAACACTCACAACGCCAGCGTGCGGGGCTGTCACTTTGGCTAGGCGTTAAGTTATAGCCATGAGGCCACGGTTTGACCAGCGTAAAAAAGCCGCAAGACTGGAATACACCAGGCCTGCGGCTTTTTTGTTTCAACTTGGTGCAGCGATCAGCGTGCGGTGATTTTCCAGGCCCGGTGGATCTTCGCGTTACGCGCGAAATCCGGGTCCAGGGTCTTGTCGCTGATTTCCTCGACCGCATAGCGTTCGCTGAGGTTGTCCTCAAGCACGAACTTGCGGAAGTTGTTCGAGAAGTACAACACGCCGCCCGGTGCCAGGCGGGCCATGGCCAGGTCGAGCAACTGCACGTGGTCGCGCTGCACGTCGAAGATACCTTCCATGCGCTTGGAGTTGGAGAAAGTCGGCGGGTCGATGAAGATCAGGTCGAACTCATCGCGGCTGGCTTCCAGCCACGCCATCACGTCACCCTGCTCCAGACGGTTCTTGTCAGAGAAACCATTGAGCGAGAAGTTACGACGCGCCCAGTCCAGGTAGGTCTTGGACAAATCGACGCTGGTGGTGCTGCGCGCGCCGCCTTTGGCTGCGTGCACACTGGCGGTGGCGGTGTAGCAATACAGATTGAGGAAACGCTTGCCGGCCGCTTCTTTCTGGATGCGCATGCGCATCGGGCGGTGGTCGAGGAACAGGCCGGTGTCCAAGTAGTCGGTGAGGTTGACCAGCAACTGCACGCCGCCTTCGCTCACTTCAGTAAACTTGCCCTGGGCGCTCTGGCGCTCGTATTGCTTGGTGCCGCTCTGGCGTTCGCGACGCTTGACCACCACGCGGCTCTTGTCGATGTTCAGCGCCTGGGGAATCGCGGCCAGGGCATCGAACATGCGTGCGGAGGCTTTTTCCGGGTCGATGGACTTCGGCGCGGCGTATTCCTGCACGTGCACCCAGTCGTGGTAGAGGTCGATGGCCATGGAGTACTCCGGCATGTCGGCATCGTACACACGGTAGCAATCCACGCCTTCACGCTTGGCCCACTTGCCCAGCAGCTTGAGGTTCTTCTGCAGGCGGTTGGCGAACATCTGCCCGCCTTCGCTCAAGCGTGCCTGTTCGACTACCGGGGCCGGGGCTGGCTTGATCGGGTTACCGTTCTTGTTGTACTGACGCTCTTGCGGCTCAACCGGGGCTTGGTCGTAAGCGGCTTGCTCACGTTCGGCCTGGCGCTGTTCCGGGGTGCGACGCTCGCCGGTGACGAACTGGTCCGGGTTGACCTTGATCAGCAGTAGTTTGCACGGCAAGGCGCCGTTCCAGAACGAATACTGTTTGTGGCTGCGGATGCCCATCCGCTTGCCCAGGTCCGGTGCGCCGGTGAACACGGCGGCTTCCCAACCCATGCACGCCTGGCGCAAACGCTCGCCGAGGTTCTGGTAGAGGTACAACAGGCTGGCTTCGTCACCCAAGCGCTCGCCGTAAGGTGGGTTGCAGATCACCAGGCCTTTCTGGTTCTGGTCCGGGCGCGGCTCGAAGGTGCCGACTTCGCCTTGGTACACCTTGATCCAGTGACTCAGGCCTGCGCGTTCGATGTTGTTACGGGCGGGCTGGATCAACCGCGGGTCGGCTTCGTAGCCACGGACCCACAATGGCGGCTTGTTCATGCCGATGGCGGCACGCTCGCTGGCCTCTGTGTGCAGCTTCTTCCACAGCGCCGGGACGTGGCCGAGCCAGGTGGTGAAGCCCCACAGTTCGCGGTTGAGGTTAGGCGCCATGTCGGCGGCAATCATCGCGCCTTCGACCAGGAAGGTGCCGACGCCGCACATCGGGTCAGTCAGCGCGCCGCCTTCGGCCGCAATGCGCGGCCAGCCGGCGCGGATCAGGATTGCCGCTGCCAGGTTTTCCTTCAACGGTGCCGCGCCCTGCTGCAGGCGGTAACCGCGCTGGTGCAGGCTGTGGCCGGACAGGTCGAGGGACAGAATCGCTTCGCCTCGGTCCAGGCGCAGGTGGATGCGCAGGTCCGGGTTGATCTTGTCGATGGACGGACGTTCGCCGGTCGGGGTGCGCAGCTTATCGACGATCGCATCCTTGACCTTCAGCGCGCCGAAGTGGGTGTTGTCGATGCCCGAGCCATGGCCACTGAATTCCACCGCCAGGCTGCCGTCCAAGACCATGTGGTCGGCCCATTCGATGTCCAGCACGCCGTAGTAGAGGTCTTCGGCGTCCTTCATCGGGAAGCGCTTGAGCACCAGCAACACGCGGTTGGCCAGGCGCGACCAGAGGCACAGCCGGTAGGCGGTTTCCATGTCGGCCATGCCGCGCACGGCCGAGGTGTGCTCGCGGGCGTCCTCAAGGCCAAGCCCGACGGCTTCCTCGATAAGCAGGCCTTCGAGGCCCTTGGGGCAGGTGAGGAAGAGTTCAAAACGGTCCGACATGGGGCATTCCAGGCTTTTCAGCAATAAATGAACGGGCGACGCATCGCCGGCTCGGTTTTCAATCAAGCACTTTTCTTGAAGAGTGCTCGCGTGGCACGAATGTGCCGTTCCACCCCGGCTGCCGGGCCCTTGGGCCAAAATTTCCGGGGCAGATAAATAATTGGTTGCAACAAAAAGAAATATTCCGACCCTTCGTCGAATAATAACCGACTGCAACGAGCGGGCATTCTCACTAAAGGATTAAACCCATCCTCTTTGCAGGGCACATCATAGCTGGGTTTGCCCAATAAAAGGGGCGAAAAGCCATCCCAGCTTATGGCTATAGCATCGTTATCGTTACGTGCTTATGACAAAACGATCATTGAATCCATGTGACCTATTGGTTAGAACTCAACACAGGTTGGCGCCGTAACGGCGCCGACACATAGGCTCGCCACGCCGGCAGCGAGCCCACCAACGGCAGAAAAACTCTGCCCGGCCTCGGACGAGGCCGAAGGATATCTACACAGTCAACAAGTGAGGGAAACACCCTATGAGAAGACTTAAGCGTGATCCGTTGGAAAGAGCATTTTTACGCGGATATCAGTATGGCGTTCATGGAAAGTCCCGTGAGCTTTGCCCATTTACTCTACCGTCGGTACGCCAAGCCTGGATCAATGGCTGGCGAGAAGGACGCGGCGACAATTGGGACGGTATGACCGGCACTGCGGGGATCCACAGACTCAACGAACTTCACGCCGTCGGCTAATACAGGGCACTTAATCCGACACACCACCTTGAAGATTATGTAACGACTTAACCACGCACGCCCCATCAGGGCGGCGGGCTTCGGCCCAAGGGCTCCTTTAGGGAGCCCTTTTTATTGGCTGATCAATCAGCGCAAGGCTGCAATCGCGTCCACCGATTCGCGAATCAACGCCGGGCCTTTGTAAATAAAGCCTGTGTACAACTGCACCAGGCTGGCGCCGGCTGCGATCTTCTCAGCCGCGTGCTTGCCTTCGGTGATGCCGCCCACGGCGATGATCGGCAAGCGCCCCGCCAACTCAGCCGCCAACACCTTGACGGTGTGGGTGCTCTTGTCGCGCACCGGGGCGCCCGACAGCCCGCCGGCTTCATCACCATGGGCGAGCCCTTCAACGCCGACTCGGCTCAAGGTCGTATTGGTGGCGATCACCGCGTCCATGCCCGAATCCACCAGGGCCTGGGCGACCAGCACGGTTTCTTCGTCGCTCATGTCCGGGGCGATCTTGATAGCCAGCGGCACACGCTTGCCATGGCGCACGGCCAGGTCTTCCTGGCGCTGGCGCAACGCTTCGAGCAACTGCTTGAGGGAGTCGCCAAACTGCAGGCTGCGCAGGCCCGGGGTGTTCGGCGAGCTGACATTGACGGTAACGTAGCTGGCGTGGGCGTAGACCTTGTCCAGGCAAATCAGGTAGTCATCAACGGCACGCTCTACCGGTGTATCGAAGTTCTTGCCGATATTGATGCCCAGAATGCCTTTGTATTTCGCGGCGTGAACCCGCGACAGCAGGTGATCGACGCCCAGGTTGTTGAAGCCCATGCGGTTGATGATCGCCTCGGCTTCCGGCAAGCGGAAGATCCGAGGTTTAGGGTTGCCGGGCTGCGGCCGTGGCGTCACGGTGCCAATTTCAACAAAACCGAAACCCAATTGCGCAAAGCCGTCGATGGCCGCGCCGTTCTTATCCAGGCCGGCAGCCAGCCCGACGGGGTTAGGAAAATCGAGCCCCATCACCGACACCGGCATCTTCGCCGGGGCCTTGCATACCAGCCCATTGAGCCCCAAGCGGCCACCGGCACCGATCAAGTCCAGGGACAGATCGTGAGAGGTTTCCGGGGAGAGTTTGAACAACAGCTGGCGGGCCAGGGTATACATGGGCGGGCTAGACTCGGAGGCGGCGAAAGGTGGCGCCGATTATAGCCGGGGTGGCGCGCCAGGTGCGAGGTGCGCCGTCCAATCGTCAATGCCGTTGTGCAACCAACGCCTCATACTGCGCCCAGATTTTTTCTGCATAACGCAGGCGCAGCGCCTCACGCTCAGGTGCCGACCCGGCGTTGTAAGAGCCTACGGCTGTCCAGTTGTAACCGAAGCGCTGGATAAACTCGGCAAGGATCGAGGCGCCCACTTCGACCGATAAACACGGCTCACTCAGCAGCCGCTCCTCGGTAATGCCCTGTTTGGCCAGACGCGGCAGGTGCATGCTGTTGATCTGCATCAGGCCGATATCTCGGGAGCCATCGCTGTTGCCATGGTTGATCGCCTGCGCACGAGCGCCCGACTCCACGACAGCGATGGCTTGTAACAGCTCCGGCTCGATGTCGTAGCGGCTGGCCACCTCATCCCAGCAACTGGCCCAGGCTTGATGGCTGCCCACCAGCACACTCAACAGTAACCCTTTGCCCAATCGCTTAATCATGGGCCACCTGGCCACACGCCGAACAGATGTACTGCGCGCGCGCCCGTTCAGACTGGTGCGGTTCGTGCTGCTCGACTTTCACGGCACACGTAAAGCGATAGCCTCTGCCATAGATCGTCTTGATAAAGTCCTTGTCCTTCCTAAGGTGCTTACGCAGCGCATAGATGCAGCGAGTGAGTGACTCCTCTGCGACATCCCCACGAGGCCAGCCCAACTCAAGCAAACGATCCTTGGTCATCAGTACGCCATCGGACGCCAACAGCAGCCGCAACACATGCCACTCCTTGGGCGGCAACTGAGTATCCACGCCTTCACCGGTCAACCGGCCATCGCCATACAAGGTCCATCCGGCAAAAACCCGCGAGGCCGTCGGCCCATCATTCACGAGGGTCATACACACCTCTGCATCCGACTACTGACATTGAATTCCCTGTTTCCAGAAAAGGCCGATACGGCAACCTCACGACTATAAAAACCAGAGCCGCAAACGGCGGTAGGAAAAGGCCGATGTAATCGAGGCTTTCGGCACGCACCGCGTAGGATTTTTCATCACCAGAAACAACAAGGGCTCAGGAAATCGTTCAGAAGCGAGCTCAAAAGGGCTAGTTCACTCAGGCTCCTCACGGTTTTCACGCACAAACGCACGTTGCACACGCTCGTACTGGCTCTGCGTCAATGGCGGCGGCCCGACGGCGCCGGCGAGCATCTTCAATTCGCTCCCAATCGCCCGTGCCTGGATCACAAACAGCCGCACCTCAGCGCGTCGACTGCCGCTGGTCACCTCGTCCCCTCGTCGAAAACCACCCAGCCAAAGACGCCTGCCCGGAGGCACACGTACCACCGTGCTGATTCCCACTCGCCCCACCGCCCCTGCTGAGCCGGGCTTGAGCTTGCGGTCCAACTGACGGTCATCCTTGATGGTCAGCTGCATTTCGATCTGATTCGCTTCGGCAAAACGCGGTAGCACACTGGCTTCGGTGCCATAACGTAAAGGCTGCCATTCAGCGCTTTTTTCTCCAGGCCCAGGCAGGTAAAACGTATGGTTATCCTGGAAAACCGCCGGGACATTCTCTTGGGTAAGGGTCACGGGAAACGCCGTAACCCTGGCTTTGCGCCGGCGCTCCAGCACACCGAGCTGTGCCATCAAGCGGTTATCGTCCAACGGTTCCATAACGCGCGTTACCGAAGCACCGGTGTTGGCTTCCTGAGCCCAGGCCGCGCCCATCTTCTCGAATTCGCTACGGTCAACATCGACCTGCCATAACGACACCTCAATCGGGCGCTTCGGCTTGTCGAGCTCCGCCACCAGCTCCTCAATGACCTTCACCTGGTCAGGTTTTCCCTTGATCAACAGGCTGTTTGAGTCTGGGTAAGCCATCACCACCAAGCTTTTGTCGGCCAGCAGGCTTGGCGGGCGTTGTTTGTCATTTTTCTGCTCACTGGCTAACACGGTTTCGATCATCGAGGCCATGCCCGGTACATTGACCTTGTCTCCGCCCATGGCGTACTGACGATCTGCCACATGGGTGTTGAATACCTGCACCACGCCGAAGGTTTGTTTGCCGACGCGCATCTGCGCGCGCTGCTTGTCCATCAGTTGAGCCAGGTGCAGTACTTGGTCCACATAGTTCGGTGGCCCGGACACATAGAACGTCCGCGCCCCGCTCTCCCTGAGCGGGTAGCGTGATTCATCAAGGCCCGAACGGCGCATGAACCCACGCAACCTGTCGACCGAGATATGCCGCAGCGCCACCGCCGTGCTTTTTGCCTCGCCGGCGCCATAGAGGTAAAGCACCTGCCCGTCGCTGTACCAAATCAGGCCTTGCTGCTCGGCGACCGCCTCCAGGGTCTGCTGCGCCGCCCCCAGGTCGAATGACCCGGAGAGGGTTCTACGCGCCACCTCGCGACTGACCACGATGGGTACGCCCAAAGGCACCGACAGCGCAGTGAAAAAGGTGTGCAAGCTCTCATCCCGCGCCTGGTAGTTCTCCCCCAACGCGGGCGTGATTGCCAACAACAGTGCCAAACACAGCAACCAGCGATGCAACCCGTGGTAGCTGATCATGGCTGTAGAATCGATAGACACCGTGGGTGTTCCTGACAGTCTGGCGCAAAGAGGCGGCCATACTGGGAGGCAGCCGAGTTTCAATCTTGATGGAAAGTTGACGGCAGCCCGCGCCAGCCTGCCCGTGGCATGTGCTTTGCTACGGACTCAGTATCAAAGCCTGCACCAACCTCGAAGCAGGCCTACAGACAAAGGCGTCGTACCCTGCAATGGCCTGCATCGCTATCCCAGCGCAGCCCATCAACGGTAACGACGCTTTTTTTTGAGAAACGGTAGGTGTTGATGAACGATTCGGTCGGCAACAGCCCGGTGAATAATCCGCTGGCCTGGGTAAACGGCAGTGACGCCCCGGAAAAGAGCAGCCTCGACCTGGGTTTCATGGCGCTGACCGACTGCGCCTCACTGGTGGTCGCCGCCACCCAAGGCTTCGCGCAACCCTACGGGCTGACACTGAACCTCAAGCGCCAATCCTCCTGGGCCAACCTGCGCGACAAACTGGTCAGCGGTGAGCTGGACGCCGCCCACAGCCTGTATGGCTTGGTTTATGCCGTGCACCTGGGCATCGGCGGCGTTGCGCCGACCGACATGGCCGTGCTGATGGGGCTCAACCAGAACGGCCAGAGCATCACCTGTCCCACGGCCTGCAACAGCAAGGCGTGACCACTCCTGAGGCATTGGACCGCCACGTGCACCAAAGCCGAACAAAACTGACGTTCGCCCAGACATTTCCCACAGGCACCCACGCCATGTGGCTGTATTACTGGCTGGCGAGCCAAGGCATTCACCCCTTACAGGACGTCGACAGCGTGGTGGTGCCGCCACCGCAGATGGTCGCGCACCTGTAAGCCGGGCGCATCGACGGGTTTTGTGTCGGCGAGCCTTGGTGTGCCAGCGCGGTCAAGCAAAACCAAGGGTTCACGCTGGCGACCACCCAGGCGATCTGGCCGAACCATCCGGAAAAGGTTCTAGGCTGCACCCAGGCCTTCGTCGATCAATACCCAAACACCGCGCGCGTGTTGGTAATGGCGATTCTCGAAGCCAGCCGTTTTATCGAAGAAAGCCAGGAGAACCGGCGCTCCACCGCGCAATTACTCAGCGCCCGCGACTACCTCGATGCGCCGCTCGACTGCATCGAGCCACGCCTGTTGGGCGCCTATGACGACGGCCTCGGCAACCAGTGGCAAGACCCGCACGCGCTGAGGTTTTTCGGTGATGGCGAGGTGAACCTGCCTTACCTCTGCGACGGCATGTGGTTCATGACCCAGTTTCGACGTTGGGGCTTGCTGCGCGAAGACCCGGACTACCTGGGCGTCGCGCGTCAGGTGCAGCAACTGGACCTGAATCGCCAAGCCGCCGCCGCCGTCGGGGTTGCAGCAAACGCCCAGGACATGCGCAGCAGCCAGTTGATCGACGGCGAAATTTGGGACGGCTCCAACCCTGCCGCCTACGCCCGCAGCTTCCGCCTGCACGCCTTGGCGGACCACGCCAGCCGCCAGGCGCTGCGCTGACAGGAAGAATGATATGTTGCGAATCCTGTTGATCAACGATACCCCGCGCAAAGTCGGGCGCCTCAAAGCCGCGCTGACCGAGGCCGGGTTCGAGGTCATCGATGAGTCCGGCCTGACCATCGACCTGCCCGCGCACGTCGAAACGGTGCATCCGGACGTGATCCTGATCGATACCGAGTCACCCGGGCGCGACGTCATGGAGCAAGTGGTGCTGGTCAGCCGCGATCAACCACGGCCGATCGTGATGTTTACCGACGAGCACGACCCGAACGTAAAGCGCCGGGCGATCAAGTCCGGCGTCAGTGCCTACATCCTCGAAGGCATCCAGGCCCAGCGTCTGCAGCCGATCCTGGACGTGGCCATGGCCCGCTTTGAAAGCGACCAGGCTCTGCGCGCCCAGCTCCAGGCCCGTGATCAGCAACTCGCCGAGCGCAAACGCATCGAGCTGGCCAAAGGCATGCTGATGAAAATGAAGCACTGCAATGAAGAAGAAACCTACACGCTGATGCGCCGCTAGGCCATGAGCCGCCAACAGAAACTGATCCAGGTGGCGGAGCAGATTATCGCCATGAGTGAGTTGCTAGGCTGATCTGGCGCAGCACAAAGGATCATTCCCACGCTCCCGCGTGGGAATGCCACCAAGGATGCTCAGCGTCCCGCCATCCGCCGTACGTTTTGCATAGGTGACGCAGAGCGTCACCGGATACGTTCCCACGTAGAGCGTGGGAATGATCAGTGCGTTTTGGCGCAACTCTTGCTAAGCATTCACCACAGGTAACCAACGGCGGTTGCCCCTTCTACGACAAAGACGTCGCCCATCCGGTTGGCCCCCCAAACCCGGTGGCGGCGTTTTTTCGTTTTGGCCCCAGCGCATGGGGCCGGTGGGGCGGCCTGAACCGGCTGTTCCATCAGCCGGCCTTCTTACAAGACTCCCAACCGTTGAGGTGCGTGATGAAATCAAGCTTCTGGGAATCCGGGCACACCCCGACCCTGTTTGCCGCGTTCCTGTATTTCGACCTGAGCTTCATGGTCTGGTACCTGTTGGGCCCACTGGCGGTGCAGATTGCCGCCGACCTGCACTTGACCACTCAGCAGCGCGGCCTGGTGGTGGCGAAGAGGCCATGTGGCTGCGCGAACGCGGTGTGACGGTGGAGTGGGTCAACGGGATTACGGCGGGCCTGGCGGGGGCCACAAATTGCGACATTCCACTGACGTTGCGCGGTATCAGCCGAGGCGTAACGCTGGTCACGGCACATACCCAAGACGACAGCAGCCTGAACTGGCGTGCACTGGCCGAGGGCGGAACGAAGGTGGTGGTGTATATGGGCGTGGCGAAGCTTGAGGAGATTCGTCAGCAACTGCTCGATGGCGCAATGGCAGCGGATATGCCGGTGGCGATGATCGAAAATGCATCGCTGCCCCAGCAGCGCGAATGCCGCAGCACACTGGCACACATGCATACGGATGCGCAGGCGTTTGCCTTGAAGAGCCCGGCTATCCTGGTGATCGGCCGTGTGGCCGCCACTGATCAGGCGGCCCGGGTTGCGGTGTCAGCCAGCGCTTGAGACAAATTGCAGACGAAAAAAAGCCCGGCCTAAGCCGGGCTTTTTTCTACCACTCAGTAATTACTGAGCTTGAGCTTCAACCGACGCTTCTACGCGACGGTTAACAGCGCGGCCAGCTTCAGTTGCGTTATCAGCAACTGGGCGGGATTCGCCGTAACCTACCGCAGTAACACGGCTAGGAGCTACGCCGTCTTTAACCAGGACTTGCTTAACAGCGTCAGCACGACGCTGGGACAGCTTCTGGTTGTAGGCGTCTGGACCGATGGAGTCAGTGTGACCAGTAACTTCTACGTTGGTAGTTGGGTACTGAGCCATGAAGTCGGCCAGGTTTTTCACGTCGCCGTAGCTGTTAGGCTTAACAACCGACTTGTCGAAGTCGAACTTAACGTCCAGCTCAACACGAACAACCTGAGCAACCGGAGCTTCTGGCTCTGGAACTGGCTCTGGAGCTGGTGCTGGGGTAGGAGCTGGAGCAACTGCGCCAGCGTTACCGCCGAAGTTTACGCCCAGGCCGACCAGTGCGGAGTAATCCCACTTGCCGTTGTCCAGGTTGTAGTCAGACTCAACGCCAGCACGTGCGAACAGGTTGTTGGTGAAGTAGTACTTCACACCAGCGCCAGCGATAGCCAGGGTCGACTGATCGCGACCGCTGTGGCCGTCGACCTTAACGTTGGTACGGCTCTGGTGACCGAAACCACCTTCTACGTATGGACGCAGGGAGTCAACACCGGCCTGACCGAAGTGGTACTGAGCAGTCACGCTGCCAGTGTCACCTTTGATCTTCTGGTTACCAGTACCGTCGTTCGAACGGGTGTGGTTGGTGGTGTCGTAGTTCAGGTTAACCGACACGTCGTCGGTAATGAAGTAACCGATGCTGGCGCCAGGGTTGTAGCCGTCTTCGATGTGCTTGACGCTATCGTTGAACTGCTTTTTGTAGAACAGCTGGCCTTCAACTGCGCCTTGGCCTTGTGCCAGTGCGCCGAAAGAAGTAGCGGCAATAAGAGTACCAATGGCCAAGCCCAAGGTGTTTTTCAGTTTCATCCGTTAAATCCCCATCTGGTGATTGTAAAGCAGTCCCACAAACCGGGGGACAACTCGGCGACAAGTCTAACAGAACTTGCCTACACGTAAGAGATATTTGCCACGCACTAAGTTTCAGTCTCGCCCGCAAATTTCTCACGTAATTTATCAAGAGCACGTTTGTAACGCATTTTTGTAGCACTCAAACCCATGTGCATGATGTCAGCAATTTCCTGAAACTCCAGCTCTGCGACGAATCGTAGCACTAGAATTTCACGGTCAATCGGATTCACATGCACCAACCAGCGATCAAGTCCGCCCTTTTCCTCGGGTGTCGGCGCCTTTTCTTCAGACGCTTCCTCAAGGGGGTCCAGACTCAAAGCGTCCATCAAGCGACGCTTTCGCCGTTCCTTACGATACTGCGTGATGCACTCGTTGTACGTGATGCTATAGAGCCATGTTTTGAACTTCGATTTGCCCTCGAAGTTCTTCAGGCCGTACAGCACCTTGAGCATCACTTCCTGACAGACATCATCCGCATCTCTATCGTTCCCTAAATACCTTGAACAAACGTTGAACAGAGTGCGTTGATATCTGCGCATCAATTCTTCGTACGCGCGTGTTACGTGAAACAGCTCCGTGTGCGCGCGCGCGACCAACTCCTCATCAGAGAGCTCACGGGGGTCATAGCGCGTGGACAGCGTTTGGGCTTTATTCAAAACAAGTCGTGCCGACAGTCAGGTCAATGTCCGCTACAGCCCGGTCACCCGGGTTTGCGGCGGCGTACATTAGCAGGATTTTCCGGGTTAGCGGCTACTGACCTGCTGCTCGAGGAGAATCCGATTGGACAGTGACACCAGGTCACCGTCATCGGTCAGCACCGTTGTCTTCACGGTACCGATCTCTTCGATTTGCCCTTCGACCTCGCCCACACGCACCTGTTGCCCAACCTGATACAGCTCACGCACATAGATTCCCGCAAGAATCTGACCGGCAATTTCCCGGCTTCCCAACCCCATGGCCAACGCAACGGCCAGACCAACGGTAATCAAAACAATCACAATCACGTGGTTGAGCAGGTCAGTTTTGACCTCCAACTGGCTGATCGCGACGGAAATACTGATGATGATCACCAGCCCCTGGGCGATTCGCCCCAGGCCCGCAGCATAGTCCAGACCCACGCCTTCAGCCGCCCCGCGCACCAGCCCATTGGCTAATTGCGCCAGTAAAACGCCTACCAGCAACACCAGCGCGCCGCCGAACACTTTCGGCAAATACAGTGCCAGCATATCGAGCGTAGCTGAAACTCGCTCAAGTCCAAGGGACTGAGCCGCAGAAACCAGAAAAATAAGTAGAACGAACCAGTAGACGATCTTCCCGATCAGGGTCGAGATCGGCACTTGCAACCCGGCACGGCCCAACAACTTGGTCAGGCCGGTGCCTGCCATCAAGCGGTCCAGACCGAGTTTGGCGAGTAATTTGGACAGCAGGGTGTCGAGCAACTTGGCCACGACAAAGCCCAGCAATACCAAGACTAGAGCACCAAACAGGTTTGGAATGAAATTCGCCACCTTGGTCCACAATGCGGTCATCGCAGTGACCAGGCTCTGGGTCCAGAGATCAAGTTCCATATTCAATCAGCCTTATCAGCAGTGCGAGCAAGAGGTTTACGACGGGAAACCGGCGAAACGTGGGCCGAACCATTGTTCAGGGCCATCATCAACGCCGGCAACCAACGACCGAGCAGACCGAACAGGTCTCCCGCCCCTACCTGACGGTTGGCGGTTTTCAACACGCGGCCCAGGCAGGCATCGTCGTCCCGGTTGGACGGCGAAGCATTCAGCATGTCACGCAAAGACTGTTCGAACGGATCGTGCATAAAGACCTCTCGCAAGTGATTTAAAAGACGAGGGTTAAATTCTTGGGGTCACATGGGCCCCTTGGTACGTTCAGCTCACATTCAGGTCAAACCCAGCGCAATCGTCGAAATAACCACCACTGCCCCAACGCAACGGCCACCATCATCAGGCACGCAATCACGAAGCCATACGGGCTGGCGGAGAACGGAATACCGCCCACATTTATACCCAGCAAACCGGTGAGAAAACTCATCGGCAGGAAGATCCCAGTGATGATCCCGAAGCGGTACATGGTGCGATTCATGCGCACGCTCAAGCGCCGGTCTTCGGCCTCAAGTACAAGCCCCACGCGCTCCCGAGCCAATTCGAGCTCTTCCAGGTAGCGGGTCAGGCTGTTGTGTAATTCATTCCAATAGTCGGCATCGTCGTCACAGAACCACGGCAATTTGATCCGCGTCAGCTGGGCAAAAATATCCCGCTGTGGCGCCAGGAAACGCTTGAGGCCCGCCGCTCGCCGACGGATCTGCAAAACGCTGCCATGCTCCGGAGTATACCGTTCGTCGGTATCAATTTTTTCTTCCTCAAAATCGACGATTTCGGATAAATCAGTGACCAGATCCTGCACTTTGTTGGTCAGGTACTGCGCCATATAAAGGATGAGTTCCGACGCAGTTTTTGGCCCCTTGCCGTCTGCCAGTTGCACCAGCAGCTCATCAGTGGCGCGCAGCGGGCGCAAGCGCAGAGAAATCACGCGACTGGCCGCAGCAAAGATACGCACCGAAACCATGTCTTCGGGCTCGGCGCCCGGGTTGAGGTTGACCCCACGCAAAAACAGCAGCAATTGCGCATCCGGCAGCGGCAACAGGCGCGGGCGGGTGTTTTCCTCCAGCAGCAAGTCGCAAGCGAATTCACTCAAGCCACTGGATTTGCGCAGCCAGGTCTGGGTCTGAGGATGGCTGCGATCCCAATGCAGCCACAGGCTTTCCTGGGGCTGCAGTTGCAAGTCGTCGAGCTCAGTCCGGGCAATCGAACGCGCACCGCCTTTACCGTCCAGCACCAGGGCATGCACCAGCCCCCATTGCGCGTTTTCTT
The DNA here is from genome assembly GCF_045447305.1 of Pseudomonas sp. D47. NCBI lineage: Bacteria > Pseudomonadati > Pseudomonadota > Gammaproteobacteria > Pseudomonadales > Pseudomonadaceae > Pseudomonas > Pseudomonas sp. D47. Next base: position 38,293 of record NZ_JBJGXU010000003.1, on the reverse strand, counting down.
CCTCGAACATCCTCACCCCTATCGGTTACTGCGGTTTATTCAGGCATTTTCAGCGGGCTTGGCGAGACGATCACGCCATTATTGTCGGCGTAGATGTACTCACCCGGACGGAAAGTCACGCCGGCAAAGGTCACTACCACGTTCAAATCACCAATACCGCGCTTGTCGGTTTTCATCGGGTGCGTCGCCAGCGCTTGCACACCCAGGTCGGTCTGGGCAATGACATCGACATCACGGATGCAACCGTAGATCACCAGCCCTTCCCAACCGTTTTTGGCGGCTTTCTCGGCGATCATGTCGCCCAGCAACGCGCGACGCAGGGAACCACCGCCATCGACCACCAGCACCTTGCCGGCGCCCGGCTGATCGGCCTGCTCCTTGACCAGGGAGTTGTCCTCGAAGCATTTGATGGTGACGATTTCGCCGCCAAAGGAGTCTCGGCCGCCGAAATTACTGAACATCGGCTCAAGCACCTGCACCAGATCGGGGTAGGCGTCGCACAAGTCGGGCGTCACGTAATGGTTCATCGAGAAACTCCTGTCGTCAAAAAAGAGGTCGAACATCCCACGGTGTACATCAGAAAAACGTGGCGCAACAGGCATTCTTTAAGGGTTCACCCGTTGGCGGCCGCCATGATCAGACTCACCTCGGCGCAACGCAATAGGCACTGCGCGACTGAATATGACCAGAAGCGTTTAACGCGTCATATCTTAGCCGCAACCACTCCCGAGTGAAACGCCCTTGGTAGAGCGCTTGTTCAAACCCCTGCAAGTACTTCGGCGTGTGCCCCGGTTAAAGGTGTCAGCGGATCTTTCAACCATCGCGCCACCATCGGCCACACCTCAGCTTGGGCGGCTTTGCTGACCAGCATCTCGACATGCCCGAAATCACCGCTAAAGCCCTGCTGGCGCCCCAGGCACAGGTATTGGCGATGCTCGGAACCGACCTGCTCAAACAACTTGCGGCACGCCCAATCCGGATCCTGCCGGTCGCCCGCCGCGCTCACCGCCAACAGCGGCACGTCGACGTCGGCCAGGCCTTTCCACCAATATTGCTTTCCATCGCCAAAGCGACCGAACAGGCCATTCCAGCGCATGGCTTCAATCATCACGCCCGCCGGCTCGTCCTCGGGACCGCGCTTAAGCCGCGTGCCCGACACTTCGCCAAAGCGTTTCAAGAGCAAACGGCTGGTCCACTCCACCGGTGGAATTTTCAACGGCCAATGGGTACGGCTGACCTGGCAGCCAAACAACGCCACCGAGGCCACTGCCGGCGCGCCAAGGTGTTGACCACCGAGGGCCGCCGCCAAGGCGGTGCCGCCCAGGGAATGCCCGATCCAATGCGGAATTTGCGCACTTTGCTCACGCACAAACGCACCAATGGCCGGTAAATCGTAACGCGCGTAGTCGGCGACACGATTTCTGGCGTAGTCCTGGTTACGCTTGGAAAGACCATGCCCGCGCATTTCCGGGATCCACACATCAAACCCCTGGCGCGCCAGGTAAGCGCCCAGGCCGATGCCTTTGGGCGAGTACCAGAAACGCCGATTGGAAAAACTGCCGTGCAACAAAATGACCGGCGTGCCCCGGTTTTCCGGGACATCGGCCAGGCCCAAACGGGTCACGGCCAACTCGACGGTGCCGTCTGGGCTGTTACCGGGTTTGAGGCGGTACACATCTTCACTCAGGTCGCCGCGACGTTCAGCACTGATCAGGGCGACGGGAAACAGGTTGCTGCTGCTTTGCATAATGCTCTTGCACAAAAAAGGGCGGCGTCCGTAAGGAGTTCCGCCCAGTACAGATAAGAATGCCGGTCACCCTTGGCGAGTGACCGGCACTTTTGACGCGTCGACCTTAGGCGGACGCTTGGCCTTCTGCGAGGAAGAACCAGGTTTCCAGTACGGAGTCGGGGTTCAGCGAGACGCTTTCGATGCCCTGCTCCATCAGCCATTTGGCCAGGTCAGGGTGGTCGGAAGGGCCTTGGCCGCAGATACCGATGTACTTGCCGGCCTTGTTACAGGCCTGGATGGCGTTGGCCAGCAGCTTCTTGACCGCAGGGTTACGCTCATCAAACAGGTGGGCGATGATTCCTGAGTCACGGTCCAGGCCCAGGGTCAGCTGGGTCAGGTCGTTGGAGCCTATGGAGAAGCCGTCGAAGAATTCCAGGAACTCCTCGGCTAGGATGGCGTTGGACGGCAGTTCGCACATCATGATTACGCGCAGGCCGTTTTCGCCACGGCTCAGGCCGTTTTCCGCCAACAGGTCGACCACCTGGCTCGCTTCGCCCAGGGTGCGTACGAACGGCACCATGATTTCGACGTTGGTCAGGCCCATTTCATTGCGCACGCGTTTGAGGGCACGGCACTCAAGCTCGAAGCAATCGCGGAAGGCTTCGCTGATGTAACGCGAGGCGCCCCGGAAGCCCAGCATCGGGTTTTCTTCTTCTGGCTCGTAAAGCTTGCCGCCGATCAGGTTAGCGTATTCGTTGGACTTAAAGTCCGACAGGCGCACGATGACCTTTTTCGGGTAGAACGCCGCCGCCAGGGTACTGATGCCTTCCACCAGTTTCTCGACGTAGAAGCCCACCGGGTCGTTGTAACCGGCGATGCGCTTGTCGACGCTTTCCTTGATGTCCGGCGGCAGGCCGTCGTAGTTCAGCAGGGCCTTGGGGTGCACGCCGATCATGCGGTTGATGATGAACTCCAGACGGGCCAGGCCCACACCAGCGTTCGGCAACTGCGCGAAATCGAAGGCACGGTCCGGGTTACCGACGTTCATCATGATCTTGAACGGCAGGTCAGGCATGGCATCGATAGAGTTTTGCTTGATGTCGAAGCCCAGTTCACCCTCAAAGATGAAACCGGTGTCGCCTTCAGCGCAGGATACCGTCACGCCCTGGCCATCTTTCAACAGCTGGGTGGCATTGCCGCAACCGACGACCGCCGGAATGCCCAGCTCACGGGCGATGATCGCCGCGTGGCACGTACGCCCGCCACGGTTGGTGACGATGGCGCTGGCGCGTTTCATCACGGGTTCCCAGTCCGGGTCGGTCATGTCGGAGACCAGCACGTCGCCTGGCTGGACTTTGTCCATTTCGGACACGTCCTTGATGATCCGCACCTTGCCGGCGCCGATGCGCTGGCCGATAGCACGGCCTTCCACCAGCACGGTGCCGGTTTCTTTCAACAAGTAACGTTCCATGACATTGGCCGAGGTACGGCTTTTCACGGTTTCAGGCCGCGCCTGCACGATGTACAGCTTGCCGTCGTCACCGTCCTTGGCCCACTCGATGTCCATCGGGCACTTGTAGTGCTTTTCGATGATCATCGCTTGTTTGGCCAATTCGCTGACTTCAGCGTCAGTCAGGCAGAAACGCGCGCGCTCGGCCTTGTCGACTTCAACGGTTTTAACCGAGCGACCGGCCTTGGCCTCGTCGCCGTAGATCATCTTGATGGCTTTGCTGCCCAGGTTGCGGCGCAGGATGGCCGGGCGGCCAGCCTCAAGGGTGTGTTTATGGACGTAGAATTCGTCCGGGTTGACCGCGCCTTGTACGACGGTTTCGCCCAGGCCGTAGGCGCCGGTGATGAATACCACGTCACGGAAGCCCGATTCGGTGTCCAGGGTGAACATCACGCCGGCGGTGCCGGTTTCCGAACGCACCATGCGCTGCACGCCGGCAGACAAAGCCACCAGTTTGTGGTCGAAACCTTGGTGTACGCGGTAGGAAATGGCGCGGTCGTTGAACAGCGAGGCAAACACTTCCTTGGCGGCGCGGATTACGTTTTCGACGCCCCGGATATTCAGGAAGGTTTCTTGCTGGCCGGCAAAAGAGGCGTCCGGCAAGTCTTCGGCTGTGGCCGAGGAGCGCACGGCGACGGCCATGTCCGGGTTACCAGCCGACAGCGTGGCGAAGGCGGTGCGGATTTCTTCGTTGAGCTTCTCGGGGAACTCGGCGTCCATGATCCATTTACGGATCTGGGCACCGGTCTTGGCCAGGGCATTGACGTCATCGACGTCCAGGGCGTCCAGCGCGGCGTGGATCTGAGCATTGAGGCCGCTCAGTTCGAGGAAATCGCGGTAAGCCTGAGCCGTGGTGGCGAAACCACCGGGCACCGAGACACCAGCGCCTGCAAGATTACTGATCATCTCGCCGAGGGATGCGTTCTTGCCCCCCACATGCTCTACATCATGGACGCCGAGCTTATCGAGGGAAACTACGTACTCTACCAAGGTGATCTCTCCACTTTCTGTGTTGGAAAAGCTCAGGACGCCGGCGGCTCAGTAGGAGCAAACGCCAGCGCTTGTGGCCTGGACCTGGAAAATAAGTGAGAATGCGGCCCACTGCGGGACGGCAAAATCGCGCCTATCATATCCAAGATTCGCCATCAGCTTAAGGCCTAGGGCTCAAATGAAACGATCTGCTTTCTTTATCTCCGACGGCACCGGCATCACAGCCGAAACATTGGGTCAGAGCCTGCTCGCACAGTTCGAAAACATTACCTTCGCCAAATTCACGCGGCCCTATATCGACAACGTGGATAAAGCGCGGGCCATGGTACAACAAATCAATCTGGCGGCTGAAAAAGACGGCTTTCGGCCGATCATTTTCGACACCATCGTCAATCAAGACATCCGTGAGATCCTTGCAACCTCCAATGGTTTCATGATCGACATTTTCTCCACGTTCCTGGCGCCGCTGGAACAGGAGCTGAGTGAACACTCCTCCTATTCCGTAGGAAAGTCCCATTCCATAGGGCACAACTCCAACTATATGGAGCGTATCGAGGCGGTGAACTTCGCCCTCGACAATGATGACGGCGCCCGCACTCACTACTACGACAAAGCCGATTTGATCCTGGTGGGCGTGTCCCGCTGCGGCAAGACGCCGACGTGCCTGTACATGGCCATGCAGTTCGGCATTCGCGCGGCCAACTACCCGCTGACCGAGGACGACATGGAACACCTGACGCTGCCGGCCGCCCTGCGCGCGCACCAGCACAAGCTGTTCGGCCTGACCATCGACCCGGACCGCCTCACCGCCATCCGTAACGAGCGCAAGCCCAACAGCCGCTATTCGAGCTACGCCCAGTGCGAGTTCGAAGTACGCGAGGTGGAAAATCTGTTCCGTCGCGAGAATATTGCGCACATCAATTCCACGCATTTTTCGGTGGAAGAGATTTCGGCGAAGATTTTGGTGGAGAAAGGCGTGGAGCGGCGCTTCAAATAAGCCAACGACTATGAATTTCCTGTGGCAAGCGGGCTGAGCAACTTATTTGTAGCCCGCGGGCTTGCCACGACAAGCCCGTTCGTCACAAAGAGCCGGCGTCTACAGGTGAAACCTGTCCCCACCCTGCCCCAACGCCGTCGCCAGCGCATCAAACCCCGCCCGCAACAACTGATCATCCCCCGACGTATTACAGATACTCGCCCGAATAAATTGCGGCACTGCCGTCTGTCCTACGGCAAACGCTTCGGCGGTGGCGATCAGGTAATTATTCTGCTTGAGCTCCGCCTCGATTTCCGACGCGCGCCAAGGCTCCGGTACTTCAATCCAGAAGTGCGGGCTATTAAGGTGAGTGCGGTATTCCAGGCCCGCCAACAGGTCCTGCACCAAGATTTTACGGCGGCTGATTTCGCTGATCTGCTGGCGTAGCAGGTACTCTGCCGTGCCGTTTTCGATCCACTGGGTCGCCAGTTCCAGGGTGACCGGCGTGGCCATCCAACAGGTCGAGCGCAAGGCCGCCGAAATGCGGCTGACCAGCGCCGGTGGCGCATGCACATAGCCCACCCGCAAGCCGGCGGACACTGCCTTGCTCAGGCTGCTGATCAAAATCGTACGCTCAGGCGCGAAATGGCTGAGGGGCGGCGGCCGGTCTTCTACCAATACGCCGTGGGCTTCATCCTCAAGAATCAGCAGGTTGTGCTCGCGGCACACTTTAACCAGGGCTTCCCGGCGCGCGACCGACAATACGGCCGTGGTCGGGTTCTGGATGGTAGGCGTGCAGTACAACGCCGACACCCGGTGATTACGACAGACTTCATCGAGCGCGCCCGGCAGCACGCCTTCGTCATCCATCTCCAGGCCGATCAGCCGCACGCCGAGCATGCGCGCTGCCGTGATCAGCCCAGGATAGGTAAGCTGCTCGGTCACCACCGTATCGCCCGCCCGCAGCAACGCCATCATCGCGCAGAGCAAGCCATGCTGGCCGCCATTGACGCAGATAACCTGCTCCGGAATCGGATGAAAATCACGCTGTACCAGCCATTGCGCCCCAGCCTCACGGTAGCGCGGCAACCCGGCATCCGGGGTGTAGGCGCTGATGTCCTGGAGGAACTTGGTATTGGTCGACAAGGTTTGGAAGCTCTGGGCCAGAAACACCGTCTCCAGCCCAGGAATATGCATGTTACGGCTCATGTCGAAGTAATGGCGTGGCTCCTCGCTGACGTTGCGAAAGCCTTCATCGCGTTGGCGCTCCATCCCACGCTTGCGCACGAATGTGCCGTCACCCACCCGCGCCACCACCAACCCCAGGCGTTCCAACTCACCGTAGGCGCGGCTGATGGTGCCAATGGTCACACCCAGATTGTCGGAAAGCACCCGGTGGGGCGGCAGTTTTCGTCCGGGTTCAATCAAGCCTTCGAGGATGCCCCGCTCCATCACATCGGACAGGCGCTTGTACTTCACGCCCTGACCGCTGGACAACCCCTCACGCATAATTGACACCATGTCAATATTTGTTTTGACAGTCATCATTCGCCCTAATAGTGTGCTTTTACGGGTTCAATCACCGAATGAAACAACTTAATACACAGTCAATATAGAGTTCAATTCCGGCTCAGGGAAGCAATAAACGATGCCAATGTCCGCCGTTCTTGAAAACACAACAAAAACAAAAACTCAGAAACAGTGGTTGGCCGGCTTGGTCACCAGCATGATGTTTCTTATCGTGTGCCTGAGTTGGGGTACCACGTGGCTGGGGATCAAGATCGCCGTCGAAAGCGTGCCACCGCTGACATCGGCGGGCCTGCGTTTCTTGATCGCCTTCCCGCTATTCCTGTGTTTTGCCCTGGTGCGACGCGAGCCGATTCTGTTCCCGAGAGAAAGCCGCTGGTTTTTCGTCTTCGTGACCCTGTCCTACTTCAGCGTTCCTTATTACCTGCTCAACTACGGCGAGATGCATGTCTCGTCCGGCCTGACTGCGCTGCTGTTCAGCTGCATGCCGGTGTTCATCCTGATCTTCTCCGCGCTGTTCCTGCGTGAGCGCATCTACTTTTCCCAGGTGGTCGGCATCGGCATCGGTTTCGGCAGCCTTTACATGATCATCAAGAGCCAGGGCCTGCACCTGGACCACGCCGAGTTCTTCGGGGTACTGGCGATTTTGACCGCCGCGATCATGCATGCCTTGTGCTATGTCATCACCAAGCAAAAAGGCAGCGCCATCAGCGTGATCACCTACAACACCCTGCCCATCGGCATTGCCGGGTTGATGCTGTTCGTGGCCGGCCTGTGGTTTGAAACGCCGACCTTCGAAAACATCACCCTGCGGTCCTGGAGCGCGTTGTTCTACCTGGGGCTGGTGGCATCGGTGGGCGGCTTTATCGTGTACTTCATGCTCCTCAAGCGCTTGAGCCCGATCATTCTGTCGTTCGTATTCATCATCTTCCCGGTGTTCGCGGTGATCATCGGCGCCTGGTACGAAGGCGTGGAAATTTCCCGCGACTTGATGCTGTACTCGGCCATCCTGCTGGCCGGTTTTGCGATCACCAAGTTGCCGGTTGAAAAACTCCTGGCCAAGAAAAATTGACCCTTTCACCCCTCACCCAGCAACGCGAGAGAAACATGGACGTCCTCCGCCCCGAAGCCCTGGAACAGATCTACGCCCACGCCAGCCGCAGCTACCCCGAGGAGTGCTGTGGTTTTGTCTTCGCCGACGGCAGCGTGTACCTGGGCAGCAATATTCAGAACGAGCTGCACCGCAAGAACCCCGAGATGTACCCGCGCAGCGCGGCCAACGGCTACACCTTTTCCGTGGCTGACACCCTACTGATGAACAAGGCGTTTCGCAGTGAGAACCCGGTGATGGTGATCTATCACTCGCACCCGGATGTGGGCGCCTATTTCAGTGACGAAGACCAGGACAAGGCACTGTTCCTGGGTGAGCCGATCTACCCCGTCAGCTATTTGGTGGTGGACGTTCGCCAGGGCCACGCCCTGGGCTCAAAGCTGTTTGCCTGGGATGGCAAGCATTTCGCTCCTCAACCCTTCAACGACCTGCACACGGAGTTGTCCATGAACGCTGTCTCTTTCCCCGATATTCTGGTTCGCGTGGCCAAGCTGCCGGAATCGACCCTTGAGAGCACCGGATCGACATTGCGCGAAGTCATTGAAAACCTCTGCAGCAGCCACCCACAGTTACGTGCCCATCTGTTTCACGAGAAGAACAACCAGCTTAAGGAACACTTCCTGTTCACTGCCGAGGAAGAACTGATCGGCGCCGACGAGCCCTTGCCGGCAAAGGCCAAAATCGAAGTGCTGCTCGCCACCTCCGGCGGCATGGACGTCGAGGGCTTAAGCAATGAAACGGCGCTTAGCAACGAAGCCGCCCTTAGCAACGAAGAGGTACAACGCTACGTACGCCACATCACCCTGCCAGGTGTTGGCCGCGAAGGTCAGTTGAACCTGAAAAAAGCCAAGGTATTGATCATCGGCACCGGCGGCCTGGGCTCGCCCATCAGCTTGTACCTGGCGGCGGCCGGCATCGGCACCCTGGGCCTGGTGGACTTTGATGTGGTGGAAAGCAGCAACCTGCAACGCCAGATCGTCCACGGCAACAGCACCCTGGGCATGCCCAAGGTCGAGTCCGCCAAGCAGCGCCTGCAAGACCTCAACCCGCACATCCAGATCAACGCGCACAACACCGCGCTCAATGCCGACAACGCCCTGGAATTGGTCGGCGCCTACGATCTGGTGATCGACGGCACCGACAATTTCGACACCCGTTATCGGGTCAACGACGCCTGCGTACAACTCGGCAAGCCCTTGGTATACGGCGCCATCTACCGCTTCGACGGGCAGATCAGCGTGCTCAACTATAAAGGTGGGCCGTGCTACCGCTGCCTGTTCCCATCAGCGCCGCCGGCCGAACTGGCGCCCAACTGCAGCGCCGGTGGCGTGATCGGCGTATTGCCGGGCGTGGTCGGGATGATCCAGGCCACCGAAGCCATCAAGTTGCTGATCGGTATTGGCGAGCCGTTGTCCGGTCGGCTGATGCGCTTTGATGCACTGGCGATGAAGTTCAGCGAAGTGCGCTTCAAGCGCCGTGCCGACTGCCCGTGCTGCTCGGAGCTGCGCCACAGCGAAACCGTGGCGCCAGCGGTCTGCGCCGATGCCATCCCGAGCCAACCTACCCTGGCCGAAGAACGCTACATCAAGCCCCGCGTGCTCAAGCAAGTGCTCGACCACCACCGCAGCGCCGACGTGTTGCTGGATGTGCGCGATGCCAGCGAACTGGAAGTGTGCAAATTGCCGGGCGTGGTGCATATCCCCCTGGCCGAACTGGATGGGCAACTCGACAGCCTCAGCCGCGACAACACCCACTACCTGATCTGCTACGCCGGCACCCGTGCCGAGCAAGCCGCAAGTACCTTACTGGCCGCCGGTTTTGCCAACACCAAGGTCCTGCAGGGTGGCATGAAACATTGGGTTCGCGACGTCGAACCCGACATGCCGTTGTACTGAGCCGAGGGCTGACCGATGTTGCATAACTCCATTCTCGACGTCATCGGCCATACGCCGATTGTGCGTCTGGCGCAGTTTTCCGAAGACCTCGGCATCGAGGTCTACGCCAAGCTGGAATCCCTCAACCCCGGAGGCAGCCACAAGGCGCGCATCGCTCTGGGCATGATCCTCGACGCCGAGCGCCGGGGCGTGTTGATGCGTGATTCCGGGCAAACCATCATCGAACCCAGCGGTGGCAACACCGGTATCGGCCTAGTGATGGCCGGTAACGTACTGGGCTACAAAGTGGTACTGGTGATCCCCGACAACTACAGCCCCGAAAAGCAGAAACTGCTGCGCCTGTACGGCGCCAAGGTGGTGCTGTCGGACAGCCGCCTGGGGAACAACTCCCACGGCGAAAAGTGCATGGAACTGCAGCTGGAAAACCCCAGCTACGTGATGCTCAACCAGCAACGCAACCGCGCCAACCCGCAAACCCACCGCGACACCACCGCACCGGAGATCCTCAGCGCCTTCGGTGAGCGGCGCGTGGACTACTTCGTCAGCGGCATCGGCACCGGCGGCCACATCACCGGGATAGGCGAAACCCTAAAGGCCGCCTGGCCGGCCATGCGCGTCATGGGCGTGGAGCCAGAGGAGTGCGACCTGCTGAAAGACCAGCACGCGCCGCACCATATCCAGGGCCTGTCGATTGGCTTGATCCCGAGCATTCTCAACGTGAACGTGATCGACGGCATGCTCAAGGTCTCGCGCCAGGCGTGCATCGACATGATGAAACGCATCATGCGTACCGACGCCATCAGCCTGGGCTTGTCCTCGGCCGCCAACATGGTCGCCATCGCCCAACTCGCCCCCGAACTGCCGCCCGAAACGGTGGTGTTGACCATGGTCTATGACAATGCTGACAGCTACCTGCCCAGTTTCGAATAACCGGTTTCCCAACCATCCAGAATGCGGGGGTGCCTCCATGGGAGGCTTTATCGACATGCAACAGCTGCACGATGAGTTGCTCACCCACCTCATCAAGACCCTGACGCCGGCGCAGATGAAGCAGTTGGAACCGCACTTGGCGCCGCTGATCCAGAACGCCGCCCAAGCGGTGGCTGAAGACTTGATCGCCTACGCCTATCGCGACCCGGCATCACGCGGGCGCGGCGAGTTGATCCTGGAATCCTACGCCTCGTTCAAGGCGGTGCTGTTTTACCGCCTCGCGCACTTAGTGTGGAATTTTCCTGGCCAGACCAACGGCATGTTTTCGCGCATCGCCCTCAAGCTCAGCAACCAGGGCAAAATCCATTCCGGCGCCGAGATTCACCCCGCAGCGCGTATCGGCCGGCGCTTTGTGCTGGACCATGGCTACGGCACGGTGATCGGCGAAACCTGCGAGATCGGCAACGACTGCTACATCCTCTGCGGCGTCACCCTCGGCGCCCGGGGCATTGCCAACAACCCGGACGGCAAACGCCACCCTCGCTTGGGCAACAATGTCGAAGTCGGCTCCGGCGCCCGGGTGCTGGGGTATGTGCTGATCGGCGACAACGTCTTTATCAGCCCCTCGTGTGTCATCACCCAGGACGTGCCGGCCGGCACCAAGGTCAAGGTGGTCAACCAGGTCCAACTGCAGAAAAACGCCGAAACCGACCACAGCAACTACCTCGGCGCCTTCGCCCTGGATGAGCGTTTGCACGTAGTCGGCGAAGTCAGCGCCAGCCACAAGGTCACGGTGCTGGACGCCGACTTTCACCCTTTGAAGGGGCTGATGCTCGAACCCACAGTGAAAGAGCGCCACCACCTGCAATTTCGCCTGTGTCGCCTCGACATCGGCGAACAACTGCCACGCCTGCCGCTGAACCTGAAAGTCTGCGGGCCGGAATTTGAAATCACCCTGCTCTCCCCCCCTGGCTTGAGCGCGATGGTGCGCCACCTGCTGCAAGCCAGCCCACTGATTGTCGGAGGTTGAACATGTCCGTGCACACCATGGAAACCCTGGCGCTGTTCGACAGCGCGCCCTACCAGAACGCCTTCAGCGCCCGGGTGATTGCCATCAGCGAACACGGCATCGCCCTAGAGCACACGCTGTTTTACCCCACCGGCGGCGGCCAGCCGGGAGACACCGGCTACCTCACCCTGGCCGATGGCACGCGTGTCGAGGTGGTCGGCACCGTGCGCGACCCGGTGCTGCGCTCAATCATCTGGCATCAGGTGGAACATTGCCCTGAGCAGTTGACCGCCGGGGTGCAGGTGGATGCGAGCCTGGACTGGGAGCGCCGCTACCAGCACATGAAGATGCACACCTGCCTGCACTTGCTGTGCTCGATCATTGATGCGCCCGTCACCGGCTGCAGCATCAGCGCGGACAAGGGTCGACTGGATTTCGACCTACCGGAAATGACCCTCGACAAAGACAGCATCACCCGCGACCTCAATGCATTGATCGAACAGGCCCACGCAGTAAAAACGCTGTCGATGCCGGCCTCGGAGTATTCAACCCTGTTGCAGATCACGCGCACCCAGGCAGTTGCACCGCCGGTGATCCAAGGCTCGGTACGGGTGATCGACATTACCGGGATTGATATCCAACCCTGCGGCGGCACCCATGTGATCAATACCGAGGAAATCGGCCGAGTGTTCTGCGAGAAGATCGAGAAGAAGAGCAAACACAACCGCCGGGTGATTCTGCGGTTTGAGTGAAAGCTTGATGCCAGCACGCTCAAGCATGGGGAGGGTGCCCCATGCTGGCTGATGCGATGCCAAGCCCTACTACTTCTGCTCGCTGATTTTCTTACTCAACGCCTTGATCTGCTCTTGGAGCTGCGAAACCACTGCTTTGAACTGAACGTCCATCTGATCAAGCCCGGCCTGAAGCTGTGCGTTCTCCTGCATGAGTTCTTCAATACCGCGAGGAGCAGACGCTTCTGGCTCATTGCTCGGGGCCTGCGTTTCGTCAGTCGCGGGGGCCGCTGCGTCATCAGTCGCGGGCGACGGTGCGTCATCAGGCGTGGCCGCCAGTGGTTGGGGTGAAGAATCAGCCTCAACGGTATCCTGCGGCCCAGAAGGTGGCGGGGTTTGAGCAGTGCCAAGCGTATCGATGCGTTGAGTCAACGTCTGAATTTGCTCTTGCAGTTGTTGAATCGCCGTCTTGAGTTCCCCAAACAAACTTAAAATGTCCTTGCGAAACTCTTTGATCTCACGGTTCAACTCTTCAAGGCTCTGACCCTGGCCAGGCTCAGTACCTGATGCGTCTTGCGTGGACGGCAAATCGTTTGATGGCGCAACGCCCTGTTCACCTGCGGAACGGTTCTGCAGCGTGCCGCCAGGCTCATTTGAGGTGCCCTGAGTGGCTTTGTCTGGCGTATTGAGTTGCTGAGTCAGGTCGACGACTTGCTTTTGAAGGTTCTGGATCTGCGGCCTGACCTCGGCGGAAAACCCCTGGAGCTTGGCACGAAGCTCGTTATTTTTTTGAGTCAGCGCTGCTAACTGGCCTGCTGAACCTGCGCCCTGTGACTGCTGCGAGTGAACGATTCTGTTGCGACTCGAAAACGGACCACGCTGTTCGGGCGTCATTGGGGCACGGGGAGGTGCCGAACCGGCCGGGGTGCCGTACTGTCCAGATGCGTTGGCGCTGTCTTGGTAGCGGATGGGCGCCGGGGTTTTTTGCGGTTCTTCATAGCCAACGGTGTAGGGGGCTGGCCGAGTGTTTACGCTAGTCATAGTTACCTTCCCAGATTCAGGTATTGAATTCGCAATTGCCGATTACCAGAGGCCTGCAGTTGCAAGCCATCTGCTTACCTGATTGGCATATATCTGAAAGAGGGTTCCGAGGCTGTAGGAAGTGTGAGTAGCTATTTGTTTCATAGGCAAAAAAACGACTATGTCTGGCGGCTTGCGTAACGGGCGCGCAGCTGAAGCACCCACGCCTTAGACGCAGTTCGTACAGGGAACTGACAGCAAATTTATGTGCTTGTAACATTCAGAAACGTACAATCCCGCCAGCAACGCCGCGTTGCCCCTGACTCACGAAAACAGCGCCCGTCCTTCTCGGTGGGGCATTCGTGCGGCAGCTAAGCTCACTCCCCACCACGCCCCTGAACCTGAACGCTGCAGGACTGACTGCCTATGAACAGAGTGTTCCGTCACTATTTACCGGCGTCCACGCTGCGCTTGCTGCCCAACCGCTGGGACTTGGTCGCCCTGCCCCTGGTGATCGGCTTTCTACTGTTTTTTTCCATCACCGCCCGCGAGACCTGGGCGCCTATCGCCACCTTGCAAAGTGAAGTCATTTCCCTCGACCCGGCCAACCTGCCGGAGTACGCGATGCGCACCACGTTGCGCATGCTCGCGGCGATGGTCGCGGCGCTGATCTTTACGCTGTTGTACGGCACCCTGGCGGCCAAAAGCCGGCGCGCCGAGAAACTGCTGGTGCCGGTGCTCGACATCCTGCAATCGGTGCCGGTGCTGGGTTACATCTCCTTTACTGTGACGTTTTTCCTGCTGCTGTTTCCCGGGCGTGTATTGGGCGCCGAGTTCGCGGCGATCTTTGCGATTTTTACCAGCCAGGCCTGGAACATGACGTTCAGCTTCTACCAGTCGCTGCGCATGCTGCCCCATGACCTGGTGGAAGTGTCGACCAACCTGCGCCTCTCCGGTTGGCAAAAGTTCTGGAAGCTCGACGTGCCGTTCGCCATGCCTGGGCTGGTGTGGAACATGATGATGAGCATGTCCGGCGGCTGGTTTTTTGTGGTCGCCTCCGAAGCCATCACCGTCGGCGACAAGACCATCACCTTGCCGGGCGTGGGTTCGTACCTGGCCCTGGCGATTGCCCAGAAAGACCTGCACGCCGTGGGGTATGTGATTCTGGCGATGGTGGTGGTGATCCTGCTGTACGACCAGTTCCTGTTTCGCCCCTTGGTGGCCTGGGCGGACAAATTCCGCATGGAAAACACCGCCTCCCAGGGCGCCGCGCCGCAGTCTTGGGTGCTGAACCTGATCCAACGCACGCGCGTAGTCCAGCGCATCCTGCGCCCGATCACGCGCACCATCAGCCGCCTCGGCAACAAACGCTTCAGCCTCGCGGGCGGTGCACTCAAGGCGCTGCCGGCGCAAACACCGGCAACCTCGAAAGTGATCGATTGGGTGTGGGGCACACTGATTGCGCTGATGGCCGCCTATGCGCTGTACCACATCGTGCTGTACGTCGGCACCGAGGTGACCTTCGCCGAGGTCGGCCATGTGTTTGTACTGGGCTTGATCACGCTGCTGCGGGTCACCGGGTTGATCCTGATCGCTTCGCTGATCTGGGTGCCTTTGGGTGTAATGATCGGTTTGCGCCCAAGCCTTGCGGAAAAAATCCAGCCGCTGGCGCAGTTCCTTGCCGCGTTCCCGGCGAACCTGCTGTTCCCGGTGTTCGTCATCGTGATCCTGCACTACAAGCTCAACCCCGACATCTGGCTGAGCCCGCTGATCGTGCTGGGCACCCAGTGGTACATCCTGTTCAACGTGATCGCCGGGGCCAGCGCGTTCCCGAATGACTTCAAGGAAGCCGCCGCCAACTTCCGCATTCGCGGCTGGCTGTGGTGGCGCAAGGTGATGCTGCCGGGGATCTTCCCCTACTACGTCACCGGTGCCATTACCGCCTCGGGCGGCGCGTGGAACGCCAGTATCGTTTCCGAGTACGTGTCTTGGGGCCAGGACAACGTGGTCGCCCACGGGTTGGGTGCCTACATCGCACAGACCACCGCCGCCGGCGACTTCCCCAAGATCGCCTTGGGCGTGGTGGTGATGTCGATCTTCGTGGTGGCCTTCAACCGCGCCGTGTGGCGGCCGATGTACGCCTTGGCTGAAAACAAACTTCGTCTGAATTGATGGGATTCGCTGTGATGAATACCTCTACCGAACACGCTGCTGATACGCCGAAAATCTACTCGCTGAAAAACGTCAACCGCGTCTTCGGCAAAGGCAAAGACGAACTGCAAGTGCTCAGCGGCGTGGACTTGAGCCTGCACGAAGGCGAGATCGTCGGCATGCTCGGCCGCTCCGGCTCAGGCAAGTCCACGCTGTTGCGCATCATCGCCGGGCTGATTCAGCCGTCGTCGGGCGAAGTCCTCTATAACGGCGTGCCATTGCACGGCCCGGCCGAAGGCGTGGCCATGGTGTTCCAGACCTTTGCGCTGTTCCCCTGGCTGACCGTGTTGGAAAACGTCGAAGCCGGCCTGCAAGCCTTGCAGGTCGAACGCCAGGAAAGCCGCCGACGCGCCCTGGCCGCCATCGACCTGATCGGCCTGGACGGCTTTGAAAACGCCTACCCGCGTGAGTTGTCCGGCGGCATGCGCCAGCGCGTGGGGTTTGCCCGCGGCCTGGTGGTGAACCCGACCTTGCTGCTGATGGACGAACCCTTCTCCGCCCTGGACGTGCTCACCGCCGAAACCCTGCGTACCGACTTGCTGGATTTGTGGAGCGGCAAACAGCTGCCGATCAAGTCCATCCTGATCGTGACCCACAACATCGAAGAAGCGGTGCTGATGTGCGACCGCATCCTGGTGTTGTCGTCCAACCCCGGCCGTGTGGTCGCCGAAATCAAAGTGCCGTTCGCGCACCCGCGCAACCGCCTGGACCCGACCTTCCGGCAAATGGTCGATGACATCTATGCGCTGATGACCGACCGGCGCAGCGCCGATGCCAAAGGCATACCCGAGTTGAAAATGGGCAGCCTGCTGCCGGAAGTGTCCACCAACCTGATGGCCGGCCTGATCGAAACCCTGGCCGCCGAGCCTTACAACGGCCACGCCGGTTTGCCGACGGTTGCCGAACGGCGCCTGCTGGAAGTGGACGACCTGTTCCCAGTGGCGGAGATGCTTGAGCATTTAGGGTTTGCCGAACTCAAGGGCGCCGACATCACCCTCACCGACGCCGGCAAGCTGTTCGCCGACTACGGCACCCAAGAGCGCAAAACCCTGTTTGCCGAGCACTTAATCCGGCACGTGCCGTTGGCCGCGCGCATTCATCACGTGCTGCTGGAACGCAGCGGGCATCGGGCGCCACGGGTACGCTTCGAGCAGGAATTGGAAGACTCGATGACCGAAGCTTTTGTGGAAAAAACCCTGGAAAGCGTGGTGGCGTGGGGGCGGTATGCGGAGATTTTTTCGTATGACGACCACACCGAGACATTTAGCCTGGATGATGTGGAAGGCAGTATGTAATTACCTGAGGCCACCACCCATCCAAAGGTGGGAACAGGCTTGTGTGGGAGCGGGCTTGCTCGCGAATGCCGTGTGTCAGTGACAGATGAATTGCCTGACACTCCGCTTTCGCGAGCAAGCCCGCTCCCACATTAGTTTTGTAGTGCCTTCTAAATAACGAACAGATCTACAAACCGGTTAACCGGCGTGGCCTCAAGCCGCGCCTGATCCTTGCACAACGCAAAAATCTCCCCACTGCGCTGCGCGGTAAACCGCGTGGCCAGGTTGGCCTTGAACTTGTCTTCCAGCAACGGAATGCCGTCCACCCGACGCCGACGATGCCCAATCGGGTACTCCACCGCGACCTGCTCGGTGTGAGTGCCATCCTTGAAAAACACCTGCACCGCGTTGGCGATAGAGCGCTTGTCCGCCTCCAGATATTCACGGCTGTAGCGCGGGTCTTCGACGATGACCATCTTGTCGCGCAACTCATCAATGATCGGATACTCGGCGTGGAATTCATCCTCGTACTGCTCGGCCACCAGATTGCCAAAGGCCAGCGGTACGGCGGTCATGTATTGCAGGCAGTGGTCGCGGTCGGCGGCGTTGGCCAGTGGCCCGACCTTGGAAATGATGCGAATCGCCGACTCGTGGGTGGTGATCTCGATGCGTTCGATGTCAGCCAGGCGATCTTTGACCTGTGGGTGCAACGTCACCGCCGCTTCGCAGGCGGTTTGTGCATGGAACTCGGCGGGAAAGCTGATCTTGAACAGCACGTTTTCCATCACGTAGGTGCCGTAGGGCTGGGACAGGCTGAACGCGCGTTTGTCTTCAGGCTTGAGCGCCAGGTCCTTGTTGGTGTGGCTGAACAGCACGTCGTAGAAACCCCACTGCGGCGCGCTCAACACACCAGGAATGCCCATCTCGCCGCGCAGGGCGATATCCGCGAGGCGCACACCACGGCTGGATGCATCGCCTGCCGCCCAGGATTTGCGCGAGCCGGCGTTCGGCGCATGCCGATAAGTACGCAGTGCCTGGCCATCGACAAACGCGTGGGACAACGCAGCCAGCAACTGCTCGCGGTTGGCGCCCATCAGCTTGGCCGTGACCGCCGTGGAGGCGACTTTCACCAGCAGCACATGGTCAAGGCCGACGCGGTTGAAGGCGTTTTCCAGGGCAATCACACCTTGGATTTCGTGGGCCATGATCATCGCTTCCAGCACCGCGCGCACGGTCAGCGGCGCGTCGCCATTGGCCACGCGCTTTTGCGAAAGATGATCAGCCACGGCGAGGATGCCACCGAGGTTATCCGAAGGGTGACCCCATTCGGCGGCGAGCCAGGTGTCGTTGTAGTCGAGCCAACGCACAATGCAGCCGATGTCCCACGCGGCTTTGACCGGGTCCAGGCGGAACGAGGTACCGGGCACGCGCGCGCCGAACGGGACGACGGTGCCCTCGACGATCGGCCCCAGGTGCTTGGTGCACTCCGGGAAACGCAGGGCCAGCAGGCCACAGCCGAGGGTGTCCATCAGGCAGTTGCGGGCAGTGTCCAAGGCGTCCCGGGACTCGATGCGGTAATTGAGGACGTAATCGGCGATGTCCTGCAGGACCTGGTCGTAGTCGGGGCGGTTGTTCTGGTCGACGTTGGCGCTCATGGCAGTTCTCCAAACAGTTAGGGGTTGTTCCATCCTCAGGGTCAGGGTTGATCGTGGTGTGGCAGGTCTGATTGCCTGCCTTGGTCGTGCGGATACCACCATTGCGTGTGGGAGCGGGCTTGCCCGCGATGGCGATCTGTCAGTCGCACATAAGGTGACTGGTCCACCGCATTCGCGGGCAAGCCCGCTCCCACATGGGGTCGGTGCAAGCTGTTAGAAGGCGTCGCCTGGGACGCGGACGAAGCCTTCCATAAGGACTCGCGCGCTGCGGCTCATGATGGCTTTTTTAACGACCCATTCACCGTTCACTTGAGTCGCTTCAGCACCGACACGCAAGGTGCCCGACGGATGCCCGAAGCGCACCGCATTGCGCTCAACACCACCGGCGGCGAGGTTCACCAAGGTGCCGGATATCGCCGCCGCCGTGCCAATCGCCACCGCCGCCGTGCCCATCATGGCGTGGTGCAACTTGCCCATGGACAGCGCGCGCACCAGCAAATCCACATCACCGGCCTTGATCGCCTTGCCACTGGACGCCACGTAATCGGCAGGTTTGGCCACAAACGCGACCTTCGGCGTGTGCTGACGCTGGGCGGCTTCGTCGAGGTGCTTGATCAGGCCCATGCGCAATGCGCCATAGGCCCGCACAGTCTCGAACATCGCCAGGGCTTTGGGGTCGCTGTTGATTGCGCCTTGCAGCTCGGTGCCGGTGTAGCCGAGGTCTTCAGCGTTGATGAAAATCGTCGGAATGCCGGCGTTGATCAGCGTCGCCTTGAAGGTGCCGACACCGGGCACTTCAAGGTCATCGACCAGGTTGCCAGTGGGAAACATCGAGCCACCGCCGCCCTCTTCTTCCGCCGCCGGGTCCATAAACTCCAGCTGCACTTCGGCGGCGGGAAAGGTCACGCCGTCGAGTTCGAAGTCGCCGGTTTCCTGCACCGCGCCGTCGGTGATCGGCACGTGAGCAATGATGGTCTTGCCGATATTCGCCTGCCAGACCCGCACCACGGCCACGCCGTTGCGGGGCACTCGGGCCGGGTCGACCAGGCCGGCGCTGATGGCGAACGACCCCACCGCTGCCGACAGGTTGCCGCAGTTGCCGCTCCAGTCGACAAAAGGCTTGTCGATCGAGACCTGGCCAAACAGGTAGTCCACGTCATGATCGGCGCGGGTGCTCTTGGCCAGGATCACGGTTTTGCTGGTGCTCGAAGTGGCGCCGCCCATGCCGTCGATTTGCTTGTCGTAGGGGTCGGGGCTGCCGATCACCCGCAACAGCAAGGCATCGCGCGCGGCACCCGGCACCTGCGCGGCGGCGGGCAGGTCCTTGAGGCTGAAAAACACGCCCTTGCTGGTGCCGCCACGCATGTAGGTGGCGGGGATCTTAATTTGCGCTGCGTGTGCCATGGTTAACCTCTCAGGCGGTCGCCGCCGATTCCAGGAAGTCCTGGGCAAAACGTTGCAACACGCCGCCCGCCTCGTAGATCGACACTTCTTCGGCGGTGTCCAGGCGGCACGTCACCGGCACCTCGACACGTTCGCCATTCTTGCGGTTGATCACCAAGGTCAGCTGCGCACGCGGGGTGCGTTGGCCGACCACGTCATAGGTTTCGCTGCCATCGATGTTCAGTGTGTGACGGTCGGTACCCGGCAGGAACTCCAGCGGCAACACGCCCATGCCCACCAGGTTGGTGCGGTGAATACGCTCAAAACCTTCGGCGGCAATCGCTTCCACACCGGCCAGGCGTACGCCCTTGGCCGCCCAGTCGCGGGACGAACCCTGGCCGTAGTCGGCGCCGGCAATGATGATCAGCGGCTGCTTGCGCTCCATGTAGGTTTCGATGGCTTCCCACATTCGCGTGACCTGGCCTTCCGGCTCGATACGTGCCAGGGAACCCTGCTTGACCTTGCCGTTTTCCTGGACCATTTCGTTGAACAGTTTCGGGTTGGCAAAGGTCGCGCGCTGCGCGGTCAAGTGGTCGCCACGGTGGGTCGCATAGGAGTTGAAGTCGACTTCCGGCAGGCCCATTTTCGCCAGGTATTCACCGGCGGCGCTGCCCGGCATGATCGCGTTGGACGGCGACAGGTGGTCGGTGGTGATGTTGTCCGGCAGCACCGCCAGCGGGCGCATGCCCTTGAGCGGGCGCGCACCGGCTAACGCGCCTTCCCAGTAAGGCGGGCGGCGGATGTAGGTGCTTTGCGGGCGCCAGTCGTACAGCGGCGCGACTTTGGGGCCGGTGTCTTCGTGGATCGCGAACATCGGGATGTAGACCGCGCGGAACTGCTCCGGCTTGACCGAGGCCTTGACCACGGCGTCGATCTCTTCGTCGCTCGGCCAGATGTCTTGCAGGCGGATTTCCTTGCCGTTGGCGTCGAGGCCAAGCACGTCTTTTTCGATGTCGAAACGGATGGTGCCGGCAATCGCGTAGGCCACCACCAATGGCGGCGAAGCGAGGAACGCTTGCTTGGCGTACGGGTGAATGCGCCCGTCGAAGTTGCGGTTACCCGACAACACGGCGGTGGCGTACAGGTCGCGGTCGATGATTTCTTGTTGGATCACCGGGTCGAGTGCGCCGGACATGCCGTTGCAGGTGGTGCAGGCGAATGCCACGACACCAAAACCCAGCTGCTCCAACTCGTGGGTCAAGCCCGCTTCGTCGAGGTACATCGCCACGGTTTTCGAACCCGGTGCCAGCGAGGATTTGACCCACGGCTTGCGCGTCAGCCCAAGCTTGTTGGCGTTACGCGCCAGCAGGCCGGCAGCGATCACGTTGCGCGGGTTACTGGTGTTGGTGCAGCTGGTGATGGCGGCAATGATCACCGCGCCGTCGGGCATTTGCCCCGGCACTTCGTCCCACTGGCCGCTGATGCCCTTGGCCGCCAGGTCGCTGGTGGCGACGCGGGCGTGCGGGTTGCTCGGCCCCGCCATGTTGCGCACGACGCTGGACAGGTCGAAGGTCAGGCCACGCTCGTACTGCGCGCCCTTGAGGTCATCCGCCCACAGGCCGGTGTGACGCGCGTATTGCTCCACCAGGGTGACTTGTTCGTCTTCGCGGCCGGTGAGTTTCAGGTAGGCGATAGTCTGCGGGTCGATGTAGAACATCGCCGCCGTGGCGCCGTATTCCGGGGCCATGTTGGAGATAGTCGCGCGGTCGCCCAGGGTCAGTTTGGAGGCGCCTTCGCCGAAGAACTCCAGCCACGCGCCGACCACTTTTTGTTTACGCAGGAACTCGGTCAGCGCCAGCACCATGTCGGTGGCGGTGATGCCGGGCAACAGCTTGCCGGTGAGCTCCACGCCGATGATTTCCGGCAGGCGCATCCACGAGGCACGGCCGAGCATCACGCTCTCAGCTTCGAGGCCGCCGACGCCGATGGCGATCACGCCCAGGGCGTCTACGTGCGGCGTGTGGCTGTCGGTGCCGACGCAAGTATCAGGGAAGGCCACGCCATCGCGCACCTGGATCACTGGGGACATTTTCTCCAGGTTGATCTGGTGCATGATGCCGTTGCCCGGTGGGATCACGTCGACGTTCTTGAAGGCCTTTTTGGTCCACTCGATAAAGTGGAAACGGTCTTCGTTGCGACGGTCTTCGATGGCGCGGTTTTTCTCGAACGCGTCGGGGTCAAAACCACCGGCTTCGACGGCCAGGGAGTGGTCGACGATCAGTTGGGTCGGCACCACCGGGTTGACCTGGGCCGGGTCACCGCCTTGTAGGGCGATGGCATCACGCAGGCCGGCGAGGTCGACCAATGCGGTCTGGCCGAGGATGTCGTGGCACACCACGCGCGCCGGAAACCATGGGAAGTCGAGGTCGCGCTTGCGGTCGATCAGTTGGCTCAGGGACGCATTGAGCGTGGCCGGGTCGCAGCGGCGCACCAGGTTCTCCGCGAGTACGCGTGAGGTGTAAGGCAAGGTGGCGTAGGCGCCAGGGGTGATTGCATCGACGGCCGCACGGGCGTCGAAGAAATCCAGGCGGCTGCCGGGGAGCGATTTGCGAAATTCAGTGTTCATCGTCAGGACTCGGTCACGGTAGGTTCACAGGGTGGACTGTCGACACTGGCCTGGCTTTCTGTGGGAGCTGGCTTGCCTGCGATGGCATCACTGCGGTGTGACAGGTACACCTGGGTGATTCGATCGCAGGCAAGCCAGCTCCCACAGAACAGCACATTTGCCAAAGTGCTCAGCTCATCCCATTCAGCGACGTTCGATTGGCACGAACTTGCGCTGCTCTACGCCGATGTACTCGGCGCTTGGACGGATGATGCGGTTGTTGGCGCGCTGTTCGAACACATGCGCGGCCCAGCCAGTGAGGCGCGAACACACGAAGATCGGTGTGAACAGCTTGGTCGGGATGCCCATGAAGTGGTACGCCGAGGCATGGTAGAAGTCAGCGTTGGGGAACAGTTTCTTCTGCTCCCACAGGGTCTTGTCGATGGCTTCCGAGACCGGGAACAGCACCGTGTCGCCCACTTCGTCAGCGAGCTTTTTCGACCAGCCCTTGATCACTTCATTACGCGGGTCGTTGTCTTTGTAGATCGCATGGCCGAAGCCCATGATCTTGTCTTTGCGCGCCAGCATGCCGAGGGTGCCTTCGACGGCTTCTTCAGCCGAGCCGAAACGCTCGATCATTTCCATCGCCGCCTCGTTGGCGCCGCCGTGCAGCGGGCCGCGCAGCGAGCCGATGGCGGCGGTGACGCAGGAATACAGGTCGGACAGGGTCGAGGCACACACGCGAGCGGTAAAGGTCGATGCGTTGAATTCGTGCTCGGCATAGAGAATCAGCGACACGTTCATGACCTTCTCGTGCAGCTCGCTCGGCTTCTTGCCATGCAGCAGGTGCAGGAAGTGGCCGCCGATGCTTGCCTCGTCGGTCACGCAGTCGATGCGCTGGCCGTCGTGGCTGAAACGGTACCAGTAGCACATGATCGCCGGGAAGGCGGCGAGCAGGCGGTCGGTGACATCACGTTGCACGCTGAAGTCTTTCTCGGGCTCGATATTGCCCAGGAACGAACAACCGGTGCGCATTACGTCCATCGGGTGGGCGTCGGCAGGGATGCGTTCCAGCACTTCTTTCAGCGCCTGGGGCAGGTCGCGCAGTTTGCTCAGCTTGTTGCTGTAGCCGGCCAGTTCGGCTTTGGTCGGCAGCTCGCCGTAGAGCAGCAGGTAGGCGACTTCTTCAAATTGCGCATCGGCGGCGAGTTCGCGCACATCATAACCACGATAGGTCAGGCCGGCACCGGCCTGGCCCACGGTCGACAGTGCGGTCTGCCCGGCCACCTGGCCACGCAGGCCGGCACCACTCAATACTTTTGCTTCAGCCATGGTTCTTCTCCAATTTTGTAGTTATTCAGGGAAGCCGTTCTTTACTTTTTCGCGGCGAACAGCGCGTCGAGCTTCTGCTCGAAGGTGTGGTAGTCGATGCGATCGTAAAGCTCCATGCGGGTTTGCATGGTGTCGATCACGTTCTGCTGGGTGCCGTCGCGACGGATCGCGGTGTAGACGTTCTCGGCGGCCTTGTTCATGGCGCGAAAGGCCGAGAGCGGGTACAGCACGATGGAAACATCGGCAGATTTCAACTGTTCGGTGGTGTACAGCGGAGTCGCGCCGAATTCGGTGATGTTGGCCAGGATCGGCGCCTTCACGCGGGAGGCGAAGAGTTTGTACATCTCCAGCTCAGTGATGGCTTCCGGAAAGACCATGTCGGCGCCGGCTTCGATGCAGGCGGCAGCGCGTTCCAGGGCGGACTCCAGGCCTTCGACGGCGAGGGCGTCGGTGCGAGCCATGATCACGAAGCTGTCATCGGTGCGCGCATCCACGGCGGCCTTGATGCGGTCGACCATTTCCTGCTGGGACACGATTTCTTTGTTCGGGCGATGACCGCAGCGCTTGGCGCCGACCTGGTCTTCGATATGAATGGCGGCGGCGCCGAACTTGATCATCGACTTGACCGTGCGCGCCACGTTGAAGGCCGAGGAGCCGAAGCCGGTGTCCACGTCCACCAGCAGCGGCAGGTCGCACACGTCGGTGATGCGGCGCACGTCGGTGAGTACGTCATCCAGGCCGGTAATCCCCAAGTCCGGCACGCCGAGGGAACCCGCGGCTACACCGCCACCCGACAGATAAATCGCCTTGAAACCGGCGCGTTTGGCCAGCAGCGCGTGGTTGGCGTTGATCGCGCCCACCACTTGCAATGGATGTTCGCTGGCGACTGCATCACGGAAACGCTGGCCTGGAGTGGTTTTATTGTTGGAACTCATGACTCACCTCGCTGAGTGGCTGTCTGGGGGGCACCGTCCGGGAAGTGACGGGCGATATTGCGTTTGGAGGCGCCGATATGGCGGCGCATCAACAGTTCGGCCAGTTCACCGTCGCGATCGGCGATCGCGTCAAGAATGCGGTGATGCTCGGCAAAGGCCTGGCGTGGACGATTAGGGGTGGCGGAGAACTGGATGCGGTACATGCGCACCAATTGGTACAGCTCACCGCAAAGCATTTGGGTCAGGGTGCGATTACCGGCGCCTTGAATTATCCGGTAATGAAAATCGAAGTCGCCTTCCTGCTGGTAGTAGCCCAGGCCGGCTTGGAACGCTTCGTCACGTTCGTGGGTGTGCAACACCTGGCGCAGCTCTTCGATTTCCGCGTCGGTCATGCGCTCGGCGGCCAAACGGCAGGCCATGCCTTCCAGGGATTCGCGGATTTCATAGAGCTCGATCAGCTCGGCGTGGCTCAAGGACACCACTCGCGCGCCAACGTGAGGCACGCGCACCAGCAGGCGCTGGCCTTCCAGGCGGTGGATCGCTTCGCGCAACGGCCCGCGGCTGATGCCGTAGGTGCGCGCCAACTCCGGCTCGGAAATCTTGCTGCCGGGGGCGATCTCGCCCTTGACGATCGCGGCCTGGATACGCCGGAAGACGTTCTCGGACATGGTCTGGGAATCGTCTTGCGCCACCACTGGGGTTTCCAGCTGATCCAGCATATTGTCGACACCTTTAAAAGCAATGTGGCAAAAACTAGCCAATCAGCCCCTATTAGTCAAAGAATAAATACACATTGTCGACAATCGTCTAATAATCCCGTCTGCACCTCATCGGGGCATGGCCGCCTGCCAGCGCTGGCGCCAAAAAAGCATCATGTTAGAATGCCCGCCGCTTTTGCCTGACATCACTTGATGAAACGGCGCACGAGGGAGTTTGCGCAGCAATGCCAGTCGCCTTGAATAAACATCGCACTGCACCGCCTCAGGATCTATGAGACTCAAGCCCTTCCTTCTAGTGTTTTGCCTAGTGTGCCTACCGAGCCTTGGCGTTGCCGCCGAGAAGACCGTGTATGGCCTGAATGAATACGCGAAACTGGCGGGCATTGACCTGGAAGTCGCGGCCAAACTCGACACCGGCGCCAAGACCGCCTCGCTGAGCGCCCGCGATATCAAGCGTTTCAAGCGCAACGGTGAATCCTGGGTACGCTTCTACCTGGCCATCGACACCGCCCATTCCCACCCCATCGAACGCCCCCTGGCCCGCGTCAGCAAGATCAAGCGCCGCGCCGGTGACTACGACCCCGATGAGGACAAGAACTACACCGCCCGCCCAGTGATCGCCCTGGACATCTGCATGGGCACTGCTTTACGCAGCATCGAAGTGAACTTGACTGACCGCAGCGCATTCCAATACCCGCTGCTGATCGGCTCCGAAGCCTTGAAACGCTTTGATGCGCTGGTCGACCCCAGTCTTAAATACGCAGCGGGCAAACCTGCCTGCGCCGCCGACGCTCATACCGCCGAGTAAACCGAATGCGCTCTCTGACCCTGCACCTGAAAATCCTGATCACCATCCTGGTGGTGTTGGGTATTTCGGTCACCGCCTACCAGATTTTCGTGCTGGGGATTCCCGTCACCGAAGACGCCACCGACGACCTGTGGAACATCGACGCCAAAGTCGAGTTCGTCGCCAACCCCAAAGACCCGGTGAAGGTCTCGATGTTCGTGCCGCCCCTGAGCCGCGACTTCGTCAGCCTCAACGAGAGTTTCATCTCCAATAACTACGGCGTGAGCGTCAACCGCACCGACGGCAACCGCAAGGTCACCTGGTCGGCCCGCCGCGCCAAGGGCAACCAGACGCTGTATTACCGCCTGGTGCTGACCAAGCGTTACAGCGGCGAAAAGGTCAAAGTCAAAGGCCCGACCTTCCGCGACAGCATCGCCGTGGAAGGCCCGGAAAAGATCGCCGCCGAAGCCCTGCTGGCGCCGATCCGCCAGCACTCGGCTGACGTCGAGACGTTTATTACCGAAGCGATCAAGCGCACCAACAACCTCAACGACGACAATGTGAAACTGCTGCTGGCGGGCGACCCGTCGACGCCACACAAAGCCAAAATCGTCGAGTTGCTGCTGTCCATCGCGCACGTGCCGGTGGAAAAAGTCCACACCATCCGCCTCGTCGCCGACCAGCCGCAAACCCCAGAACTGTGGCTGCGCAGCTTCAACGGCAATGACTGGCTGTACTTCAACCCGGAAACCGGTGAGCAAGGCCTGCCCGCCGACCGCCTGCTATGGTGGACCGGCGATGAAAACCTGATCACGGTCGATGGCGGCAAGAAAGCCATGGTGACGTTCAGCCTGAACAACAGCGAAATGAACGCCATTCGTCTGGCCAAGCTGACCGACGAAAATACCGACGCCAATTTCCTCGAATACTCGCTGTACGGCCTGCCGCTGCAAACCCAGCAGACCTTCATGATCATGGTGATGATCCCGATTGGCGTGCTGGTGATCCTGATTCTGCGCAACCTGATCGGCCTGCAGACCCTCGGCACCTTTACCCCAGTGCTGATCGCCCTGGCGTTCCGAGAGACGCAGTTGGGCTTCGGGATTGTGCTGTTCACCATTATTACGGCGTTGGGGCTGTCCCTCAGGTCATACCTGGAACACTTGAAGCTGCAGATGCTGCCCAGGCTTTCGGTGGTGCTGACCTTCGTGGTGGTGCTGATTGCCGCCATCAGCCTGTTCAGCCACAAGCTGGGCCTGGAGCGTGGGCTGTCGGTGGCACTGTTCCCAATGGTGATTTTGACCATGACCATCGAACGCCTGTCGATCACTTGGGAAGAACGCGGCGCCAACCATGCGCTGAAAGTGGCGATTGGTACGCTGTTCGCCGCGTCGCTGGCGCACATCATTATGAGTGTGCCGGAACTGATCTACTTTGTGTTCACCTTCCCGGCGATCCTGTTGATCCTGGTGGGTTTCATGCTGGCCATGGGGCGTTATCGCGGCTACCGCCTGACCGAGTTGGTGCGTTTCAAGGCCTTCCTCAAGGCTGACTCGTAATGTTCGGCTTCTGGAAGACCTGGAAGGCTCTCGAAGCGCGGGGGATCATGGGCATCAACCGGCGTAACGCCGACTACGTGCTCAAGTACAACAAGCGCAGCCTGTATCCGATTGTGGATGACAAGATCATCACCAAGGAACGTGCCATGGCGGCTGGCATCCATGTGCCGGAGATGTACGGGATCATTTCCACTGAGAAGGAAATCGACAAGCTCGACGAGATCATCGGTGGGCGCAGCGACTTCGTGATCAAGCCGGCCCAAGGCGCCGGCGGCGATGGCATCCTGGTGGTGGCCGACCGTTTTGAAGGGCGCTATCGCACGGTGTCCGGCAAGATCATCAGCCATGAAGAAATCGAACATCAGATCTCCAGCATCCTCACCGGCCTGTATTCTTTGGGCGGCCACCGCGATCGTGCGCTGATCGAATACCGCGTGGTGCCCGACCAGATCTTCAAGAGCATCAGCTACGAAGGCGTGCCGGACATCCGCATCATTGTGCTGATGGGCTACCCGGTGATGGCCATGCTGCGCTTGCCGACGCGCCAGTCCGGCGGCAAGGCCAACCTGCACCAGGGCGCGATTGGCGTAGGTGTCGACCTGGCCACCGGCCTGACGTTGCGCGGCACCTGGCTGAACAACATCATCACCAAACACCCCGACACCACCAACGCCGTGGATGGCGTGCAACTGCCCAACTGGGACGGTTTCATGAAGCTGGCGGCCAGTTGCTATGAACTGTGCGGGCTGGGTTATATCGGCGTAGACATGGTGCTGGACCAGGAAAAAGGCCCGCTGATCCTCGAACTGAATGCGCGGCCGGGGCTGAATATCCAGATTGCCAACGACTGCGGCCTGACGTTGCGTACCCATGCGGTGGAAGCGCGGTTGGAAGAATTGAAGGCTGCGGGCGTGACAGAAACGCCGGAAGAACGGGTTAAATTCGTGCAGGCGATGTTTGGGCATATCCCGGCCGTGGAAGGCTGAAGGCCTCATCGCAGGCAAGCCAGCGCCCACATTGGAATACGATCAACCTGTGGGAGCTGGCTTGCCTGCGATAGCGTTGTAACAAGCAACCGATCCCTCACGACAGGCCCTCAATCTGCCTATCGTCGACATCCCCTCTAGGACCAAGGCCTACGGGGGACTACAATCGCCTCCCTCGCGCCAACGGCTGATCCACCCCGCATGTCGACCTGTTCCGTACACCCGCTGCCCTACCGGGCCAACCCCGCCGAGTATTTTACGGCGATTCGCCACGCCCCCGGCGCGGTGCTGCTCGACAGCGGCCGCCCGACTGCCGAGCGCGGTCGTTATGACCTGCTCAGCGCCTGGCCGGTGGAAACGCTAACGGTTCGGTCTGACGAAAACGGCAGTGATTTCCTGCAACGCCTACGCGAAAACCTCACGCAGTTGGGTGAAGCGGGCTTGCCTGCTGGTTATGAGTTGCCGTTCGCTGGCGGCTTGATCGGTTACCTGAGCTACGACTTCGGCCGCCACCTGGAACACATGCCGCACTTGGCGGTGGATGACCTGCACCTGCCGGATGCACGCTTTGGGCTGTATGCCTGGGCGCTGATCAGCGATCACCAGGCGCAAACCAGCCAGTTGGTGTTTCACCCCTCGCTTGCTGACAGCGAGCGACAACGCCTGATTGCGCTGTTCAACGCTGAAACTGCCAACCTCCCGGCGAGTTTCAAACTGAACGGCCCCATGGCCCCAGACCTGAGCGCCGAAGCTTACCGGCAAGCCATCGGGCGCATTCAGGATTACATCCAGGCCGGCGACTGCTACCAGGTCAACTTTGCCCAGCGCTTTCGTGCGCCGTGCGTCGGCGATCCGTGGGCGGCTTACTGCGCCTTGCGTGAGGCCTGCCCTACGCCGTTTTCCGGGTTCCAGAGCCTGCCGGACGACGGTGCAGTGCTGAGCCTGTCGCCGGAGCGCTTTGTACACATCAGCCAGCGCCGCGTCGAAACCCGCCCCATCAAAGGCACCCGCCCGCGCGGTTTGACGCCCGAAGAAGACGCAGCCAACGCCGCCGAACTGCTGGCCAGCCCCAAAGACCGCGCCGAGAACCTGATGATCGTCGACCTGCTGCGCAACGACCTCGGCCGCACCTGCCGCACCGGCTCGGTAAAAGTGCCGGAGTTGTTCAGCCTGGAAAGCTACCCCAACGTGCACCACTTGGTGAGCAGCGTCACCGGCACCTTGGCCGACGACAAAGACGCCCTCGACCTGATCGCCGGCAGCTTCCCCGGCGGCTCCATCACTGGCGCGCCGAAGATCCGTGCCATGCAGATCATCGACGAGCTGGAGCCGACTCGACGCGGCTTGTACTGCGGCTCGTTGGTGTACCTGGACGTGCGCGGCGAGATGGACAGCTCCATCGCGATTCGCAGCCTGCTGGTCAAGGATGGCCAGGTGTGCTGCTGGGGCGGCGGCGGGATCGTGGCGGATTCGCAGTGGGAGGCGGAGTATCAGGAATCGCTGACGAAGGTGCGGGTGTTGTTACAAACTTTGGAAGGCTTGTAGCACCCAGCCCTTCCTGACTTTCAGACGCAGAACCGAGCAGCCGAAAAAACCTGAATCAGAAGGGTCGTGGACGACGCGTGGGCTGCAGGATAGCGTCCAGCCCCTACCGCCCCCCGCCGTTTGTGAAGGATCACATGAAGCGACTGCCTACTCGTCAGAAATTATTTCCGCGATTGCATATCCACCCAACCGCACCTATGATCTCCCAAAATGGGAGATTAAAGCGATGCGCATAATCGCTCTCTCTACCTTACGAATATTCTGGGAAAGCCACCCAGCTTATGGCGATGCCAAAACGCCGATGGTCGAGCTGTATCGTCATATGGAGAAAACCACTTACCAAACACCACAAGCCCTCAAGGCAGAGCTCAGAACCGCGAGTATTCTCAAAGGTGGCAGGGTGGTGTTCAACGTGGGTGGCAACAAGTATCGAGTGGTCATGGCGATCGATTATCAGCGACAGCTGGGGTTCATACGTTTTGCGGGAACCCATGTGCAATACGACCAGATCAACGCGGAGACCGTGTGATGAACATCAAACCTATTCATACCCAGGAAGACCTGACTGCGGCGCTCGCACGCGTCGAGCAGCTATGGGGCGCGCAAATCGGCTCGCCTGAGGGTGACGAGCTGGAAATACTCGCTGTCCTGATTGAGAAGTACGAGGCCGAGCACTATCCAATGCCGGCTTCGGACCCGGTGGAAGCGATTAAATTTCGCATGGAGCAATTGGGTATGACCGCCCGTGACCTTGAGCCCTTTATAGGTACAAGCGGGCGAGTGTCCGAAGTGCTGAATCACAAGCGCAAGTTGAGCTTGGCGATGATCAAGCGCCTGCATGAAGGTTTAAGTATTCCTTATGATCGGTTGCTGGCAGGGGTTTAGGCGGCGCCTGAGCTGGCCCCATCGCAGGCAAGCCAGCTCCCACATTTTGAACTGTGTGAACACGATCCCAAGGTGAGAGCTGGCTTGCCTGCGATAGGGCCATCAGTAGCACTGATGCTCTAAAGGCTCAACGCCCGATTCGACGCCTTGATGAACTCTTTCTTCAAGTCCTCAAACGTATGCACTGCCGGGAATTGTGGGAACTCGCGAATCACATTCTGCGGCGCATGGAACAAGATCCCACGGTCAGCTTCGCCGAGCATGGTGGTGTCGTTGTAGGAGTCGCCAGCGGCGATCACGCGGTAGTAGAGGGTCTTGAACGCCAGCACCGATTGGCGCTTCGGGTCTTTCTGGCGCAGTTGGTAGCTCACCACCCGATCGTTTTCATCGGTGATCAGGCGGTGACAGAGCAAGGTCGGAAAGCCCAACTGGCGCATCAACGGTTGGGAGAACTCGTAGAAGGTGTCTGACAGGATCACCACCTGGAAGCGCTCGCGCAGCCAGTTGACGAACTCGATGGCGCCGTCCAGCGGCTTGAGGGTGGCGATCACTTCCTGAATGTCAGCGAGCTTCAGCCCGTGCTCGTCGAGGATGCGCAGGCGCTGCTGCATCAGCACGTCGTAGTCGGGAATGTCGCGGGTGGTGGCCCGCAGGGATTCAATACCGGTTTTTTCGGCGAAGGCGATCCAGATTTCCGGAACCAGCACCCCTTCCAGGTCGAGACAGGCAATTTCCACAAGACACTCCCATTAGA
Source organism: Pseudomonas sp. D47 (assembly GCF_045447305.1). NCBI lineage: Bacteria > Pseudomonadati > Pseudomonadota > Gammaproteobacteria > Pseudomonadales > Pseudomonadaceae > Pseudomonas > Pseudomonas sp. D47. Next base: position 6,235 of record NZ_JBJGXU010000003.1, on the reverse strand, counting down.
TGTTGTTAGTTGAGCGAGCAAAAGGACTGCCGAACTCTAGCGATTCAAGCTGGCCGCCGCAACGCAGGGCGGATTTTGATACCATCGCTCCCCTATAGAGCGCTCAGCGCCACTGACCTGTAGGAACCGTCCTGATGAACCAAGCCTTCGACGTCGCTGAACTCGCCGCGACTTATGCCAACAAATCCGCCCAGGACATTCTCAAGCTGGCGTTCAGCCAGTTCGGCGATGACCTGTGGATTTCCTTCAGCGGTGCCGAGGACGTGGTGCTGGTAGACATGGCTTGGAAGCTGAACAAGAACGTCAAGGTGTTCAGCCTCGACACGGGCCGCCTGCACCCGGAAACCTACCGGTTCATCGAGCAGGTGCGTGAGTTTTACAAGATCGACATCGAGCTGATTTCGCCGGACCAGAGCAAGCTGGAACCTTTCGTCAAGGAAAAGGGCCTGTTCAGTTTCTACAAGGACGGCCATGGCGAATGCTGTGGCGTGCGCAAGATCGAACCGCTGCGACGCAAACTGTCCGGCGTGAGCGCCTGGGCCACCGGCCAACGCCGTGACCAGAGCCCCGGCACCCGCAGCCAGGTGGCGGCATTGGAAATTGATACGGCGTTCTCCACGCCCGAGCGCACCCTGTACAAATTCAACCCGCTGGCGCAGATGACCAGCGAGGAAGTCTGGGGTTACATCCGCATGCTCGAGTTGCCGTACAACAGCTTGCATGAACGCGGGTTTATCAGCATCGGCTGCGAGCCCTGCACCCGCCCGGTATTGCCGAACCAGCACGAGCGTGAGGGCCGCTGGTGGTGGGAAGAAGCTACGCAGAAGGAATGCGGGTTGCACGCTGGGAATATCATCAGCAAGGCCTGAGATTGAGTGCAGTAAAAATGTGGGAGCGGGCTTGCCCGCGATGAGGGGGTGTCAGTCAATGAGGAGTTGGCTGATACACCGCTATCGCGGGCAAGCCCGCTCCCACATTTGCTTTGTGGTGGATGTAAATCTTGTACACATCAATGTAACCATCGGTGCCATTTATGTGTGCAATCCATGTTCTTTCGCACCAAAACGTAACACCCATCCCCGCATGCTTTTTGCCTCTTGAATAGAGCGCCTCTCCAGCGAAAAATAAATACCTGTTCAAACGGTCAATTTATATCGCTTTTAATTCAGTCAGTTATTTGAACATCTAACAAAAAGGAAATTACTCACGGTTTTGATAGACCGAAAACTGGCACGCATGTGGCTTAAGGTGAAGTGCGCCTTGTATACAATAAATACAAAACATACATACACTTTGCCATCTGAGGCGCTGCCGAAGATGCGCCGGAGCCTGCCGGAATGCGTACACGCCTCTCGAATAACATCGCACTGGATCTGCCCTCCTCCGCCCTGACCCCCGAGCCGGCAAGCCCCGGCCCGCTGGTGCTCAGCCCGCGCCTGCACAACAAGGACCTGGCGCCCACCAAGACCGAGGGCCGACGTTGGGGGCGCTACAGCATCTTTGCGTTGTGGACCAACGACGTGCACAACATCGCCAACTATTCATTTGCCATCGGCCTGTATGCATTGGGGCTTGGCGGCTGGCAAATTCTGTTATCGCTGGGGATTGGCGCGGCGCTGGTGTACTTCTTCATGAACTTGTCGGGGTTTATGGGCCAGAAGACCGGGGTGCCATTCCCGGTGATCAGCCGCATCAGTTTCGGCATCCACGGCGCGCAGATTCCAGCATTGATTCGCGCGGTGATTGCGATTGCCTGGTTTGGTATCCAGACCTACTTGGCCTCGGTGGTTTTTCGCGTGTTGTTGTCGGCGATTCATCCGGGGTTTGCCGAGTATGACCACAACTCGATCCTGGGTTTATCCACCTTGGGCTGGGCGTGTTTCGTGGCGATCTGGTTGGTGCAGTTGGCGATCCTGGCTTACGGCATGGAAATGGTGCGCCGCTATGAAGCGTTCGCCGGGCCGGTGATTCTAGTGACCGTCGCGTCGCTGGCCGGCTGGATGTACTTGCAGGTCGACGGCAACATTGCCTGGTCAATACGCGAGCCGCTGAGCGGCGGCGAGATGTGGCGCAATATCTTTGCCGGTGGCGCGTTGTGGCTGACCATCTACGGCACGCTGATCCTCAACTTTTGCGACTTCGCCCGCTCCTCGCCCTGCCGCAAGACCATCCTGGTCGGCAATTTCTGGGGCTTGCCGGTGAATATCCTGGTGTTTGCCGCAATTACCGTGCTGCTGTGCGGCGGGCAGTTCCAGCTCAATGGCCGGGTCATCGAAAGCCCGACCGAAATCATCGCGGCCATCCCCAACACCTTCTTCCTGGTGCTGGGCTGCCTGGCGTTCCTGATCGTCACCGTGGCGGTGAACATCATGGCCAACTTCGTTGCCCCGGCGTTTGTGCTGAGCAACCTGGCGCCCAAGTACCTGAACTTCCGTCGCGCCGGGTTGATCAGCGCCACCTTGGCGGTGCTGATCCTGCCGTGGAACCTCTACAACAGCCCGCTGGTGATCGTGTATTTCCTCTCCGGCCTGGGCGCACTGCTGGGGCCGTTGTACGGGGTGATCATGGTCGATTACTGGCTGATCCGTAAAAATCAGGTGGACGTGCTGCAGTTGTATAGCGAAGACCCGAAGGGGGTTTATTACTACAGCCGCGGCGTCAATTTGCGCGCGGTGGCGGCGTTTGTGCCTGCGGCAGTGATCGCGATTCTGTTGGCGCTGCTGCCCGGCTTTGCCAGTGTGGCACCGTTTTCCTGGTTGTTTGGCGCCGGTATTGCAGGGCTGTTGTACCGGCTGATTGCCAAGCGCCAAGCGTTCTACGCCGATGTCAGCGGCGAAAGCATTGCAGTCGATAACGTCAGTCATTAATCAAGGACATTCCATGCGCATCCTCGTGGTCAACGTCAACACCACCGAATCCATCACCGAAACCATCGCCCAGCAGGCACGGGCCGTGGCCTCGCCGGGCACTGAGATCGTCGGGCTTACCCCGTACTTTGGCGCCGAGTCGGTGGAGGGCAATTTTGAAAGCTACCTGGCCGCTATCGCCGTGATGGATCGGGTGATGGCCTACGATCAGCCGTTTGATGCAGTGATCCAGGCCGGCTATGGCGAACATGGCCGTGAAGGTTTGCAGGAGTTATTGAACGTGCCGGTGGTGGACATCACCGAAGCGGCGGCCAGCACCGCGATGTTTTTGGGCCATGCCTATTCGGTGGTGACCACGCTGGACCGCACCGTGCCGTTGATCGAAGACCGGCTGAAACTTGCCGGCCTGTATGAGCGCTGCGCCTCGGTGCGCGCCAGCGGCATGGCGGTGCTGGAGCTGGAAGAAGACCCGCTGGCGGCCATGGAAGCCATCGTGCGCCAGGCGCAATTGGCTATCCGTGAGGACAAGGCCGAGGTGATCTGCCTGGGCTGCGGCGGCATGGCCGGGCTGGATGAGCAGATTCGCCAGCGCACCGGCGTGCCGGTGGTGGATGGGGTGACGGCGGCGGTGACGATTGCTGAATCGCTGGTGCGGCTGGGGTTGTCGACGTCGAAGATCAGGACGTATGCGGCGCCGAGGCCGAAGAAGGTCATTGGTTGGCCCGGTATGTTCGGCAGGTAGACCGAGGCGTCTGCATCGCGGGCAAGCCCGGCTCCCACATGGGAAGGCGGTCGGATGTGGGAGCCGGGTTCCCACATGGAATGCGGTCGGATGTGGGAGCCGGGCTTGCCCGCGATGGCCGCGATTCGGTAGGCAGCCGTGATCAAATCGCGCTGAACCGTTGCCCCAGTTTCTGCTCGACAAACTGCTCGATGATGAACTCCACGAACGCGCGGGTCTTGCCGGGCAGCAGTTTGTGTTCGGCGTAGTAGAGAGAGATGCTGCCGTCGTCGACGTACCAGTCGGGCAACACCCGTACCAATGCGCCGCTGTCGAAGAACGGCATGGCCATCGGCATGCTCACCAGCGCGATACCCAGGCCTTGGGCGCTGGCGCAGCAGGCGGCTTCGGAATCGCTCATGGTCATGCGCGGCTTGAGCACCAGCGGGCGTTGTTCACGTTCCGGGCCGGTGAGCTGCCAGGTACGCACGCGGCCAGTTTGCGGAGAGCGGATCAGGATGCCCAGGCACCGCGATAAATCTTCGGGCGCGTGCACCGGCAGGCGTCGCGCCAAGTAATCCGGGGACGCCACCAACACCCGATGCGCGGGGGACAGCTTGCGCGCCACCACGCCTTGGGGCAGTTCAAAACCACCGCCGATGGCGGCATCGAAGCCTTGGCCGATCAGGTCGACCTGGCGATTATCGAAATGCCAGTCGGGGCTGATATCCGGAAAGCGCCGCATGAACTCCGCCAGCAACGGCACCACATAACGATTGCCGAACACCGTGCCCATGCTGACCTTGAGCGTGCCCACCGGCCGCCCTTCGGCGCTGGCAAGGTTAGCCACGGCATTCTGGATGGTGGTGAGGCTGGCGCTGACTTCTTCGAGGAACAGCTTGCCGGCTTCGGTCAGGGTCAGGCGTCGGGTGCTGCGTTGGAACAGGCGCACACCCAGGCGCGCTTCCAGCTTGGCGACGCTTTTACCCACCGCCGCCGGGGTCAGGCTAAGGTGCCGGGCGGCTTCGGCAAAGCTGCCGCCTTCGGCGCTGCGCACGAAACATTCGATACTGCCAAAGCTTTCCATATCAGCTCATTCTAAACTTTTGGTTTACACAGACTATAGCAATCACGGTCTACCGGGTTGGGTGGGTGAAGTCGATACTCGACCCATCAACTACTTGGAGATCGACATGACCACACACAACCTCATTGGCAAAGTCGCCTTGATCCAAGGCGGTTCCCGCGGCATTGGCGCTGCCATCGTCAAGCGCCTCGCCGCGCAAGGCGCAGCCGTCGCCTTTACCTACGTCAGCTCGGGCGCAAAAGCCGAAGAGCTGCAGAACAGCGTGATCAGCGCCGGCGGCAAAGCCTTGGCGATCCAGGCCGACAGCGCGGATGCCACGGCGATCCGCAATGCGGTCAACGCCACCGTCGAAGCGTTTGGGCGCCTGGATATCCTGGTGAACAACGCCGGTGTGCTGGCCATCGCGCCACTGGAAGATTTCAAGCTGGAAGACTTCGACCAGACTCTGGCGATCAATGTGCGCAGTGTATTTATCGCCACTCAGGAAGCGGCCAAGCATATGGGTGAAGGTGGCCGAGTGATCAACATCGGCAGCACCAATGCCGAGCGCATGCCGTTTGGCGGGGGCGGGCCGTATGCGATGAGCAAGGCGGCGCTGGTGGGGTTGACCAAGGGCCTGGCACGGGACTTGGGGCCGCGCGGCATCACCATTAACAATGTGCAGCCTGGGCCGGTGGACACGGACATGAACCCGGCGAGCGGTGAGTTTGCCGAGACGTTGATCGGGTTGATGGCGGTGGGGCGTTATGGGCAGGTGGAGGAGATTGCGAGTTTTGTGGCTTATCTGGTGGGACCTGAGGCGGGGTATATCACTGGGGCCAGCTTGACCATTGATGGTGGCTTCAGCGCATAACCCAATGTGGGAGCTGGCTTGCCTGCGATGGCGCGCTTGAGGACGCTATCGCAGGCAAGCCAGCTCCCACATTTGTCAGGCCATGGGTGGCAAGCCATACGCGGTCAGGTCGAAGTCTGCGAGTTTGCGGATGATCTGGTCGGCGTGGTGGTATTTGCTGTCGGCCATGGCTTCATCGGGCACGGCGATGGCGGTCATGTTGGCGGCTTTTGCGGCGGTAACACCGAACGGCGAATCTTCGAACACCAGGCAGTCTTCTGGCGCAACGCCCAGGCGGCGTGCGGCGGTCAGGAAGATGTCCGGCGCAGGCTTGGCGGCACCGACTTCCGGGTCGTCAGCGGTGACGATGGTACCGAACAGGCCAAACCATTCGCGGTGCAATGTGGTCTTGTGGCCAAACGAGTTGCGCGACGAACTGGTGCCCACCGCAATCGGAATGTTATGCGCCTTCAAGTGCCGCACCAGCGCTTCGGCGCCGGGCATGCCCAGGGCCTTGGGGAAACGCTCGCTCATCAGCGGTTCGCGGATTTCCAGAAACTCAGCCGGCGTAATCGGCAGGTCCAGCGCCTTGACCACGTAGTCGGCCAAGTCCTGGGCCCCACGCCCGATGATGTGCTGCTTGATGCCCCAGTCATAGGTGCGGCCGTAGCGTTCGGCGATGATCTGCGTGACTTCGGTGTAGATGCCTTCGGTATCCAGCAACAACG